>CAYFSR010000254.1:0-1016 GCA_964345785.1 uncultured Eubacteriales bacterium | reverse complement strand
ATGAACTCAGCAGGATGGGTGTCTGCTGGGTTACCTGGAAGTCTGGTAAAACGAAAGACCGACCGGAAGATGCATTTAAGGAAACCTTTACTCTTGAAACAGAAAGAAAACAGTGTGAATATGGTATCCTTTATACCACTCACAAAATGACCAAAGCTAAAGAACCCTTTGATGCGGCGGTAATCCTAAACAAGAAGACAGACAAACAGATTACCATTCTTTATGATATTCCTAATAATGCAAAGGGTATCTACCAGCCGCTAGATGCAGTAATGTTTCTTCTGAAGCGCTGGAAGCAAGAAAACTTTTTCAAATACGCCTTAACGGAGGTAGACATAAATCAGACTCATGGCTTGGAGACAGGAACAGAAGAAGATGCCTACTATATTCCCAACCCTGAATATACCGATCTTTTAGATAGGAAAATCAAACTATTGAAGGCGTATGAGAAGCTAGAGTACAAGAAAGAGAAATTTGAGGAGAGGTATTTTACATTGAAGAGAAAGCCTACTTTTGAAAAATATCTTTCCAGCAAAAGTTATCAGAAAATACTATCTGCTTTGGAGCAAACATCAAATGAGATTGATACCATAGATGATGAGTGGCTTAAGATACCGGCTTCTATACCATATACCAAGAAAGATGGCTCCCAGTATACCTATATTAATTTTTCAAAGATCAATTTGATGAATTCCTTAAAAGCTGCTGTATACAATATGCGATGTCGAGCAAAAGATATCTCCAAGGAGTATTTCAAGGACTACAGAGAACTATCCAAGTTTCTTGAAGTTCTTACCCAAGTAGGTGGTTATTACGAGGAAGGCGAGTATCACGATACTGTTTATCTGAATTCTCTGGAAACTCCAGCCTATCAAAAGGCCGCTGAGAAGTTGATAGATAGAATAAACCAGTCATCACCCAAAACACTTGGACAAGAAAACAAACCTCTCGTGATAAACTTTAAATATTGATGCGCTTTTTTGGTATTGTATCAATTAGATGTCCCGAACTCTGAA
>CAYFSR010000253.1:0-1023 GCA_964345785.1 uncultured Eubacteriales bacterium | reverse complement strand
TACCCTTCTTCTTGAAGAGTTTCTATGATAATAGGAAGGGCTTCTATTGTGGCTTTCCTATTATCACTCCCACCAGCGCTATGCATGAGAACGATAGCTCCTGGATGGGCGTTTTCTACCACACATTTAACAATTTGATCTGGATTTGTGAAATACCAATCCATGGAATCGACAGACCAACTGACGACCTTATAACCAGCTTCTCTTAATGCTGGCATTTGTGTACGTTTCACCAATCCATAAGGCGGTCTATATAGTTTAGTAGTAACATTATAACTGGTAATCACCTCTTGCGCCTTATCTGTCTCATTCATTAAAAGATCTGTGCTAATGTCTGTAGGTCGCATATGACTCCAGCTGTGATTAGCTAATGTATGACCTCCATCCAAAATGGCTTCTACTGTATTTGGGTAACTGTCTACTTGCTGCCCAATCAAAAAGAAAGTACCCGGTATTCCGTATTCATTTAAAATATTAACCACTTCCAAAGTTGAGCCGCTATCTGGACCGTCATCAAAGGTAAGTGCAATTGTTTTTCCGCTTGATGCGAAATCTGATGAGTTCATCGTTATCATAAAGGATTGAGGGAATTCTTGAACAAGCATTCTAGCATTATTCCGGAACAGTGCAAGGTGATTTTCCATATCTGTATCCAGTTGGATAGGTACTTCTCGGACATAGTTATCTGATCCCGGGCTTTGCCCTGTCTGAATGTCATCAGTTGAACCCCCGGGCTCATTATCCACGTATTGGGGGATTTCGTCTTTATCGTCTACATCTATCTTATCGCCGTCATCTACTGTATCCACATCATCCTTTATAATGGGTGTTTGTTCTATTACTTGTTGAGGCTCGACGATTGGAGGGCGGGTTGGTTTCTGAATCAACCTTGTAGGAAATTCAAAAGTTAGCAATAAATAAACATCAATTGCAAGGATAGTAAGCAAACTACTGCCTAATATAATGGCTAACCATGGTCTTTTTCTCTTCACTAATAACTCTCTCCAATCGCTTTGTTCCCTT
>CAYFSR010000252.1:0-1025 GCA_964345785.1 uncultured Eubacteriales bacterium | reverse complement strand
TTATATTTTCCATAATGTTCCTCTCTTCCAACTACTAGCTATTCGTTAATATTTTGTATATTATTTACTTTGTTGCTTCTTCTAGTTCTTTTAAATAAGTATAAGCCTCTTGGGCTGTTTGCCCGCACATTTCCATAGAAGCTTGAAAGCGCTTGCATACAGCCGGCCTTTCACTCTGCCCGAACAGCTTGCAGTAATTGTTTTCATTTAATTGAATACAGCGCACACCTGCCGGTTTACCATTTGGCATACCCGGTATATAAGAGGAAATAGAGGGTGCAATGCAACAAGCACCACAGCCAACCCTGCATTTCATAATCTTCCCCCTACTTTACTGCTTTATTTCTATAGATGCAAAACAACTGGACAATGATCCGAGCCAATTACGTCATTGCGAATTTCAGCATCTTTAACATCATCAAGCATATTGCTAGAAACGAGAAAATAATCTATACGCCAACCCACATTCTTTGGCCTGGCTTGCATACGATAACTCCACCAGCTATATTTTACTGTTTCCGGATAGAAATGTCGAAAGCTATCTACAAATCCGCTGTCCATCCACTTACTAAGAGATTCTCTCTCAATGGGTAGAAAACCCGAATATTTCTCATTGGCCTTAGGATTTGCTAAGTCAATAGGATGATGAGCCGTATTAAAGTCTCCACAGATAATGACCTTTTTTCCATCGGCGACTAGTTCATTACAATATTCCAACACTTCATCATAGAAATCTAACTTATAATCCAGTCGTTCCTGATCCTTTTGTCCATTGGGAAAATAAATATTAAGTAAGGTGAAGCATGGGTATTCCGTTACTATAATGCGGCCTTCCTCGTCTATACGGTCAACGCCAATGCCGTAGCGTACAGACAAGGGTTTTTCTTTCGTATAGGTAGCAACTCCGCTATATCCTTTTCGAGCAGGCGCATTCCAATAGGATTCATAACCATCTATCTTAGTTAACTCGTCACCTAATTGTGAAAAATGGGCTTTTGTTTCCTGCAAACATAGTCTATCAGGAG
>CAYFSR010000251.1:0-1044 GCA_964345785.1 uncultured Eubacteriales bacterium | reverse complement strand
CAGCCTTATCGATTTCTTCATTGACAGTGGATACGGTGAGGTTACAAATGATTTTGTTAATGCTGTCAAAAATTTTGACTCAAAAATGAGTGTATTAGATATTTTTCAGGCTATACGCAATGTATGGATTATGAATAGCATACAGATCCTATATGGTATGGAGGTTAAATTAACAGCTGCCATATTTGCATATAGTATGCTTTATCCTTATAGCGATAATTACCTAGACGATTCTACCATATCATTTCAAGATAAACTCGATTTTAATCAAAGATTCCTTCATTGGATTAATGGAGAGGCTGATAAGCCCATTAATCCTGTCGAAGAAAATATACACAAGCTAATAGAGATGATTGAAGAAGAGTACGACAGAGGTAAGTACCCAAAAGTATATGATAGCCTTCTAGCTATTCACAGTGCACAAGATCAAAGTCTGATACAGCAAAAGGAGAAAACCATACCTTACGAAAAAGACATACTGGGGATATCATTTGAAAAAGGTGGCAGCTCTGTATTGGCAGACGCATATCTGGTAAGGGGTGATCTTAGCTTAGAGGAAGCAAATTTCATGTTTTCATATGGGGTATTGCTTCAGCTGATCGATGATTTACAAGACGTAGAAGAGGACTTTAGTAATTCTCACATGACAATTTTTTCTCAGCTAGAAAATTGTAATAAGATAGACAATCTTGTTTATAAATTAGTTAACTTTATTGATGCCTTCTTTGCAAATGAAGCCTGTTTTAATTCAGAAGAAGCTGTTTTATTAAAACGTGTTATCCGTGACTGTTCTTATATTATGCTGAATGAAGCAATTTCCAAGCAGAAACACAGGTTCAGCAAGGCGTGCATTAAATGGCTTGAAGACCAATCAATAATACGGTTTTCCTACTTGAAAAAGGTTAAAAAGAAGTTCCAGAAGACTTATTCTGAGGAGGATATTATGAAAATCTGTGAAGTGCTATCCGCAGATTCCTTCGACAAAACTTTACCCAATGCTGTTATTTCTGGAAGAAATAGATCGTGAACTTTTAACATTTTCTA
>CAYFSR010000250.1:0-1078 GCA_964345785.1 uncultured Eubacteriales bacterium | reverse complement strand
AAGCCATCAGCGACGAGCTTCGTGTAAATGAGTGTCGCATTAATGCGGGGGAACTGCTCTTTCAGCCGAAATATCTCTGCAATGGCTGTGTCCGGAAGAGCACGAGATGTTCCAGAGTCGGAACGGGACCTGGGCATAAGTCCATCCATCCCGTTTCTTTTGTAATCGGCCTCCCACTTTTCAAAGGTATTGTAGTTATAGCATATTTCTCTACCATTGGGCATTTTAAAAGTTTTCTCAGCTACATTTTTGTAGTAAGCCGTCTTGGTAGGTTCGATAAATAGCCCCTGTATTACCGGGGCTATGACAGCAAAGCGTAAATGAGCAATTTTTACTGCATCGCTGTAAGATTTGTCGTTAAAAGTGTCTTTCATGACACAAATCACCTCCTGCAGATATCTTAGCAAGGGCAGGAGCGGAAAAGAATTCCGATGTTATGTGAAAGGGTATAAATTAAATTTCAGATGGTTTACACCGGAGCAGGATGTGCCTTTTTCATCTGACTTGCACCTTGCAAAAAAGAAATCCTCACTATCTGAAAAAACTCTTCAAGGTCATACCGGAAGCTTGTGTCATAAAATGAATTCAGGAAATCCAATGACGATGTATATGCATCTTCCAAGAGACCGAGCCAGAGCTTTTTGTGCCTGAGGAAAAGCTCTTTCCATGAGTAAAGTGTTGATATGGAAATATTGTACTTGGTGCAGATATCTGCTACGGTTAGTGTACGGGCGTAGTAATCTCTCATAACTGCAATGATAAACAGAAAGCTGTAGCACTGATAAGGTATAATCGATTCTGGTAGTATTGCATGAGTATGTCCGCAGGATGGGCATTTGTACCTTGATACCTCTAGGCGGTATGTAACAGCGACTCCACCTTCAAAAGAGATTAACCAGCGCTCATAGTCAGCATGATACTTCCAATCAGGGGTCTTTGTATTGCACCAAGGACAACTGTGTTTCTTAGGATCGATTTCAGCCATAAATTTGTTGTATAGGCTCTCGGCAGAAACAATTTGAAAATTTAGCTTGCAGAACAGTTGAAAAACTCTTATCATAGTGTTGTACCTCATGTA
>CAYFSR010000249.1:0-1087 GCA_964345785.1 uncultured Eubacteriales bacterium | reverse complement strand
AAATATTTGACTATTTGGTAAATGAACTGGAAGAGTTATTGCCTGGATTCGGTAAGAATTTGGCAATAGACGGAAAAGCGATTTCATCCCTTTCTACTGGAGAGAGTAAGGATACCGAAGAAGACGGACGGCGTGATCTGGACGCAAACTGGGGAAAGAAGGAGTATAAAGGAATCCGGGAAGATGGAACAGCGTGGTCAAAAGTAGTGTCGTGGTTTGGCTACAGACTGCATCTAATAGTGGATACTGACTATGAATTACCTGTTGCCTATGAATTAACAAAAGCCTCTACATCAGAAGTTAAACAAGCTCATAAAATGATAGATGAGCTTAAGGAAGTGCATCCTGAGATAGTAGACGGATGCGAGACTTTGGAAGCTGACAGAGGCTATGATGACACAAAGTTATTCGAAAAATTATGGGATGACCTAGAAATAAAGCCTGTTATTGATATTCGTAATATGTGGAAGGGTTCAGATAATACACGGCAGTTACTGGATTATGAGAACATAATTTATGACTACAAAGGCACTGTATATTGCGTTTGTATGGAAACAGGTAAAGAACGAGAGATGTGCGTAGGAGGCTTTGAAAAGGATAGAAAAACCCACGGAACTTTAAAAAAACTCTGCCCAGCTAAACACTATGGAATAGAATGCAAGTACATGGACAAGTGCCAAGTAAAACAAGGGATTCGAATTGATATTGATATAGATCGTAGGATATTCACACCAATTGACCGAGCGAGTTATAAATGGGAAAGAACCTATAACAAGAGGACAGCTGTTGAAAGAGTAAACGGTAGACTTGATGAATCGTTTGGTTTTGAAAAGCACTACATTCGCGGGATAAAGAAGATGAGGGTAAGATGTGGTATAGCATTATGTGTGATGCTGGCGATGGCTGTAGGTAGAATAAAGGAAGGCCAAGCAGAAAAAATGCGAAGCCTTGTTCAAAGCGCATAAGGTTATCCACATAAATAAAAGGTGTTATGCACAGGACATAGAGCATTTCAGCAGTTGTTAAAACCTTAAAGACTGGTCAGACGCTGAGGTTTATTAAAGGAACAATTTTTGGGCCTATTTTT
>CAYFSR010000248.1:0-1092 GCA_964345785.1 uncultured Eubacteriales bacterium | reverse complement strand
AAATCCTCATTTGCACAGTGGTGCTGATAATGTTATAATTTCGTTATCCAAATAGCCAACTGAAGGATGATGAAATTGAAGAAGCGATTTAACTACGAATCACGGCTCAAAACCCCATGGGATAAAAAGGAGTGTCGTACACCAATGCAAGAGTTTTTGTATAACCGCCATAGGGAACATTATGCTGAACGTCATCCAGTACTATCAGAGACTGGCGAAGCACAGTTGATTAACTCCTACATCCCAGATGAATGCCCACACTGCGCAAATGTGATTATTAAGAAGAATGGGTATACGAAAAATGGAGTACAACGCTACAAGTGTTCGGATTGCAAGCAGACTTTCACCCCTGTAACTCGAACTATTTTTGATGGTCACAAAATATCATTGAGCGAGTGGATTGAGTATACTCTAAATATCTTCAGATACGTTAGTATAAATGCAGATTCTTGGAACAACAGAAATGCTTTTACAACTTCACGTTATTGGTTAGAAAAGCTTTTTCTTGTGTTAGAGTCGTACCAGCAAAGCCTAGTATTCAGCCACAAAGTATGGTTTGATGAGACTTTTTACAGTGTGCGAAGCAGCGACATATCACGAACAGAAGAAGGAAAAAAACTCCGAGGATTATCTTCAAATCAAATGTGCATTGGCGTTCTCTGTGACAAAAACCAAACGCTTTGCATTTTTGAGGGCTACGGCAAACCAACGCAAAAGAAAACATATGAATTCTTCAAAGAACATATAATTTCCGGCTCTACTATAATCCACGACAAGGAGAAGGCACATAAAAAGCTAGTTGAAGAGTTGCAGTTAAACAGCATTGCATATGATTCCAAAGAACTAAAACTCCTCAGCGACAAAGACAACCCATTGGATAGAGTAAACCGGATCCACTATTTATTGAAGAGCTTCCTACATGCCCATACAGGCTTCGACAGGGAGAAGATACAAGGGTATTTAAATTTGTTTTCGTTTGTTATGAATCCACCATTAAATCACCTTGAAAAAGTAGAGTTAATACTAGATTTGGCATTTAGAAATCCTAAAACACTACGTTATAGGGATTTCTATAGCGTGAAATAAGGATTC
>CAYFSR010000247.1:0-1102 GCA_964345785.1 uncultured Eubacteriales bacterium | reverse complement strand
GAAGTGAGATTCTTTTTAAGTCAGCTTAATTTGAGGGAAGAAGAGTTTATTATTAATGATGATGTGTGGAATCAGGCAAAACGTAATTTTAGGGACAGGTATGGTAAAAGCCCAAATTATGAACTTTGCATGAATATGATTAAGGATTTTGAGCTAGCCAATACCAAGAAGAAGTACAAGTCGGACCTAGAAGTATTTATTCGAGAATCCAAGATGGAGGATTTTCTTACAGACAAAACAGATACAATCTATGTTTCCACAATACACAAAGCAAAGGGCAGAGAGTTTGATAACGTATTTTTGTTACTAAAGAGTTTCTCTGATAGAGCAGATGATGCCAAGCGGCAGTTATATGTTGCACTAACAAGAGCAAAGTACAAATTAGCCGTACATTACTATTATGATTATTTTAGTTCTATACGCGCTGAGGGCCTGTCAAGAATTAAGGATAGCAATTCTTATCCACGCCCCACAGAACTTACAATGCAGCTTACACATAAGGATATTTGGCTGAGCTATTTTGAGTCCTGTCAGTCAGTAATACAACAGTTGCAAAGTGGAGATAAGCTTATCCTTGATGGGACAAGCTGTTTAAATGCAAAAGGTCAAGTTGTGGTGAAGTTTTCAAATTATTATATTCAGCAGTTGGAAGATCTGGCTCAAAGGGACTATAAGCCAGTGTCTGCTTCTGTAAAATATATCGTATATTGGCAAGGAGAGAATTCTGATAGAGAAATTAGAATCGTATTGCCAGAGCTGGTGTTTGGTAGATGACGGCGGGTAACCTAAAACCGGAAGGCAAATTTGACTATGGTGAAGATCAGGGCATGCTTGACCATGCTTGATTTATGATAGGAGGAAGAAATTGAAAATCAAAGATTTCGTTTTAACAGGATTATTAACTGCTTCCATCTTTTTAAGCGCATGTTCTGGTGAAATTATACTGGACCCAACATCTAATCCTACCTCTATTCCAACACCTGCTCCCACAGCAGCTCCCCCTATTACAGCTTCCATAACTGTTGTGCTAGACCCTTTTTTGCAAGAAATTAATCTTATGGATCCATATGCACAAATATCAGAGATGATACTGGAGATTTAT
>CAYFSR010000246.1:0-1105 GCA_964345785.1 uncultured Eubacteriales bacterium | reverse complement strand
TATTTTGGAATATATGATACAATGATAGTATGTAAAAGGAGGAGTACAAACAATGCCGAAAACATACTATATAAGTCCGCAGGAAGCAGAACAAATCCGTGAGAGGATGAAGACCGAAAAAAATGTAGCTACATATAATCGAATGCTTGCAGTTGCACTACGAGGAGAAGGGATGACCAATAAACAGGTAGCAGAGGTGACACAATACCACGAAAAGCGAGTCAGTCAACTGGTTTCCCTATTTAAAAATGAGGGAATAGAGGCTCTCCAAGACAGCAGAAAAGGTGGCAACAATAGACTGCTATCAGTAGAGCAGGAAGAAGAATTTCTAGAACAGTATAAGGAACGTGCTGAATCTGGTCAGATTATCACAGTTGCTGAGATGAAGGTTGCATATGATGAACTGACTGGCATTGAGAGCTCCATACCTACGATTTATCTCATGATGAAAAGGCATGGATGGAGGAAAGTAATGCCACGAAGTAAGCATCCAAACAAAGCAAGTGATGAGGATATTGAAGCCTCAAAAAAATTAACACAACCGTTGAAAATGAAATGGAAAAATATACAAATTTGAAAGTTAGACTGATGTTTCAAGATGAAGCAGGCTTTGGACGCATCAATAAGCCTACATACTGCTGGTGCTTTCCTGGTCATCGCCCAAGTGTTCCATGTCATCATATCCGTGAATATCGCTATGTCTACGGTGCAGTAGAACCTCTGACTGGCGAAAACTGTTTCCTTATCCTACCTTATAGCAATACCGAATGTATGAATATATTTCTGAACGAACTTTCTATTAAATATAACGATGACCGAATCATTCTTGTCTGTGATGGTGCGGCCTGGCATAAATCAAAAACCCTTGTTATTCCAGAAAACATAAGCCTGATATTTCTTCCACCTGCCACACCAGAAATGAATCCAATTGAGCAGATTTGGAAGGAAATTCGTAAACTTGGCTTTAAAAACGAGGTCTTTAGGACTCTTGAAAAGGTAGTGGATCGCTTATGTGATGTAATCTGCTCACTGACAGAAAGTACTATTCAGAGCATTACAGGTAGAGAATGGATTTTGTCTATGTTTCATAATTAAAATAGTATTA
>CAYFSR010000245.1:0-1134 GCA_964345785.1 uncultured Eubacteriales bacterium | reverse complement strand
TAACCGAAGAGAAGAGGAGTTTATAGGAGAAGTTTTAGGTCTTCAGGTAAAAATTCCACCTCGAGGCAGCATCTTGTTGAAAACATCCTTTGATTCTGAAAATTTTGCCAAAAATATAACTTGCCTGCCGGAGATAGCAGTGCAAAGAAATTTTGAGACTGTTGCTGATTTGTCAACAGGTTGGACTGTGGAATTTGACGCGAATCAAGTACCATTAAATTTCTGGCATCTAACCTCTTTTTCTGCCCCTGGTTTCGATCTCATGCAAAGAGAGGCAGAGCCGACTTTAGAAGCTGGTAATTACAAGAAGGAAAAAAGCTATTATTGTCGCTTTATGTTCACAGGTAAACCTGGAGATGCCAAGCTGATTATAGAGGAAAGCAGTTTTTCAGATGGTTGGAAGCTATTTGTCAATGACATTCCGATTGATAACTGGCAACAACAGCGTGTATTTGACTGTTTGAATTGGGTAGCTGATATTAGTCATGCCGTATATGGGGGCACTACGCCAAGCTTAAATGTTGTTCGTGTTGAAACATCAGGAAGTGAGCAGTGGATAAAGGAATTACCTTACCTTTGCGGTTCATTTACATGCCATTATCGCTATAGCCATGCTTCTTTTCCATTTATTAAAGCTAACAATAACACGGTTACACTCAACAACCTTCTGCCTTGGACAGTAATTGGCTATCCTTCATTTGCAGGGACAGCAGTTTACAAACGGGAATTCCAGCTAGCAGAAGACCAAGAGTTATGGGTAGATTTGGGAAGAGTTGAGGATGTAGCGGCAATCAAGTTAGATGGCAAAGATTGCAAGGTTCTACCTTGGCCGCCATATAGTTGTAATCTTGGCAAGCTGCCAGCCGGAAGCCATGTGTTAACCATTGAAGTAACAAATGTCAATGCAAATCGTACACGCTTGGCAAAATTAGCATCTGGCCTTCTAGGTCCAGTAAGATTGCTAAAGTGAAAGTGAAAAGTAATATTATAAGGTGAGAAGTTAACAGAATAAATGTAGAAAAATAAGCTGAGAAATAGTTAAATAGATAAATAATGCTTAGCATATTTTATAGTAGAAAGAGGAAAAAACATGAAAAACGTTCTTTTAATGGGTGACTCCATAAGAATAGGATA
>CAYFSR010000244.1:0-1144 GCA_964345785.1 uncultured Eubacteriales bacterium | reverse complement strand
TCTCCAGGTTAAGTAATAAGCCCGGATGCTTGGTAGAAGGGTCAAAGAGTTCTGACAGGAGGGGTATTTTTTTCCTTGACCTATAGTGAGCTCCCTAATCTCAGTCAATGTTTTGTCAATAACAAGCCCAGTACCATTTGTTGTACGATCAACCTTATTATCATGAATTAAAATCAAATGTCCATCCTTGGTCATTTGAATATCAGTTTCGACACCATCCACACCACCGTCTACAGCCATTTGAAAACCAGTCATAGTGTTTTCCAGATGGGTTTCTCCAACTCCACGATGTCCATATACCAACATTTTATTTCCCATTGCCTTCATCCTCCTATAAAATAGCAGTATCTCTTAATCTTCCATAACTTTTTTCTCCATGTTTATACTATTTATAATAATCGATAAGGTCTTCATCTACTGTGCTTACATTCAAATATATCAATTCCATCCATAATTGCAGTAAAGTTGTTCTGCCACCGTTCTGCTGGTACATCTTCAGTAATACCGATAATTAAATTATCTGTGGTGCTGGCTTCGGAAAGCATATTCACCGTCAGGTTCTTTACAGTTTCAGCGTCATTTAAGTGCCACGCACTTGGCCAGTTTAGCCACAATACCTTGTCCTTTAATATTTTCTGCGTCTCTGAAAAGGATGGAACCGGATTCATTCCAATATCATATGCTTCAATATAATCCAGTTCAGTATCGGCTATATCCTGTATAATCGTGCTGTTTTCTCCATCAAAATGTACGCCCAGTAGTTTATTATGCTTATGCATAATTTCTGCACACTCGTTATAACAAGGAACATATAACTCGCGAAACACCTTACGCCCAATAACTGATGGTGTAACATTTCCCCCATAATTAGCAAACTTCAATGGACCCTTTGCAACTATTTCATAAGTCTTTCTATTTGTTTTCAAAATAGCATTATAGAGCTTCATAACTTCATCTCTATTATCCATCCATTGATATGAAAATTCTTCAACACCCATATAATTATTGATTAATGCTTGAAGTGGTTCCAGGGGAATTGTATCTCGTACTGCTATGTCAGGACCAAGTGTACTTATGTAATCAGCAATCTGATCGTAATTTGGCGTAATGACAGCATCTTTCAAAAGAAATAACAAAGCTTTGT
>CAYFSR010000243.1:0-1157 GCA_964345785.1 uncultured Eubacteriales bacterium | reverse complement strand
AACAAAAAACCACTGCTCATATTTTGCAGTGGTTCTTTAGACAAATTTTATATCTGGGCGGCTGCAACTTCTGCCTGAGGATAAACACTGACTTGCTTTCTATCCTTGCCCAAGCGCTCAAATCGAACAACGCCGTCTGAGGTAGCAAAGAGGGTATCATCACTGCCCTTGCCAACGTTAGTTCCAGGATGAATCTTGGTGCCTCTTTGACGAACCAAAATATTTCCTGCCAATACAAACTGTCCATCAGCTCTCTTAGGCCCTAATCGTTTGGACTCACTGTCACGACCGTTCCTGGAGCTGCCAACTCCCTTTTTGGAAGCGAACAACTGTAAATTCATTGTAAACATTCAATCCACCTTCCTCTCTCTTATGGAAATAAGGTTTGGGTATCCATTATGAATACTTTCCAGTCCTGCCAACATCGTGCGCAATATAACACTGCTGGCTCTTAGTTGATCCATGTTCATTTGCTTAGGCAGACTGCATTTCAGCAGGCCATCTTCCTGAACATGGTTAATTTTAATTTCTGCAATGTCCGTGAGCCCGATAACTGCGGTTTGCACTACAGCCGATACAGCAGCACAGACGATATCTTTCCCCGCCTCGTCATATCCGGCATGTCCCTTTACGGTAAATTCCTGTATCAGACCTTTAGAATCTGTTAGGAAAACAATTCGTATCATGACATTCACCGACTTTATCCATTGATTTTGGTAATCTGAACCTGCGTGAAAGGTTGACGATGACCTTGCTTTTTACGATAGTTTTTCTTTGCCTTGTACTTGAAAACGATGATCTTTTTCGCTTTGCCCTGGCTGACTACATTAGCTTCTACAACTGCACCGTCTACAACAGGAGCACCGACTTTAAGACCTTCATCGTTGCTAACAGCGAGAACATCGTTGAACTGTACTACAGAGCCTTCTTCAACATCCAGCTTTTCAACCCGGATAATGTCACCCTCTTGCACTTTGTACTGTTTCCCGCCTGTTTTAATAACAGCATACATAAATAACGCACCTCCTCTAACCAGTCTCGCCGAATACTGGTATGCTCTCAAATTCGAGCATTTCTCAACCATATCCGTGCGGCTTACACAAAAATTATTCTAGCACAGAATTACTGGACTTGTCAATAAATTTCGATGCTTTTCA
>CAYFSR010000242.1:0-1165 GCA_964345785.1 uncultured Eubacteriales bacterium | reverse complement strand
TTTTAACATTTTCTATATTGACTTTGCGTTTTAGTTGAGTTAATATTATAAGGGCGGAATTGATAATCATTATCATTCACGTCAGATTAGCTAATATGTCGGGGTCAGGGTCCCGACGTTTTTACGTGAATAATGTGAGTAGCAATAGTTATTAATTATAAGAAAATATAAACATGATGAACTAGACGGGGGACGTAGAATGAACTACAGTATAGAAAATCTTTTATTTGCATTTGGAATTACATTATTCTCTGGACTTTCAACAGGTATAGGAAGTTTAATAGCCCTTAGAGTAAAGAAAATCAATGAAAAGTTTTTAGCAGCAGCCTTAGGATTTTCTGCTGGCGTCATGATATACGTGTCTATGATTGAAATGTTCGCTGAAGCAAAGGCTTCTTTGGAAAACTTATATGGTCCTACTAAGGGCTTTACATATACAACATTTACTTTTTTCGCAGGAATGGCTTTGATAGCAATTATTGATAAGCTGGTTCCAAGCGCTAAAAACCCTCATGAAGTACAAGATTTAGATGAGCTAAAAGATAGTGAAGAAATTGAAAAAAACAAAAAATCTGACTTGTATAGAACAGGTTTGCTTACTGCCTTAGCTATTGCAATTCACAATTTCCCCGAAGGATTTGCCAACTTTATTGGTGCTTTGGAAGATCCTACTTTGGGCATTAGCATCGGCATAGCTATAGCTATTCATAATATACCTGAAGGTATTTCTGTTTCAGTGCCTATTTATTACGCTACAGGTAATAAAAAAAAGGCTATTGGATTTTCATTTCTATCGGGATTGTCAGAACCATTAGGCGCCATTGTAGGTTATTTTATACTAAGAACATTTATCAACGACGCAATGTTTGGAATAGCATTCGCTCTTATTGCTGGTATCATGGTATATATTTCATTCGATGAGCTGCTTCCAACAGCAGAAAAATATGGTGAACATCACGTAGTAATATATGGATTAATTGCCGGCATGGCTGTAATGGCACTAAGCTTATTGGTACTTCATTAATTTGCTACAAAAAGAATATTATTTTTTCTTCTAAAGAAGCTTAATTATAATTAAATTTTACATTGCATTTCGTCATTATTTCTTCTATGATATGATTTAGGTGTCAAAACTACTTTATCTTGAAAACTATACAGCATATAG
>CAYFSR010000241.1:0-1180 GCA_964345785.1 uncultured Eubacteriales bacterium | reverse complement strand
TTCAGAGTTCGGGACACCATCCCAAACTAAAATATATAGCTAAAATGGCACCTTGAAAATATTAAATATTCGTAATACTTTGTGGATATCCATAAAACACCTGTGGATTACAGGCATCACAAAATATAGCTTTTTTGTCTTACACCTGCTAAAACAGAAAAATCCCGTGGATAAAGCACATTTTATCCACAATTCTAGCTAAATACTCGCATATTACTCCATATATTCAGTTTATCTAGCAATTTTACGAAGTATTCTCATCCTTTCTCCTTAATGATATAATATATGATAAAGGAGAGGGGTGCAATGGTGAAAAACAAGAGCATCAAAGATCGGGATTCTAATAGAAAATGGGTTCATGAAATCGGCACACGAATCAAGGTAATAAATGAACCCCCCTACCGAAAGATATACATTGACTATATTCTGATAGCAGAATACTTGATAGGTAGCAAGTATGAAGAGATAAACGCTCTTGTTACGCTGACAAAGAACCAGCTCGTTAGTACTCCTGACCTGGCTACTGCCTTTGGACTACACCATAAAACCATGTATAACTACATCTCTGCATATGATGCCAACGGATTGGAAGGATTACGTCCGGCAGCTCATTATCCAGGTAAAGTCAATAATGAACTGATAGGTTTTATACAGTCTGAGCAACTTAAAAATCCGCATATGACATTGACTTCATTAAACAGAAAACTGTTTCAGAAATATGAAGTGACATTATCGGAGAGAACTATTCGCATGTTAATAGTATCGGAAGCTATCAAACCACCTGCCAAAGAGCCAGTCGCACCTGATGACCAAATCAGCTTTGATGATCTTTTAAAAGAACAACCAAGCGAAGATATTGCTTTAGTCACACAGGAAGCTAGTAGCAAAGGCAATTACACACGCTATGCCGGTTACCTTATCTTCAGCTCAATGATAAACGAATTGTTTTCAGGAATCTTTGAGTATATCGATAAGAAAGAGTTTTTTTCTTCAAAAACATGGGAAGCAAAAAAGCTGATCACTAGCTTCATTCTGTATTTTATGATTGGGATAACGAATATCGAACAAACCAAAACAGTCAACAGGAGGGAGTTAGGGTATCTGCTGGGCGAGGAGTTTGCTCCCTGTAGCAAAACATTAAAAAGGAATATGCATGATTTAATGCAGTTGAATCTTCCTC
>CAYFSR010000240.1:0-1234 GCA_964345785.1 uncultured Eubacteriales bacterium | reverse complement strand
CTTGTCTGCAATTTGATCCTTTACTAATGGATCAAGGGTAGAAGCAGCTGCTAAGGTTGTTGCATGTTCATCATCGATAATCTGTACATAAATGTGGTTTAAGCTTCTATATACACTTAAACGTGGTCTTGCTGGCGTCCCTGAAATTTTTCTCCTGACTCTATCATGTCTGGCTTCTCTAGAGACATACTTGTCTTTCTTAGTAATCACCTAAGCTACACTCCTTCCCTTATTACTTTCCGGTTTTACCTTCTTTACGAATAATTCTTTCATAATCATATTTAATTCCCTTACCTTTATATGGCTCAGGCTCTCTTGTACCTCTGACTTTGGCTGCCATAGCTCCTACCTTCTGCTTGTCAATGCCTTTGACAATAATTCGATTTGGGGCAGGTACGTCAAACTCAACGCCATCTTCTTCAGGTATCTCTACAGGATGTGAATATCCAACTGTTAAAACCAGCTTCTTACCTTGTTTCTGTGCTCTATAACCTACACCATTAACCTCAAGGGTTTTCTCGAAGCCTTTAGTTACGCCATCCACCATATTGCTAATTAGGGAACGACTCAATCCATGAAGAGATCTATGGGGCTTGCTGTTGGATGGTCTTTCAACTTGTAATACGTTTCCATCTACAACAACACGTATATCTTTATGAATCTTCTGTGACAACTGTCCTTTAGGGCCTTTTACACCAACAGTGTTGTCAGCGTCTACTGTAACAGTAACCCCGCTGGGCAGCTCCACAGGAAGCTTACCAATACGCGACATATCTTTACACCGCCTTCCGTTATGCTAATTTCATTTATGCATTATACTCATTACCAGATGTAGCAAAGAACCTCTCCACCAACACCTAGCTTACGAGCCTGCTTATCTGTCATTACACCCTTTGATGTGGAAATGATGGCGATACCCAGTCCACCTAACACCCTTGGAATCTCATCTTTCCGAGCATAAACTCTCAGACCGGGCTTGCTTATTCTCTTCAAGCCACTGATAACACGCTCATTATTGGGAGCATACTTTAGAGTAATTTTCAACACACCTTGCAGGCCATCGTCAATTACGGTATATCCCCTAATCAAGCCTTCTTCTGATAATATATCTGCAATGGCCTTCTTAACATTGGAGGCCGGTACCTTAATTTCACCCTGTTTCTCTACCAGTGCATTTCTTATGCGGGTTAACATATCCGCGATCGGATCAGTCATTACCATACTGAATACCTCC
>CAYFSR010000239.1:0-1322 GCA_964345785.1 uncultured Eubacteriales bacterium | reverse complement strand
CTACTGCATCAGGCATTTATACACTAATATAACGAACTACATTTTTATCTTGTAACTCATACTCCGCTTAATACATAATAAAAAATCAAGGATTTATTGCAGCATTCGAAAAACTATTAGTAGCTAGTATCGACGACCCATAATGAAGGTGTCATCCGGGATATGAAGGTATTTTAGCACCTTCTTTATTGAGTCGCTAAGTGGTTCAGTGAAGGTTCTTTCCCAAGGTTTATCAGGATGTCGCACAAGACGAATGCGGACAGCATAAAAAATATCATAAATAGCTCGTTGGGTAGGGCGCTTCATTTTTTTATTATTAGGACCAAGGATCAAGTCATTATCCTCTTGAAGTCCTTTTCTAACAACATACTCAGTTAGTGATAGAATAAGCATGCAAATCATCATCAGGTAAGAGAAAGCCTCTATTCGCTGGGGAGACTCTAGATATATCGAGTTAACAAATTGAGGAGATTTCAGTTGCTGAAATTTCTTTTCTACGCTATCCTGAGTCTTGTATTCTCTAAGCATAGCTTCCCCTGAGAGAGAAGTATCATTTGAGCAAAGGACAAAACAGGAAGCCCGCTCTATAGCATTGATAATCTTTTGCTCGTTGATGACATACGTAATATCAACAAAGTATTTGTATCTCTGAGGCGAAGTTTCAACTTTAGTTATTGATGGTCGCCCTCTGCGTCGGCGTTCTACCGCACGAACTGAATATGTTACATCATGGAAGGCTACCTTCTTCAGCGTTTTATCTTTAAGCTTAGCAATTTCAACATTAGCGTCTTTCTCGCACGCAAACTCTCTCTTGGATAGTGGCTTGATAATACCAGCAATTTTCTCAGTTTCTTTTTTTACGGCCTTACCGATCGTCTTTTCTTTTGCAGGCCGAAGAGTTTCTGAGTAACATACGGTCAATCCTAAATTATGACCATCATAATCACAGGTCTTTTCCATTATACGGTAAGCGGAGCCATCTTTTTTTGAGTTTTCTATGACTATTGTCTTCATAGCGTCGAGCTGACTGATAGCTTCTTCTATGGCATTTTTAGCAATGAGGACATTATCAGGCATCCTGGTAATAAGTTTTATTTCCTTACCAGCTGCTATCGTTAAGTTCTCTTCAGAGAACAAGGCACTGTCTGCAATGTAGTAGAAACTATCTTTGTTTACATTCAAATTATTCAAGGTAGAATCAAGTTCTTTTAGAGTCTCTTTATTGTATGTTTTATCATCCATATTACCTGAAAGAACCTGAGCATCGACTATTAGGCCATTGGCGCAACCAACACCGAACTTGATCTGCTTTTTGTCATCAC
>CAYFSR010000238.1:0-1338 GCA_964345785.1 uncultured Eubacteriales bacterium | reverse complement strand
CTGTACTTATAATGCGCTCCATATCGCTAATACCTGATATTGAAGGTTCTGCTACTATCAAAACCATATCCACGCCACTAAGTGATGCAATAACAGGGCAGCCTATTCCGGGAGATCCATCAATAATAGCCAGCCCAGCATCAACTGCTGTCGATTTCAATTGTTTTTTCACCTCAGTGACAAGCATTCCGGAGGTACCACTGCCCATTTTTAGCTGTGCTGTTGAAAATATTTTTTTCGATCAGAATACAGCATTAATTCCCCAGCCACTGCCGGCACCAAAGATATCGCTTTTACCGGACAAACATACGCACATACGCCGCAGCCTTCACATGCAAAAGGATCAACCATATAGTGCGGTTCTGCATTGATCGCATCAAACCGACAGTTTTGTATGCATTGATTGCATTCAATGCATAGTTCTGTGTTTATCTCCGCTTTTGACAACCCATAATAGTCTGTTTTTTCCGGTTCAGCATTCCATCCAGTTATAAGGTGCAGGTTAGGTGCATCTACATCATATTTTTTTCTAACCAGAACTTCTCCAAACACCAGATAGCTGATTTTCTCTATGCGTTTATCTTTCACTTTTAAATAAACAGTCATATAATCCCCACACGAAGGATCGCCGTAGCTTCCTTCAGCATCTGCATCCGTCATACTATGGGCATTTTGAGGGCACATAAAATGTTCAATTACTTTATCTGAATATATAATCAGCCACCTCGATCCTCATCATGTGTAAAACGCCGACCACGCCTATGCCTATAGCAGCTGCGACCGCAGCCATTTCCCAATCCTTCACAAAGCCTGTATTCACCACCCTCAATCGATAGTACCTTTCCGTTAACTAATGATTGAGCCAACTTTTTTCTGGCCTCGATATAAATGCCTTGAACGGTACTACGCGCCACATTCATCTGCTTGGCGCACTCTTCTTGTGTAAAACCCTCTAAATCAATAAGTCTTATGGTTTCATACTCATCAACGGTCATGTTTACATGGTTTTCTGCGTCGGCAGGTGAATCAAGAGGCCCGAATCTATTGCTTTCAGGTAAGAAACAGACTTTTCTCCATTTCATCGGTCTCGCCATAATTATCACCTCCATTCTAATCAGAAATAACTAGAGCGTCCTCCAGTTATCCCTGATGACAATTATAGGTTCTCTAATTGCTTATCTATAACTTCGAGTCGATCTTGCAACATGGTTTTCTGTTCATTGAGCAGTTCTTTTTGTGTTTTTAAGGAGGTCTGGTTAAGCGCAGAACCTCTACCAAAACCGCGACCGAAACCGCGTCTGCAAGCAAGTCCAAGGCCTAATCCCATTCCGAGACCAG
>CAYFSR010000237.1:0-1360 GCA_964345785.1 uncultured Eubacteriales bacterium | reverse complement strand
AACTTAATAGTAGGTTTTTATATAGTTGAATACCTGTCAGTAGGATTTCCTCATCAAATTGAAATTGATTGGAATGTAAAGGATGGGTATAGCCCTTTCCTTCATTCCTGCTTCCTAGGAAGATAAACAAACCAGGTACCCTTTGCTGAAAGTAAGAGAAATCCTCCGCTATGGTCATAGGGTTGATTGGATGCAGCATTTCCTGAGGCACTAGGTTTCGTACTTTGTCAGCCAATTCTTGATGGTTTATCACTGGAGGATAGTAAACCAATTCTTTGAACTCTCCTCCAATACCATGACTGGTTTCCATTCCTTTTAGCAGATCCTTCATGTACTTCTTTATTAAAAATGAAGTATCCTCGTCAAAGGTACGAATAGTGCCTTCCATGTGCACATTGGGGGCTAAAATATTTCTAGCTTCTCCCCCATTCAGCTTGCCGATGGTAATCAGCGCTTGTTGAAATGGATCAATTCTACGTGATATAATCGACTGCATTTGAGTTATATAGTGGGCAGCTGCTAGTATAGCATCGACTCCTTTGTGTGGCATAGCACCATGGGCACTGACTCCTGTCAAGTCAATAGTAAATTCTGTTGTGGATGCCATAAGCGGCCCGGATAGAAGACCGATTTTTCCCTGTGGAACTTCTGGCATTATGTGATACCCGAAGATACAATCTACATCAGGATTCTGTAACCCCCCTTGCTCTATCATAGGCAAAGCTCCCCCGACAGTCTCTTCTGAGGGCTGGAACAGCAACACTACATTATGGGACAGGTATTCCTTGTTCTCAGACAGCCATTGGGCAAATCCAAGTAACATGGCCATATGACCGTCGTGGCCGCATGCGTGCATAAAGCCTTTATGCTGAGATGCATATTCCAATCCAGTTTCCTCTGTTATAGACAACGCATCCATATCTGCTCGAAAAGCGAAGGTTTTTCCTCCACCTTTTCCCTTGATTACAGCTTTAACACCAGTTTTAGCTAATATCTTAATCTCATCGAAATTCAGTGTTTCTAGAAATTTAATAATATAGTCCCTTGCTTTTTCCTCTTGATATCCAATCTGAGGGTATTGATGCAGCCAACGTCGATGAAAGGCAACTTGCGGCCTTAGTGCTAAAATATCAGAATCTATTTTCATGTTTTACACCGTCCTTTAAATATTAATCTTGCTTCATATGTTATCTTTTTTTGGTGTATAATACAATCCTTTTGTGATACGAGATACGAGTTTATAGTTACGTGCAGAACGTAAAACTAGTATTTGTGCAGACAGGGTCTTCTGCCCCTACATGTATCTAGCAATAACTTCATCGCATAGCCTTAAGGATAATTCTACCAGTATCCAGTATCC
>CAYFSR010000236.1:0-1382 GCA_964345785.1 uncultured Eubacteriales bacterium | reverse complement strand
ACAGGGGGTCTTCCATATGAAGTATAACCAAAATTATAAAATTATGCAAATTACAGAAAGTACCTTGATTATTGGTGTAGATATAGCCAAGAAGGTGCACTATGCAAGAGCATTTGACTGGCGAGGTATTGAACTAGATAAGACAATTAATTTCAAGTCAAGGTACCAGGGTTTTCAGGACTTTATAGGGTGGGTGAATGAGGTATCAGCCAAATACAATAAAGATAAGGTAATAGTTGGATTGGAACCAACTGGGCATTACTGGTATACATTTGCACAAGAAATACTGGCACAAGGATATATGGTAGTACAAGTAAACCCATATCACGTAAAGAAAGCAAAAGAACTAGATGACAATTCACCGAGTAAGAGCGATCGTAAAGATCCCAAGACCATCGCAATGCTAGTAAAAGATGGTAGATACCAGATACCATACATGCCCCAGGGGCTCTTTGCAGAGCTAAGGAAAGCCAATAATCTACGAGAAGAATGGCTGGTAAAATCGTGGAGTATTAAGAATAAAGTCCAGAGGTGGATAGACACATATTTCCCAGAATTTACAGATGTATTCAAGAGCTGGGAAGGGAAAGCCGCCCTTCTGACACTAACAGAGATACCACTCCCTGCCATGATAGTAAAACTATCGGCTGAGGAAATCGTAAGTATGTGGAGAACAGAAGTAAAGCGTGCTGTAGGGCTAAAACGCGCACAAGAGCTAAAAGAAACAGCCATGTATAGCGTTGGAGTCAATGAGGGCACTGAAATGGCATTTTACGAAATGCGACTGCTGATGAAGGAGTACGATGAAATTCAAACCATACTTGATGATATTGAGGCGCACTTAGAAGAGCTGGTCTTAACTATTCCAGGAGCAGCAAGGCTACTAGAGATTAAGGGTATTGGTATAAAGACAGCAGCAGGCTTCTTGGCGGAAATAGGAGATATAAACAGGTTTACTCACCCAAAACAGATAATCAAGCTGGCTGGATTAAATCTTCGTGAGAATAGCTCAGGTGACCACAGGGGAATGACGACGATTACCAAAAGAGGCCGGAGTAGGTTAAGAGCTATACTGTTCAGAGCAATGCTTCCGCTTGTGGCCAAGAACGCTGAGTTTAATGCTTTGCATAAGCATTACACAGGCAGAAATGAAAATCCATTAAAGAAGAAGCAGTCCTTGATAGCGTTATGTGGTAGATTTATAAGAATAGCTTATACGCTCGTCACAAGGAATGTGGAATACGATCCAGCAAAAGTATTGGGGGGTCTTGATCTATCTGATACCTCCATAGCAGCGTAGATAGCGTTGCTAATGGGTCACGGCCTGTCAGGAAGTCATTCCTATGGGGTCGTCCCGCTGACAGGCCTACAGCGTGTGATAG
>CAYFSR010000235.1:0-1392 GCA_964345785.1 uncultured Eubacteriales bacterium | reverse complement strand
GCTTGTAGTCCAGTAATACCAACGGTTTAATAGGATTTTATGAAGTTATCAAGGTGCGTTTCCAGCTAGGTTTCTAGCTGAGTTATTGCAGTAGAATCATAGATATATTTGGTAAAACACTTGTTATAATAGCGGACTTTGTCGAAGGTGTGGACTCAAAGTTATAAGTTTGTAGTGGAACAATAGCTTTAACACTGGTTATCATAGCTGTAATTATTTACAGTAAATTAAGGAGGTCTTCAAATGTATGATGCCACTGCCACTACTTTAGAAAGCACTTTTACTAGCGACATCTACGTTGAGCAAACAAAACAATCTGTGAGACGGTCTCGTTTGAGAAGCGATCTAGCAAAAGCTATTGCTGCCAATGAATTTTGAATTCATTATCAACCAGAAATAAACCTGCATACAAATGAAATTCTTGCAGCGGAGGCTTTTATACGATGGGAGCATCCCCAATTTGGCACATTACTTCCTAAAGAATTTATAACGATTGCAGAAGAGTCAGATTTCATTCTTGAAATGGGAGACTGGACTCTGAATACTGTTTGTCATGATTATTCTGAATGGCTGAGCGAGGGACTACCGCCAATTAAGATTTCTATCAATTACTCTAGTATACAGTTCTTACAGGAAGGCTTCGTCGATAATATTTGTGAAATTACAAAGAAACATGATCTGGAACCTGACTTTATTGTTATAGAAATATTGGAAAGGGTATCCATAAGTAACTTTGATCAGGTTAGCGATAATATTGATAAATTGCATAAGATAGGCATCAAGGTAGCTTTGGATGATTTTGGTACAGGGTTTTCTTCTTTAGAATACTTAAGTAAGCTGAATATAGACATTTTGAAGATTGATAAGCTTTTTACGCAGACTGCTCCATCTGACCTTACTAATGCTTTTATAGTAGAAGCAATTATAAACCTGGCTAAAAAGCTTGGGATAAGGGTTATTGCAGAAGGAATCGAAACGTCACAACAACTTAACTACTTAATTAGTAATAATTGCTCTGAAGGTCAAGGATATTACTTCAGCAAACCGATGCCATCTTATGAATACAAAAATTTGTTAAGGAAAAAGATTTGCATCCCAAGCGAGTCAGCATCACTAGTCGGGAATGAGCAGCAGAAACGGAAATATATCCGTTTAGAATTTCCGCTATACCTAGAGGCATCAATGACTATACTGAAGCATAAAGGAGAAGATGTAGGTTATGGTAGTACTCTGGTGCTTATACGAGACATTGGAGCTGGAGGTCTCTGTTTTTACTCTACTATGAACATCCCTGTCAAGGATAATTTATTGATTCAGTTTACTACAACACTGCTTGGCAGGCAATTCGTGTTTTATGGTACACCTGTCTGGTTTAAGGAAGTAAATAGAAAT
>CAYFSR010000234.1:0-1405 GCA_964345785.1 uncultured Eubacteriales bacterium | reverse complement strand
CCTACCTTTTCTAATTATGCAGCCTTTTTCAGATAATCTCGATACCTTTTCTATTTCCCTTAAGCAGCTTCTTTAGTATTTCCTCATCTGCCGGGCAGAAAACATATTCTGGTATATCCTTAGGGGCAATCCACTTTAATTCATTATGCTCTATTAATTGAGGTACACCTTCAACTATGCTGGCATTAAACAGCGTTAAGTGTACTGTTATATCCGGGTACTCGTGTACAACGTCCATAAACACATCACCAACCGATATAGTTATAGCCAGCTCCTCTTTACATTCACGTATTAGTGCCTGCTCTTTAGTTTCACCTTCATCAACCTTACCACCAACAAATTCCCAAAGCAGGCCACGAGCTTTGTCTGCGGGTCGCTGGCATATCAAAAACTTATCTTTATCCCATATCAGGGCTGCTACTACATCTACCATTACTATCTCATCCTTCGCATTATTGCACCGCCGTTGTTTTTGAGCCATAATCTTTGTTCTTTGTAGTCAGGAAGCACCCGCTGGACCTCATTCCAAAATTTCACTGAATGATTAAGCTCTATGCGATGGCATAGCTCATGAACAACCACATAATCAATTACTTCGGAAGGCATAAGCATCAACAGACAATTAAAATTAAGATTACCTTTGCCTGAACAGCTGCCCCACCTTGTACGTTGATTTCTTATTGTTATTTTACCATAATCTACGCCAACTATAGGAGCATAGTATGCAACTCTTTCTGGGATCACTTTAAGCGCCTTGTCAGCAAGTATATGGATTTCTTCCATAGTCAGTTTTTCCACGGTTTTTTCCTGTTCTTCAAGCATCTCGATTCTCTGTTGCGTAAGAATTAAGTGCTTTGATAACCAGGAAGATTTATCATCTATAAACTTCTGAATTTCGTTTTTTGGCATACCAAAAGGTGCTCTTACAAGCACTTTTAAATCCCTTGTTATTTCCATGGAAATTGACTTTCTATTACTGTAGATTACTTCTATGTTTATATTTTTATTTTCCTTCACCTTGTTAGTCCTCTAGGTCCTTTTTCTTTATTTCTCGGTTACCCATTTTCATCAACCATTCTATCACATTATACTTTTAAGACAAAGTAAAAGAGCTGACGCTTAAACTATTCGCTAACTATTGATGATATTAGCCTTGTTATTTGGTTATATTAACTTATGAGGTGAAGCAAAATGCTAAACAAAGGTAAAGTTGCAATTATAGGATCAGGATTTGTGGGTTCTACAACCGCTTACACTATGATGATCGACGGAGTTGTTTCTGAACTAATCGTGGTGGATCTAAATAAGAATAAGGCAGAAGGCGATGTGCTGGATATGAATCACGGCATGTCTTTTGTAAGCCCTGTTAAAATATACGCGGGTGAATACTCAGATATAAAAGGTA
>CAYFSR010000233.1:0-1471 GCA_964345785.1 uncultured Eubacteriales bacterium | reverse complement strand
TTAATCTGCTGACAAGCGGTAAGTTGAACGGCTATCTCGCTGACATTGACAAACAGGCTGAGGATATGTTTTTTCGGCTTGTAAAACAGATGGCAAAGCGTGAAGGCGTGACAGAAAAACTTAAGGCGGATAACCAAATGGAGTGGGTTGCTCGTATGAATAACATCCGTAGCAGAGCCACAGAAATTGTAAATACGGAATTGATATTCGCATAAGGTCAGCGGCGGCAGGGAGTAAAATATCTCCTTGTCGCCACTTTTGTGCGTTAATTTGTAGAAATTTTCATAATCATACACTATAATAGTAAACAGAATTCTTGAATTTGTTTTACCAATGGGACATCGCACAAATATAAATGCTGCACGGAAGATGTTTGTTAGTATTTAGCGGTATTACTTTTATAGTTAGACATAATTGTCTAGTGTTTAAACGTCATTTTCTCACTTTCTGACGTGGCTTTTTCACAGGCAATTGATTAAAATTGACAATGAAAGGAGGAAACATATGGTTAATAGAATTAAAATCGGAGATTTCTTGAGAAATTTGAGAAATGAAAAAGATTTGACTCAAGAAGAACTGGCAGAAAAATTTGGAGTGTCCTCTAGAAGTGTTTCACGTTGGGAAAACGGGAACACGATGCCAGAGTTGGGAATTTTGGTAGAATTGGCTGATTTTTATGGTGTAGACATCAAAGAAATCATTGATGGTGAAAGGAAAAGTGAGATTATGAAAAAAGAAACAAAAGATACATTGACTAAAGTAGCAGATTATGCAAAAACAGAAAAGCAAATGACGGTAAGAAGAAAATGTGTGCTTACACTCATAAGCGTAGTGATTGTTATTGCCATTGTAATTGGATTTGTTGAATTTTTAAGAATGCCTTTATTCAATGTTCAAGGTCAGGATATAACAGTTCATTCAGCGTTTCGTTATGAAACGGAAGAGGGATATAAATATTTTGTGTTGTATTCAACACCAAACTATTCTCAAATGCAACTAAATTTCTCTGTTGAAAATAATTCAACCTTAGCAATGAATGTGAAAAAGACATTGTTCGCAAAAACAATTACTGATGTTCCCATGACCACAGATGTGGCAGTATATGAATGCGGATGGACAAGTAACGACAATGGTGGACGTGATTTTTCAGATTTTGATAAAGTTACATTTGCCGAAAAGGAAATCTGGAGCAAAACGAAGAATCAGAATGATCGTGTCCCAGAATATGTTTTGGCATATGAAGATTTTAATGAGAATTCTGGGAATGCTGTGGGCTGGATTGTAGAAGAAGATTATTTACAAATCTTGTATTCAGATGGAACAACTATCAAATGGGATTACGATGGGAATAGAATGACTGAATAAACATATTACACTAATAATGTACACTGTGAAATTTCAGTTTTGCTATGTGTTGAAAGCACGTGACTATTTGATTTTATACACTAAACTAAATGATTAACTGCTAAAG
>CAYFSR010000232.1:0-1478 GCA_964345785.1 uncultured Eubacteriales bacterium | reverse complement strand
CTCGATGAACTCGGAATGTTATTCTGCTAACATCGTCATCCTGAGTGTTAGCGAAGGATCTTTCCTTACAAGATTTCTCGACGAACTCGGAATGACTATACTAAAGTCGAATAAAACCAAATTATTTTAATGAAAAATGACATACAAAATCATAACATGAAAGGATGAATACCATGTGGAATGAAGCAAGATTAGATGAAATGTTAACTACTCCTTCTCAGAGATTGCTGGAGGATGTCGCAAAAATCAAGGGTGACATCATGATTTTAGGTGCAGGAGGAAAAATGGGGCCCACATTAAGTTTATTGGCAAAAAAGGCTGTGGACCAGGCTGGAGGTAAGCAAAAGGTTATTGCTGTTTCCCGGTTCACTGACCCTATAGCTGTTAAGCTTCTTAATGATAATGGTGTGGACACTATTCCTGGAGACTTAACTGATCGTGAATTCCTAAATTCCTTGCCTGAAGTAGACAATATAATTTATATGGTAGGTAGAAAATTTGGAACGGGTGGTCAGGAGCATC
The DNA here is from genome assembly GCA_964345785.1 of uncultured Eubacteriales bacterium. Lineage (GTDB taxonomy): Bacteria > Bacillota > Clostridia > Caldicoprobacterales > DTU083 > UBA5454. The sequence continues at coordinate 956 of CAYFSR010000232.1, read as the reverse complement.
TTACTTGGGCAATGAACGTAGGCTTGCCAGTTAATGTAGCAGAAAGATTTCGCAGCTCGAATATCGTAGTTTTCTCATCTGGAAACATTTACCCCATGGTACCCATCCATTCCAGCGGAGCAGATGAGCAGGTTACCCCATTACCCAATGGAGAATATGGCATGTCTTGTCTAGGTAGAGAAAGAATATTTGAGAATGCATCCCATAAATGGAATACGCCAGTATTCATCTATCGACTGAATTTTGCTATCGATTTACGGTATGGTGTTTTATATGACATTGCTTCTAAGATCATGGAAGGTAAACCAATTTCAGTATCAATGCCTGTATTCAATTGCATCTGGCAGGGAGATGCCAATGAAATGGCTATTCGTGCATTACTTCATACAGGTTCACCAGCTACAATAATGAATATTACTGGTCCTGAGACTGTTTCTACCCGCTATGCTGCTGAAGAACTGGGAAAACTTCTAGGTAAGGAGGTTATTTTTGAAGGTGAAGAATCAGAAACAGCCTTCTTAAATAATTCTGCTTTGGCTATGAAAACATTTGGTTATCCTACTGTTCCGATTAAGACTATGATTGAATGGCAGGCAGAGTGGATATTATCTGGTGGAAGAGCTCTAAACAAGCCTACTCACTTTGAAGAAAGGAAAGGTAAATATTAATGAGAGATCAAAATGCGTGGAAAGCTTTTCGAGATGGAATGGTAATACCAGCTTATCCCCTGGTTTTAAACAAGGATAGGAAGCTGGATGAAAAGGGTCAGAGAACCTTAACCCGATATTATCTAGATGCAGGCGTAGGTGGATTGGCAGTTGCAGTTCATACTACTCAGTTTGCTATTCGCGATTCTGAGGTTGGTTTATTTGAGCCTATTTTGAGAATCGCTTCAGAAGAAATGGAAGCTTATGAGAAAAAGAATGACCGCCCCATATTCAAAGTAGCTGGCGCAT
>CAYFSR010000231.1:0-1490 GCA_964345785.1 uncultured Eubacteriales bacterium | reverse complement strand
GATTCTGCCCCAAACTCCGTGGAAATTGAGAATGACAGCTCCAAGTAATTCTGATAGGATAAAGTTACCAAAGCAATATACAATCAGAATAACAAGAAGGAGCTGTCACAATGAAAGTATATCAAGAAAACAAGGAATCAGTCAATGGAAGTATCCAAATAATAAACAGCACAGTGCTGTATGAAAAGGCACGATATGGGTTGATGGAACTCTCGATGTCGCTGGGCCTTGATGTCATGAGAATGATGCTAGAGGAGGATGTATCGCAGTATGCCGGGCCGAAAGGAAAGCACAACTCGGAAGGGCGCACAGGGTACCGCCACGGCACCGATAAGACCACAGTGGTCATGGGTGGCAAGAAGGTCAGAGTTGACCGTCCGAGGGTCAGGGCAGTTGATGGCAGTGGCGAGCTGCCGCTGGAAACACTTAGCGTGTTTCAATCCGAAGATCCATTAAACAGGGCAATCATGACTAAGCTCCTTTCGGGAGTAAGCACAAGGAAGTACGGTCGCACAGTTGAAGGAGATGCTGCAGATGCGGTATGCACTAGCAAGAGCGAGGTCAGTCGGCGGTTCATGGAAGGCATGGACAGCCTTATGCAGGAGTTCTTCACACGAACACTGGATCAGGACTATCCGGTTATGATGATCGATGGTATGGAACTCGGGAAGATGACCATACTGGCTGCCATGGGTATAGACAGTGATGGCAGGAAGCACATCCTGGGGATTGCTGAAGGCGGCTCGGAGAACAGTACTGTTGTAAAGGGCTTGCTTGAAGACTTGATCCGCCGAGGACTGGATGCTGCTCAAGCAAGGCTTTATGTAGTGGATGGTGGGAAAGCCCTCCATAAAGGAGTTACGGACGTATTTGGCAAAGCGGCTCTCATTCAGCGCTGCCAAGTGCACAAGAAACGCAACGTACTGTCATACCTTCCAAAATCGGAACAGGCGAATGTATCCGTCGCTATGACCATGGCCTACAGGGAGTTCGAGTACGAGGTGGCCAAAAGCAAGCTTATGGGCATTGCCAACAACCTTGAGTATCGGTATCCGAAAGCAACAGCAAGCCTCCTGGAAGGGCTTGAGGAGACATTGACAGTCCACCGGCTCAAAATCCCCGGTATGCTCCGTGAGACATTGTGCAGCACGAACCCCATGGAATCAGCCAACTCCGCCTGCCGTGGTATCATTCGTAGGGTATCCAACTTTAGGGACGGTGAGATGGCACTCAGGCACGCAGCAGCAGGCTTCATCGAAGCAGAGCGTGGGTTTCGAAGAATCAAAGGATATCGGCAATTGACAGTACTCATATCAATGCTTGAGAACCAAACAACCAGCACTACAAAAACCAAAACTGCGTAAATCGCAGCTTTCAGAAGATATTTGGAGCAATCCTATGTATTTTCAAATTCCACGGAGCTAGGGGCACGTTCTTCAAAACAAGAAAGTCGCAGAATTTAGATCCTGCGACTCTTAAAAATTATCTGA
>CAYFSR010000230.1:0-1531 GCA_964345785.1 uncultured Eubacteriales bacterium | reverse complement strand
ATTGGATCTGGTTATGGGCTATATAATCATACCCTCCCATTGGTAGATCAGAGTCAGTACCAGAATCCAAAAAATATAACAAAGCTTTGCTATTGCTTACCTTCGAACCTTTTATTTCTAATACATAGTTGCCAACTCCCCTGACATCCACAGGACCTAACTCAGAGTAGCATGAATCATACTCCATTTTTATCCTCATCATATCTTCTCGTGTCACTTGAGTATCTTCAACATCATGATTACCAAAAATAGAAGCCCAAGGGATCTTCTTTTTAACTATCGGTTCAATGAGCTTTCGATATTCTCCTATTGTTCTTTCTTTACTAGAACCATTGCCTACAAAAATGTTATCTCCAGTAAAAACAATGAGATTAGGTTTCTCTACATCAATTACATCTTCCATGAGCTTCTTTGTATTTTGGTCTTCTTCTAACCCATTCTTCCAATGAGTATCAGTGAATTGTACAATCTTGAAGGTTCCATCTTCATTAAATTTCAAATCATCCCTCATAATATTCTAAATCCTTTCAGCAGCTTAAATGATAAAACCCGCCTATCATTATGCCTAGCTCTTCCATATAAACCACAGAAATAAAATCTATATATACATTTATGGTAGCTCTATACGCCTATCCATTTATTAACATATCCCCTGGTGAAACCGTGTAATTGCCTTACTAGCATTCGATCTGACTTGCCAAACTCTTTATAATCTCTAGTTCGACTATACAGTTCAACTGGTACACCTTCCAACTGCAGGTGATACTTTGCATTGATGGTATATTTCTGTCCTTCTGCCATTGAAGCTATGCCTAGGTAATTCTGTAGCATTTCTGCTTTATTCCCTTCTTTCTCCCAGTTGTTAATTAACCAAACATATAAATCAGGATGGAAATTTGCCATAATGCCACTGAATCCTGAACAACCTAATTTCAAGGATTCCAGTAGACTAGAAGCATTTGCATTATAAATCTTAAAATTTGTGCCTTCCACAGCCTGGCACTTCTCCCGAATTTGGTCAATATCACAACAGGTATCCTTTAAGAAAACGAATCTACCTGTATGAGCGCAACATTTAAGCATCTCAGGAGACATCAGTCGTTTATAAGGAGCTGGACATTCATATATTCCAAGAGGAACATCCGTAACCTCTTTCATTATTATCTCTGCATTCCGTTTCCACATTTCATCGTCTTCGTCTTCTTTTGCTACACGACCACTAATAACGACTACGGCATCTATGCCAGTATCTCTCATGGCTTTTAACTCATTAATTTGGTCCTCCATACTATCTGATATGTGCCCTGACGCTATCACAGGGATGCGTCCTACGCATCTTTCTTTAACAAATTTCGCAATACCGGTACGTTCTTCCAATGAAAGTGCCAGCATTTCACTGGATTGGCATACTGCAAACAAACCAGCAACACCTTGGTGAATATACCAATCAACCAACGCTCCAAGTGCTCCATAATCCACCTTGTTATCATCTGTATATGGTGTAATCATAGTTGGGTATACCCCATTTGGT
>CAYFSR010000229.1:0-1537 GCA_964345785.1 uncultured Eubacteriales bacterium | reverse complement strand
ATGGGTGCTTATCCCAGTCGGCTTCCCATAGTCTTTCATAATTTTAATATTTTCATGTAACTGATTAAAATCTCCTGCTTCAAAGAATGTGTCTGTCATTGTGCCTTGGTGGAATACAGCTATGGGATTATGCTGCATTATTTGCCTGACGTTTACTTCAAAAAATATCGATGGATGTGTCTGGGCAATCCAGTTCATCTTGCCGCCTTCATTGAAGTATTGCCTGATAACCCTTAACAAAAATTGATCCGTAGAGCATAAAAAGGTGCGGTATCCTAAGGACTCTGCATCAAATAGAGCTTTAACGGTGTTCTCCGCTGTGTAGTAATTGAGCATATCCTCACTAGAAGTTACATCCGGTATATAAGTGTGACCGGCAAAAGGATTACCTCCGACTATCAACCTGCTAATCTCATTTCCAAAAAAATCAATGGTCTGCAACATGATTAATCCCCTCCTTGTAATGAGTATACCATTTATATTTCATTGTAAAAATAATAAATGGTAAAGAATTTATTACATTATTGCCACAGAAAAATTAGTCTTGAGTATTTCATTTTATCGCTTCTTTTATAGAACGCGTAGCAACAAATGTCGGCACATTATATTTACTCAAAACCCCCGTGTTGTTGGTATCGTCGAATAAGTCCGTCAAACGGAATCCAGCCTTTAGCTGACCACCTACTTGTTCCTCATAGGTGTGGCTGAACTGATAAGCATCGCCCATATCAACCAGCTTGCGATGTTCCAGATTACGTAATGGGTTGAATGGTAGAGCATATTCAATTTTCAAAGGCTCTATATCATTTTCAATCAAGAAATTGATCCCATTATCACAACCCGCGAGCAATACGCCACCTGGCTTGAGTATACGTTGACACTCATCCCAAATATGCTGTACATTCTCAACATAGACATTTGAGACCGGGTGAAAAATGATATCAAAGCTATTCCCCTTGAAAGGAAGAGGCTGCGACATATCCGCCTTTATGATGTTGATGGGATATCCTTCGCGCTTTGAAACCATGCGTTCAGCATCCAACATTTTATCAGAGTAGTCAAGCACCGTACAATCAGCACCGAGAGCTGCAAATATAGGCATTTGCTGACCACCACCACAAGCTAGCCCTAATAGTTTTACACCATTAAGTTGTTCACTTTGCAGGAATGGTGAAAACCACTCATGAGGTACAGGCCTGTTCGGCGTGAGAAGAACATCCCATTTACCGTTTCTTGCAGCCTCAAAAACATCATGTGAAATCGGAATGCCCCATTCCCAGCCACCTTCTGCCCACTTATCTATTACCTTAGAATTATAGTCTGTATAATTTTCCATTAGAAAGCTCCTTTATTTCGTCAGTGAATTGATTGCGAATAGCGACATCTTACACTTTTAGCGATGTAAAAGTGCACTTACAACACATTTTTTACGACATGATAATCTCCTGCTTATGTATTACGCCAATTGATCTAAGCATAAAGCTAGTATTCCACTCTATTTCTTCCATTGGTTTTTGCCAAATATAGCTTGGTATCT
>CAYFSR010000228.1:0-1561 GCA_964345785.1 uncultured Eubacteriales bacterium | reverse complement strand
TATGTAGAATATTCATTTTAAGAAAAACTAAAGTATATATATTTACATCTCAATATTATGAGGTTATATGAGGAGATATACTATGAACGCTACTGATCCAAGTTTGGCTAATATTTTGCAAATACAAGGAAACCTTGAACATTATCACGTTCCAAAGTATCAACGAGAATATACTTGGGGTAGAAATGAATGGGAGCAGTTATATAGTGATATTGATGAGAACGATATCGGATATTTCATGGGTAGCATTATTTGTATCGACGATAATCACGGATTAGGTCCTGGTGAATCTAGAATATATGAAGTAGTTGATGGCCAGCAAAGGTTAACCACTCTCTCACTAATGCTTCTAGCTATATACCAGAAGCTTAGGGAAATAGAAGAAACCATTAAGAATGAAGACGAAGAAGAGCAAGAAGATTACAGGCTTTTATTAAGCAATATAAGAAATCAAATAATACATAAGAAAGCCAATATTAACCCAAATGAAACAGGTTACTTTTGTGATAGGAACCAATTAAGCATCCAAAGTACTTTCCTAAACCACGAGCAAATACATAAGCAATACCAATTACTCCGATTGTCTTTAGAATACTAAGATCAAGCGAAGCACCAGCTAAGGTGAAAAATAGCACATAGAATGCGGGAACAAAATTATTTATAGAATTAAACGCTTTATCTGGTCTGCGTAAAAGGTTAACTAAATTTGTACCAATCATTATATTAATTAGCAGCGGTGAAAGACCTAGTAAGTTTGAAACCCCCACGCCTATACCAATTGCTATAAGGGAAGCAACTTGATAATCATCATGACTCTTTATTTTTCTTAAGACTATTGTCAGGACTAGACCGATAACAAATCCAGCAAGTAGTGACCCAAATATTTCAACGGATAGATCAGCCACAAGTCTAATAAATGACGGCTTTATATCGCTGACTGACATTTTAGCCAGGGTTATAGCAATGCCAAAAGCCATTATACCAAGTATGTCATCTAGTGCCACTACTGGTAGAATGGTTCTTGTAAGCGGTCCATTTGCACGATATTGTCTAATTACAAGTAGTGTTGCAGCTGGTGCAGTCGCAGCTGACATGGATGCTATAACTATACTGAATGCAAAATCCTTACGAAAAATGAAAAACATAACCGCAAAGACAACTACGATAGCTCCTATTACTTCTGCTATGGTAATAACAAATATTTTCTTTCCATATTCCTTCATATCCTTTAAGACAAATTCGCTTCCAATGCTAAAGGCGATAAACGCAAGTGCCAGCTCACTGATAATCTCCAGTGATTTTGCATCTGATGAACTAACTAAATTGAAAAATGATGGTCCAAGAAATAATCCAACTACTAGATAGCCAGATACATTAGGCAATTTCACTAGGTTTGCCAATTTACCTCCAAGGAAACCTACTGCTAAAACAATGCTGATTTTTAAAATGATGTCTATAGAAATCTCATCCTGTTAATTTGTGGTGTTCTTGTGCTACCATTTAAAACGGGAACAAAAAAAAGCGCAAACATATTGCAAATGCGCTTGGAACACTCCTATGA
>CAYFSR010000227.1:0-1581 GCA_964345785.1 uncultured Eubacteriales bacterium | reverse complement strand
AATAAGTGCAAGGGAAATTACAAACTAGCAACGAAATGCTTGCACTTAAAGGGGTACAAAATGTATAAATTTGAAGCAAGACAAACAATATTACCACAAGACTTCTTTCTTCCATTCGGTGGAAAATTAAACCCTGAAAATCAATGGTGTAAACTAGCAGGGTTAATCAACTGGGGTATACTAGAAGACCAGTACATAGATAACTTTAAAGATGTAAATGTTGGACAAAAAGCATTATCTGTTCGGGTAGCAGTTGGTTCACTCATAATCCAGAACAAAAAAACCTTATCTGACCGTGAGACGGTTCAGGAGATAACCGAAAATCCATATATGCAGTATTTCATAGGACTGGAAGCCTTTACTGAAAAAGCTCCATTTGATCCATCAATGATGGTACATTTCAGAAAGCGCTTAGATAAAGATATCATCAATGAAATAAACGAGATGATAGCTAACCCTGATCGTGACGATTCCGATAAGAAACCACCGAATGATAAAGGAACTCCTGCAGGGAAGTTGGACACAACAGAAATAACGAATGGCCCTCAAATCAATCAAGGAAAATTACTCCTTGATGCGACTTGTGTACCTGCTGATATACATTATCCTACAGACATCTGGTTGCTAAACAATGTAAGAGAGTCTCTGGAAGAAATCATAGATGTTTTGCATTTCCCCCATATAGGTGATCGAAATAAGCCAAGAACCTATCGTGAAACAGCTCACAAAGATTTTTTAAACTTCGCAAAGAGCAAACGTCCAAATGGCAAAAAAATACGAAAGGCAACTGGGCAGCAGCTTAGATACATAAGGCGGGATTTCAAAATCATAGATGAACTTATAAAAATTAGTCCGCTGGAGCTGTTAGATAGAAGACAATACCAGAATTTGCTGGTTTCCAGAGAAATATATCGTCAACAGCTACAGATGTACCGTAACAAAAACCATAGTGTAGAGGATCGAATCGTTAGTTTGCATATGCCTTTTATCAGGCCTATTGTTAGGGGAAAAACAAATGCAACTGTTGAGTTCGGAGCAAAACTTGCCATCAGTGTAGTAAATGGCTATAGCTTCATGGAACACCTAAGCTTTGACAACTTTAACGAAGGTGTCACATTAAAAGCATCTGTGGAGAATTTCAAGCAACGATTCGGGCATTATCCTGAGGCGGTGATAGCAGATAAAATATATAGAAATCGGCAAAATATCGCTTACTGCAAAGAGCGAGGCATCAGGTTGAGTGGTCCACCGTTAGGAAGGCCTGTGAAAGACGCTGAACTACGAAGGCAACAGTACCACCAGGAACGCGAAGATTCGAGCATACGTAACGCAGTAGAAGGAAAATTTGGGGAAGGAAAACGGTTTTACGGTCTTAATCGAATCATGACTCGTTTACAATCCACAAGTGAAACAGTTATAGCAATGCAGCTTCTGGTAATGAACTTAGAAAAGAGGCTTAGGTCTCTTTTTGTCCAAATTTTCAAGGTTCAATTAAAACGGTACTTTTTGCTTGATAATTATGAAATATATGGGAACTCAGTTGCTGATTTTAATTGAAATAGTTTTGTTCAGCAACCCCTA
>CAYFSR010000226.1:0-1589 GCA_964345785.1 uncultured Eubacteriales bacterium | reverse complement strand
CTGCAAAGCAGAGAAGTGTCGCCGCACATTGTGAAAGGAGGGTACAAAATGATCCAAACAGAAAGCCGACTTAGAGTAGCTGATAATACAGGAGCTAAAGAGATTTACTGCATTAAGGTATTAGGCGGCTCAGGAAGAAAATATGGCAATATAGGCGATGTCATTATTGCATCAGTAAAAAGTGCAACACCCGGCGGTGTTGTGAAAAAAGGCGAAGTTGTTAAAGCAGTCATTGTTCGAACAAAAAAAGGTATTTCTAGAACTGACGGTTCAACAATTAATTTTGATGACAATGCTGCAGTTATTATAAACGATCAAAGACAACCTAGGGGTACCCGTATCTTTGGCCCAATTGCCAGAGAGCTCAGAGAAAAAGATTATATGAAGATCATTTCTCTAGCCCCGGAAGTACTATAAGAGGAGGTGGCTGCTGTGGTGAACGTACCCAGAAAATTACACGTTAAAAAAGGAGATACTGTAGAAATCATCTCCGGCAAGAATAAAAGTAAGCGAGGCAAAGTACTTGCTACATCACCTAAAAAAGGTATGATCATTGTTGAAGGAGTCAACCTTCTGACAAAGCATCAAAAACCTAGAGGTGCCAACCAGCAGGGTGGTATCATAAAACAGGAAGGCCCCATCTATTCCTCCAAGGCCATGCTTGTGTGCAAAAAGTGCAACAAACGTACTCGAGTAGGGTATCAGATATTGGAGGACAAGACCAAGGTCAGAGTCTGCAAGGTTTGCAAAGAAGTCATCAGTGACTAAGTTCTTCTTTGAAGGGAGGTAAAAGATTTGGCTCGTTTAAAAGACTATTATAAAAATGAAGCAGTATCCGCTTTAATGGATCGCTTTCAATATAAAAGCGTAATGCAAGTACCCAAGTTAGAGAAAATTGTTATCAACATGGGCGTAGGGGAAGCAAAGGAAAATGCAAAGTTCCTAGAATCAGCTGTCGAAGACCTGGCTACTATTTCCGGTCAAAAACCGATTATAACAAAAGCCAGAAAATCCGTTGCTGCTTTTAAGCTAAGAGAAGGTATGAGCATCGGAACGAAGGTTACACTTCGTGGAGATAGAATGTATGAATTCCTGGATAGACTGGTTAATGTAGCTCTTCCTCGTGTAAGAGACTTCCGCGGCGTTTCTGACAAGTCCTTTGATGGAAGAGGAAACTATGCACTGGGAATCAAAGAACAGTTGATTTTTGCTGAGATCAATTATGATAAGGTTGACAAGGTGAGAGGCATGGACATTATAATTGTCACTACTGCTCAAACCGATGAAGAAGCAAAAGAACTGCTACGCATAATGGGAATGCCCTTTGTGTCCAGTAATTAAACCAGTCCAAGAATTAAGGAGGGAATTGATAAGTGGCAAAAAAATCGATGAAGATTAAACAACAGCGAGCTCCCAAGTATTCAACCCGTGCCTATACAAGATGTCGACTGTGTGGACGTCCACATTCTGTATTAAGGAAATTCGGAATCTGCCGAATTTGCTTCAGAGAATTGGCATATAAGGGACAAATACCCGGCGTTAGAAAAGCAAGCTGGTAATCTGAGAGGAGGAAAAATATGTTCACAGAT
>CAYFSR010000225.1:0-1630 GCA_964345785.1 uncultured Eubacteriales bacterium | reverse complement strand
CAATATAAATAGTCTTCTCGACCTCTTGGTGGGATAAAAGGGCAACCGTCTCCACATGAAATTTTTAGGCTATTTCACACTTTATCGTAAACACAGCAAAAATGCTGTGTTTACGCCGATTTGATATCTATCCTGTCCTCTCGAAAAAGCAATTCTCAATTAGGCTATTTGGAATTTACGACTTAAATTTTCGTGTTTTATATCCCTAAGATTGTAAATACTTTTTCATTTTCGAGTGCTTCATTTACCCAAGGTGTAGCTTCAGTAAGAGCTATTATTGCTTCAGTATTCAATTGCGATGCATAATCAAGTATAGCTTTCCATTGGGATTGATTAACTTCTGTTTCTCCATATGGATCGTAGTCAGGAATAACTGCTAAAAATGCTTTGTATATTTCTAACTCTATAAGAGTATCGTCGTGCAATAGTATTGAATCTGACTTCCAGAAAGTTTTATCATCCCATTTTCCTCTGTAAAATTCATGATAACATGTTCCCGCACGATTATTTACAGAACAAAAATATTTCATAAACTCACCTCGTAAAATATAAATAAATCCCTCTTCAAACTCTAACTCTTTGAACTGTATTTTGTGCTTTTTCTCTGGCTCCCATCTTCACCTTTTATAACATTACTTCGGTGCTGTTTTTCAAGCTGCACTGCCTGAAATGTCTCTTTGGGGATTATCGCTGGATTGTTGTCTTCAGACAAATAGGTTGCACTATGCTTTCCATTATCCAGCAGCCGCACATTGCCCATATACTTTTCATTACTGAGCATGACATCAATTGTTCTCTTAGGCCATGTAGCCTTTCCGGTAGGGGACTTGATTCCCAGCCGATCTAATTCTGATACAATACCTATAATGCTCTTGCCTCGAAGATATAAATTGAATATCAGTCTTACGTTTTTCGCTTCGGACTCTTCACTTATAAGACTGCCATCATCCGCATTTGTATACCCATAACACTTTCTATTATACAGCTTTGAAGTACCTTGTACGGCACGTTGTTTAATACCCCATTTAATATTGTCACTGCGAGATTCATTTTCTGCTTGCGCGATAGATTCGATTATTGAAATCATGAGGTCATTATCTGTATCAGCAGTATCCAGTTGTTCCTGTTCAAATATAACACGAACGCCGAGAAGCCTTAGCTGGTTCAATGCATCTAGAATCTCTACCGTATCTCGGCCAAATCTGCTGATGCTCTTTGTCAGAACAATTTCTATATCATGTGACTTACACTCCTGCAGCATACGAGAAAACTCTTTACGGGAAGAACCTGTCTTGCTTGAAGCAATATCTATATACACATCAACCAATAGCCATTTGGGATTAGCTGCCGTTAATCTTGTTAGTGCGGATACTTGAGCAGTTAGGCTTTTCAGTTGCTCCGTACTGTTTGTGCTTACTCGGCAGTAAATGCCAACTCGCTTTTCGCGCTTTGGAGGGTTAGGGGGTATATATGATATTTTTTTGTTTTTCGTCATAATAGAAGCTCCTTTTTACCGATATTCACCCATAAATAAGTCCTTTGTTAATCATATCGGTAATCGTTTCGCTTTTTTTATCAATATTACCCATGACCATGTTTAAATAGTTAGAAAGATATTCAATATCATCCC
>CAYFSR010000224.1:0-1649 GCA_964345785.1 uncultured Eubacteriales bacterium | reverse complement strand
CCTGATGTTTACACTAAAAAACTAAATGTTATTTTTTAACATGCGGAGTCTCGGTTCTATTATGGAATTTATCATTTAAAGTTTTATATGAATCAAAATGATATTCTATAATATATAACCCACTACACTTTTTTTGAAAAATAACGATTATACACCTCGGTGTACAAAGTTCTTTTTATTTGCTCAAATGTTTCCTCATCTACTTTGCTACCTGAAGTCATGATGATCAGTGGAATGGCGTTCTTTCCCTGAGATATTGGAGGTTGTATATATGGATATTCATTAATGAAAAAATTGTTTCGCTTGTAGAAGCCGCTACGACTACTAGCCATTTCAGTTTCCGGCGGTTCAACCTCCAGACATACGGTTTTGCCAAGCAGTTCCACTAGTTCATTCAACATATTTGCTCCAATTCCACCATTTCTATGCTCTGGATTTACAACAAAGTGCTCGATAAAAGCGAATTTATTAAACTCCCAAACCACAATAAAAGCCTTAACATCTTGAGATTCATCATACAATACATAAATATTATATACAGGGTTACTAAGCAGTGCCTTTTGCTCCTCATACGTTCTATATTCATCACTTGGAAAACTCACTTCCATTAGATGATATATTGTATCAAAATCTTGAATTTTCATTTTTTCTATCATAGTAATTTATCTCCTCACCAAAATTGATCTTTGCTTGTCCAATTACGGAACGGTTCATACATTATCTGTACACCTTGAGAAGACAAGAAAGAAGGCGTACTAACGTAGCGATCCCCTGGTATAATCTTAATCCAATACTGATAACCAAAGTTTCCGATTCTATAACCAGTTCTGATACCAATTTATAAAAGGTTCATAATTCTTTGAGTATCTATTTTAAAGTTTTCATTCTTTCGAACATCAGTATCATAAACATTCTTTTAACAGTACAATAGAAAATAGTACTTGCACTAATTATACTACGCAAGCACTATTTTACAATACAACTGTGTTATTCTATTCGCCCTATTCATCATTATGCTGCTGTTCATCACAAACGGAACCAGTAAATGAAAGGGAGCCTTGCAGGTACGATTCTACCGCTGCTTTGGCATTACCCCTTGCACCAACAATAACCTCGATGTTCCTTTCATTAAAAATCTCAACCGCACCTCCACCCATACCACCGCTAATGATGACATTTACACCACAATCAGCTAGAAAATTAGGCAAGAATCCAGGTCTATGCCCGGGGTTAGCAATGGTTTCACTTTTGATAATTTGATTATTTTCGGTATCACAAATCATAAATCCTTCACAATGTCCAAAGTGCTCGGTCACCATTCCGTTTTCACTTGCTACAGCAATTTTCATCATTTTAGTTTTCTCCCATTTTTTCTAATATTTTTGCAACCGGCTCAAACCAATTACCATTGAAAAGCTCTATCATACCCTTGTCACATGCAGCTGAAATTTTCGGATCAATAGGTAGTTTAGCAAGAACCTTTAAATTATGTTTATCAGCAATTTCTTCAATGTGGCTTTCGCCAAATATCTGATAGTCCTTGCCGTTATCAGGACATTTAAAATAGGACATGTTTTCCACCAGACCGATAATGGGGATATTCATCATCTCGGCCATCTTAACAGCTTTTGATACAATCATGGATACCA
>CAYFSR010000223.1:0-1683 GCA_964345785.1 uncultured Eubacteriales bacterium | reverse complement strand
GTACCTGCTTCCAAACCCTTGCATTTACTGTGTTTGCGGACATCGCAATTAGCTCTAAATACAAAGATGATCAGGGCAAAGTCATGAATCCATTTTCTCCCAAAACACTGCAGGAGTGTTTTTAAAAATGCCTGGCGGCACAAATATTAGAACAGAAATATTTTGTAGGAGATGGGTCCATGGCATGCTATGATAGCATTTTGACGTGACCTGGACAGTGGTTATTCGTTGATAACAACCGGTAGAGATGCAGAAAAAACCGAGTATCCCTGCAAAAGGTAATCCTCAGTAAGTCTCTGTACGATTGTAATTCAACTAGTTTTTGAAGTTAAGATCAAATATATGTGATCTGTATTCTTCATCTATCAAAGCCGTTAGCCTTTTTGAATTCGCACTATAATCCGGATAAATTTCCTTTTCATTTCGAACCATATTAAGTGCGATTCTTCTTGCTACTGCAAGGTTTTGAGGAGTGCAATCCTTTCTGGATTTGTCGGCGTCATCTTTAAAAGTTACATCTAATTGCCAATGGGCACATTCGATTCCCCAATGCTGTCGGGCAGCTTTTGCAAATAGAGTAACATCGGTTAAACTGCTGATGTAGTACTGAATTTCTTCGGTTACTATATCTCCTCTAGTTACCTTGCGATACACCATACCTATTCCACTTAAGTCTTTCCAATCTTTTTTTTGTTCCTTCATCCAGTCTATATCAGTGGAAAAGTAGTATTCTCTTGATTCAATTCTGCCATGGCCCTTTTCTAACGTCCTTGTATAGCCTACTTTTGCATTTTTACCTTCTTTGATGGCCGGTTCTTCTTCCTTGATATCCTCAAAGTAATCTATTGCATCTTGATGGAGTGTTTCTTGATTCCCTTTCAAACTGAGTACATAATCGGCTTTCTTCTTTCTTATTTCTTTTACTATTGCCTTTTGACACCCCATAGCGTCTATCGTGATTATACAACCTTCTAGGTATAGCAACTTCAAAAGCTCCGGTATTGCTGTAATCTCATTGCTTTTAGCATCCGTTTTTACTTGACCTAATACGATGTTGTTAACACTGCACCAGGCACTGACTATATGAGTGATCGAATCACCATTCCGGGAACCTCTCATTGTTTTTCCATCTATTGCTACTATATCACCACCATCTTTTGAAAACACCGTAAGCTCTTTTGTCCATAACATGAAAAGTCTTTCAAACTGTTTCGGTTCTATCACTCTCAATGCTCTGCGAAACGTCGACAAAGACGGAATTCCATTAGGTAATTCAATGTAGTTCTTTAACCACTCCTGATTTTTCTCTGCTCGCGCCCATATACTAATCTCATGGACATTGTCTATCTTACAAAATGCTGCTGACACTATGATAAACAGGATATCGATCAGTCGATGCAGGACCTTCCCTTCCTGCCTTTGGTCAGATAGAACATTGAAGATATCAAAAAATTGGCCTTTGTATCTATCGCTATTTGTCATATATGTCCACTCCCATCTATTTCTAATTTCATAGGAATGATTCGACATAATTTCAAATAATCCTTTTGGTAATATTTGTAACATAAGAGCGCTTCAACTCTTTCTTACCATGCTATTTCCATTTTTTTGCTTCATGATTTCGCCCTGTATCGCACTAAGAAATTTGATGAACATTTATATGATTTCACATGAAATGTGCTA
>CAYFSR010000222.1:0-1689 GCA_964345785.1 uncultured Eubacteriales bacterium | reverse complement strand
GGAAAATACCCTGATAGTATCGTCCAAGATGTGTCACCCACCTTTCCGATAATATTAGGCTCATACGTATAGACGATGAAAAAATAGCTGGACAACAAAACCTCTTTGTAATATGATACAATAAAATATTACAAGTGAGGTTGAGTAATATGACAGCTAAAAAGATTTGGAGGGACTTGTTTTACGATAATTATAATAAAAAGGGATATAGTCAAGAGGAAATAGAAATTCTATATGTATATGATATGGAGCTACAAGCTTACTTTGATTTTAGCGAGATAATTCCGTGGAGCTTGAAACTCCAAAACAAAATACGTGATGAAGATGAACTAAGGGAGATCAGGTATTACTGGGAATCTCATTCGCAAGAAGCGAAGTGTCCATTCTGCGGTACGATAAGCCACCAACCGTGCCATGACTATTTCACTAAGCCCATACAAGACATTCCACGAGACAACCTAACGGTATACCATGAAGTAATATTCAAAAAGTATTTTTGTAAAAATCCAGACTGTGAATATACGAGATTCGTTGAACGCTTTCCGGAATTTACTGAAGAAGATGCAAGGAAAACAATCAGATTAAAGAAATATTGTATAGAGCGCGCATTAGGTTGCGGTTGCAATCATGCCGAGAGGCAACTCCGGGCCGAAGGGACTATAGTGAGCCACGATATGATTATGGAATACCTGAAAAAAGAAGGAGCACAGCGGGTTGAGGATAATTTAAGTAAAAATGATGTAAAGGTACTTGCAATAGATGACATCAACCTGCGCAAAGGGGATAAAACATCTGGATGCACGGTATTCATCGATGCTGAGACACACAAGACACTAATAATTATACGTGGAACTACGAAAGAAGCAGTAAAAAAGGTGATAGAGAAGTTTAAATCCGTAGAGTTTTTAAGTAGGGATAGAGCTAGTTCGTACTCTTCAGCGGGAGAAGAATGTGGAAAAACACAGGTTGCGGACAGATTCCATCTTATCAAAAATGCGCATGAAGCCGTAAAAGAAACGATTATGTCCGAAATACCAGCACAAATATTTATACGTAACGGGGACGGTTGGGTACATGAAACGCAAGACGAGGGCGAAATACAGAAACCGAGATTCCATGTTCCGGAGCAAACCGTGGAGGACAAAATCAAGCTCGCAGGACTAAGCGAGTATAAAGCAAAGATATACCGGAACACTCTGAAAATGTTGGAATTGACCGATAAAGGGCTGAGATCGGCAGATATTGCACGCGAGCTTGGTCTGTCACTTGATGATGTGCGAAGCTTGCGTAGAAGAGCCGCTAGTACCATTGAAAATGTCCAGAACAGGATTGCAGAGAGGCTTGAACACATCAAAAAAAGTAATACGGAGATATCCGAAAAGGTACCAGGCAACCGCGCTATCAAGACAGTGGCTAGTTCCAGAGTTAAACCGGCACGTGAATCCATCGTCGAGCCTTACCGGCAAACCGTTATAGAGATGTGGAAGCACGGAGGCAATCATCGTACAATCCATCCTGTCATCACCGAACAGGGCTATACTGGAAGCGCAAATGCAATATATCAATATCTTTTGAAGCTGGCTAAAGAAGAACCGGAAAATGTGATATCCAAGGCAATAAAAAAGCGCAATCCCAGACCTTGGGAAAAAGAATTTGATTCTGAACTGGCCGAGTCTGTGCCTGACTTGA
>CAYFSR010000221.1:0-1690 GCA_964345785.1 uncultured Eubacteriales bacterium | reverse complement strand
CCTGCATGTATCCCATGTCTTTCATACAGACTTAGTTATATGTCCCTACATGTATCCCATGTCTTTCAGATAGACTTAGTTCTGTGCCCCTGCATGTATCTTGTATCCGATATCTAGCATCATATTTCCATTTCGGATAAGTTGGTATGTAGCCTCTCCATAAGCTCACTCAGTGTACTCTTTTCTTCTTCAGTGAATCCTTCAAAAATCTTTTTTTCCGTTGATTGAAATATTTGCTTACTTTGTTCCACTACTTGATTTCCCATGTCTGTTATGACAATTCGATTGAGCCTATTGTCCGTTTCATCCATGGTTTTAGTGATGAGTCCAGCTTTCTCCAGCTTCTTCAAAGATACCGCAATTGTAGCTGTAGAAACCTCCATTACCTCAGCCAATTTTATCTGTGATAAGTTCGGTCTACGGGAAATTATCATAAGTAAGCGATGCTGAGCCTGATATACACCAGTTTCATCTAAGTAAGATTGCATAATTGTCCGATGCTTCTTCGCATAGTGGATAACTTGATGGATGATTTTCCTTTCCATGGTCCTGTTATCCTTATCTTTGATACAACTATCCTTATCTTTTATACAGCTATCCTTATCTTTGATACTGCTATCCTTATCTTCGGTTCCGCACACTCATAATCACATCCCTTCATATATAAGCCTCAAACTTGCTTGACCTTTCTGTTTGATCTACCTGTTTAATCTACTTGATTGAGCTACTTGCTGCTCCACTTGCTTTATCAACTTACCTAATCTCCTATCCGATCTACTTGATTTATCAACTTGCCTAATCTACTTGCTGCTCCACTTGCTTTATCAACTTACCTAATCTACTAACTAACATACTTGCTGCCCTACTCGCTTTTTCTACTTACTGATCTACTTGCTTAATTAATCAGTTAGCATAATAACCTTAACTTTCCCTTATATAAAAGGTTCCTTAGTTATAACACGAACTATTACCTAATGTTGTAACAATATAAATAAATAGCTATGTTACAATTAGTATTATAATTATTAGCTAGTTAACCATATATAAATATAAACTCTCTAATTACATTTGTCAATACCGAAATTAGTACTTAAAATAAATTTAACACTATTCGTTACTTTTCACTGCAAAATAACAAATCATATGGAAGGAGCCTTTGCAGAAACGACAACCAGTTTTAGCGAATATCGGCAGAAAATTCACTAAGCAACTTTGAGGTGTACCCCGAACTGTGGACAATAGAATAATCCATTAGCGCAACAGTGAATGGAATATAATTTTTATGTTTTATTTAGCTAGTTGAAGAAAGTGAGCCGAACTCAGAAGATGATATATTGAATTATTATGATACAATCTTACATTATTTTAGAAAGTATATACATTGAAACCAAGTTATTCCAACTAATATACTGATATAATTTTATAAGTGACTTCGAATGGGGTATACATCATTTATACATCAGATACACATCATGCTATTGATGCATTTTGGTGTTTTTTGAGCAGAATTTCAACTAATGCATGGCTTTTCATTAATTTTAGAAGTGTTTTGGCGATTTATGAGCAAAATTTCAACTAATGCATCAAATTCCCATGTAAAACCGTGCACTAATTGAAATTTTGCACATTTTTGACCAAAAACCAGCGAAATATCGGATAAATCCATGCACTTCTTGATTTTTTGCTCATA
>CAYFSR010000220.1:0-1706 GCA_964345785.1 uncultured Eubacteriales bacterium | reverse complement strand
TAGCGTATGCAGATAGTATTAAACCAATTTAAGTGACTAATTCAACGTTTATTTTAAAATTGACAAGGCGGAATATCTATGCTAACCTGTAAGAACAAATGTTCTAAAAAACTGGACATACTGACGATAGTGGTCAAATGCGTTATCTAAGTTTGGTTTTGGTTAGGTGATTTCATGAGTGAGAACAATGAAAATGGCTTGTTCTATGAAATTGAATATGATTCTATACCTGTTCCAGGCGTGGGTAAATTTGTGTTAAAGCCACAAAAAAATAGAGGAACCTGAAAGGGATGAAATTCGTGAGCTCTTCTATCAGATGAGGGACATCTCGCGTAATCATCGTTCTAAATACGATTTTTCAAGGTTCTTTGACAGACGTGTACTAAATGACAACGCTATCATCTTTTATCAGCAGGCTGTATTCATGAAGGATTTTGAGTACGATTATTCAGGAAATAAACAGCTTTCCCAATACTTTCCTACTTATCAGATGATGGGCTATGAACAGCTCCGGACGTATTTTACCTGGCGTACAGAAGTTAGAAAAGGAAATGTCCTTGACACATCACTGTCCTATGCATTTCTATATATTTATGAATTGCTTTCTAACATCGGAGTTGATGATGCACAAAACGGCTTGGATAAGCTGATATTCTTTTGGAAGACCTTCAAAAATTACAATAAATCCATTGATAAGTATGTGGTCCAATGGCTAAAGGATTATTACATATATTACAACTTACCCTGCACATGGTCCGAATTCATTGAGAAAAATGCTCTTGCGGAACATTTTCCTGACATAAAAGGTGCCGATGATGTCTTCGATTTGTTCAGCTCCATTTCAAAGTATGATATTCGAAAATCTGTATTTTGGAGTAATGATACAAGCCAAATGATTACCGATTGCTTTACAATTGTAATTAATCGAATCAGGAGAGATTTTAAGACTTCAGGGATAGATTTTGACGGTGCCCTGTTTCGCCCAACAAAAAAGATTGCTTCATGGAAGCCATTTAAGGACGCACTTTTTTACAACCACCTAAAGCAAGCAGACAGGAGTGTTATTCTTTCAGAGAATGAAATTTATATATGCAAAAAGAACAATTGGATGTTTAGTGTAAATCTAACAACTGAAAAGGGTCGTAAGTTTATCAGCTATGTCATGAAAAATATGGAATCGACCTTAAGGAAAATTATGAAATATAGGTTTAAGCTTACCGCTAAGATTGATATGATTAACGAAGATACAATCCGGGTACTAACCAAGGCGGGACTAGATATAGAAAAAATCATTTCATCCGCAGTTTTGGAATATCACAGGGAAGCAACAAAAACTATTGTAAAGGTTAATCATGCCTCTCTTGCGAAAATCAGGCAAGAGGCGTTAATTACACAAAGCGCCTTGATCGTTGATGAGCAGGATGGAAATAATGAAGAAGAACTTGAAAATATAGTATCAGATATACTTAGGAGCAATCTTGATTTGTATAAGCTTCCATTACCGGACAAAATACAGGTCGATGGAAAGTATAATGAATTCATTCCCCTCGATTTACTCCGAAAACAGTTTATCCAAGATTACCTTGATTTCGAGGGGTTAAAAGGGGATATTATCAGACACGATAATTTATTGTTAGGTTAAAATCCTATGTTAGGTTAAAATCCTATTGACACTTTTGTGTTTATATCATAATATATTAATAGGA
>CAYFSR010000219.1:0-1728 GCA_964345785.1 uncultured Eubacteriales bacterium | reverse complement strand
CTCAACTACATACTGTCGTTTGCACCTTGAAAATTCAACACAAACCCCACAAACCCGCCATTTTGTAGTATAATAGAGGTATAATACAGACGAAATGGAAGGTAACCCCTAATGTCTTTTGTTATCAATAATCAAAACCAGATTACTCTTGATGATAGTACGTTGTCGCTGACTGCAAGGGAGAGAAGATTCCTTGATAAATCATGGGCAAAGCCCTTTGCAGATAATATTTTCCCAAAGATAGAGGAGAAAGCCTTTGCTGTATTGTACAGTGATAAATCATCTTCGCGACCCAACACACCTGTAAATATCATAGTTGGCGCACTGATACTTAAAGAGCTTTTAGGTCTAACCGATGATGAAATCATGGAAACTTTAATGTTTGATGCAAGATTCCAGTATGCCCTCCATACAACTAGCTTCAAGGAGCAACCCTTGAGCGATAGAACGCTCAGCCGTTTCCGGGAAAGATGCCTGAAACATGAGGCAGAAACAGGTGAAGACCTTATTAAAGGCTGTATCACCGGCTTAGCAGGGGAAATTGCCAAGCTTATGAATATTAATTCTGATCTAAAACGAATGGATAGCATGATGGTAGCTTCCAATATTAAAAGGTTATCTCGCTTGGAATTACTGTATACCTGCACAGCTAACATGGTAAAGCTCCTTCACAAAAGCGAGGCTGATATCCCGGATGGTATGGAGCACTACCACAAAGACGATGATCTGAATAAAGTCATCTACCATGCAAGGAGTACGGACGTCGATGAAAGAATGGAACAAATACTTTATGACGCATCCATTCTTATTAAAAAATATTCCGGCTGCTATGATGAATACAGTGAATATCAGCTTCTACTACGTGTCATTGATGAACAGACCATAGAAAATGAAAATGGTGGTTTAACCCTTAAGGCCAAAGAAGATGAATCTATGAATTCCGCTATGCTGCAAAATCCTGCTGATCCTGATGCGACTTATCGTTTTAAATCCGGTAAAAGTCATCGGGGTTATGTCGCAAACTTTACCGAAGACGTCAGTGACGGAGCAAGTGTTATCACTGATTACGATTATCAAGCCAACACATACAGCGACAGCCAATTTTTAAAGGATACAGTAGATGGACTGGGCGATCAGGAAGAAACACTTACCATAGTAGCTGATGGTGCTTATGGCGGTGAGGATAATACAACCCTTGCAAAAGAGAAAAATATAAACCTCGTAACAACGAACTTTCAAGGAAAGAAACCTGAAGAAATATTTGCGGAATTTGAACTTAGTCCAGATGGCAGGAAAGTGCTAAAGTGTGCCGGCGGACATGAGCCCTTAACTAACAGCTATAACCCTAAAACGGAGCAGTGCCGCATCACAATGGATAAGAGAAAATGCAACAGCTGTCCATACAAAGACCAATGCAATCCGAAGTTTCATAAAAAGAAAGCATCCAAGGTATTGTCATGGAAGACTGTATCCAGAGCACAACAAATCCGCCATATGAAAACATCAGAGTTCAAAGAACTGGCAAAGATCCGTAACGGCGTAGAATCAATTCCCTCGATACTCAGAAGAAAATATCGTGTAGACGAGATGCCGATAAGGGGAAAACTCAAAACGAAATTGTTTTTCGGATTCAAGGTCGGTGCACTGAACTTCAAGAAACTGCTAGATTATCTAAGCTGTTTGGATAACTGTGCCCTTAACCCGGAATTATGTTAAGTATATAGGGAA
>CAYFSR010000218.1:0-1742 GCA_964345785.1 uncultured Eubacteriales bacterium | reverse complement strand
TAGACTGAACTATTGGCGTCTACATGCTTTTATTCGGATGTAGTAAGGTGAGTAACAGGGCAAAATCATGAAGCAAAAAAATGGAAATAACATTGTGAATGGCTAAGGAACGAACCTTTACATTACAAATATTACCAAAAGGATTATTTGAAAATATGTCGAAAGCTTCCATGAAATAAGAAATAAATGGGAGTGACATATATGACAAATAATGATAGATATAAAGGGCATTTTTTTGACATCTTCGGGGTTCTATCTGACATAAGACAGGAAGGAAAGGTCCAGCATAAGCTGATTGATATTCTTTTTATCATAGTGTCAGCATCATTTTGTAATATTAACAATATCCATGATATTAGTATATGGGCGGGTGTAGAGAAAAATCAGGAGTGGTTAAAAAACTACATTGAGCTACCTAATGGAATACCGTCTTTATCGACGTTCCGTAGAGCATTGAGAGTGATCGACCCAAAACAGTTTGAGAAACTTTTTATGTTATGGACAAAGAAGCTTACCGTGTTTTCTGAGGATGGTGGCGATATTGTAGCTATAGATGGAAAAACTATGAGAGGCTCCCGCAATGGCGATTCGATAACTCATATAGTTAGCGCTTGGTGTAGTGTAAACAACTTTGTATTAGGTCAGGTAAAAACAGAAGATAAGAGCAATGAAATCACAGCAATACCAGAGCTTTTGAAACTACTATACTTGGAAGGTTGTATAATTACAATCGACGCCATGGGGTGTCAAAAGGCTATTGTAAAGGAAATAAGAAAGAAGAAAGCAGATTATGTAATCAGTTTAAAAGGTAATCAAGAAACACTCCATCAAGATGTAAAAGATTACTTTGAAGATATCATAGAAGAAGAACCTGCCATCAAAGAAGGCAAAAGTGAGAAAGTTGGTTATACAAAGACGTTTGAAAAGGGTCATGGCAGGATTGAATCAAGAGAATACTACTATTCCACCGATATAGATTGGATGAAGGAACAAAAGAAAGACTGGAAAGACTTAACTGGAATAGGTATGGTATATCGCAAGATAACTAGAGGAGATATAGTAACCGAAGAAATTCAGTATTACATCAGTAATTTAACCGATGTTACTTTGTTTGCAAAAGCTGCACGACAGCACTGGGGAATCGAAGTCACCCATTGGCAACTAGATGTAACCTTTAAAGATGACGCCGATAAAACCAGAAAGGATTGTACTCCTCAAAACCTGGCAGTAGCAAGAAGGGTTGCTCTTAATATGGTCCGGAATGAAAAAGAGTTATATCCGAAGTATAGCGCTCACTCAAAAAGGCTTACTGCTTTGTTAGATGAAGAATATAGAACACATATATTTGATTTAAACTTTAGAAACTAGTTGACTTATAATCGTACAGAGACTTACTGAGGATTACCTTTCGCAGGGATACTTGGTTCTTTCTGCATCTCTACCGGTTGTTATCAACGAATAACCACTGTCCAGGTCACGTCAAATGCTATCATAGCATGCCATGGACCCATCTCCTACAATATTTCTGCTCTAATATTTGTGCCGCCAGGCATTTTTAAATACACTGTTGCAGTGTTTTGGTAGGAAATGTATTCATGACTTTGCCGTGCCTACCTTTGGGAGTAATATTGTCATGCATATGTCTATCTGATATAATGATTTAGGAGTTTATCACATTTCTCGCCCAAAAAAGAAGCTGCATATCGTAGTAAGTAATGCAGCAATAAAGGATGAATATATAA
>CAYFSR010000217.1:0-1757 GCA_964345785.1 uncultured Eubacteriales bacterium | reverse complement strand
TAGGTAATTGCGAAACTCTTAAAAAAAAGAGTGCCATATATACCAAATTTTAGTAGAAGTATAGACACAGAAGTAGCAATGAACATTGAAAATTGAATAACGACAACAGAAGCTGTAGAAAACCATTCTGGGCCTGTATGAGTGCAACAGAAATAAACCCGTATCAAAAAGCGAATGGGCGGACGTAAGACTGTATAGTAGAAGCTGCTATGCTGAAATTAAAGGTTTAAGGCTTCGTATGTATTTGTGTTGGTGTATGCTATCAGCAAGAAGCACCGTAACAAGCTGAGTAATACCTGCTAAGTACAGATCAGCTTCCGAGGTAAGAGCGTTTCTTGTTTTTCGTCCAGCAACGCAGAAACTGTTTTTGAAGTGGTTGATGGATTTCTCGACAGTCACGCGTATTTTGTAGGTATCATCCCATTCTTCAGTTCCGCGCACAGTTCCGGGGAAAGTACGAAGATTTTTTTCAGGATAGACATAGAACATACGCCCACAAGGGGAATCGGTACAAGGATTTTCACAAAAAGTGCGGCGTCTGTGCTTTCCATCTTCACATTTTACCCAAGACATCTTAGGACAGACAAACTTGAGGGTAGGTATACCGCAACGAAGATGAGAGTTACTTGATTCTGGCTTCATTGGAAGTGTAGAATCGTTTGGACAGCATGGCATCCCATCTTCATTAATCGGGCAATCCGGATACTTTAAATCATGTGCAGAATTAAGAGGAATAAATGCTTTGTTAAAACCAAGGCCATTTTTACCAAGTAACTCTTTGTAGATATCGATGGAATCAAATGCGGAATCACCAAGAAATACTGAAGGTTTTATCAAAGGGTGTTTCCCAAAGAAGTCTTGTAGGGTTGGCAGAAGCGCCTTAGAGTCTGCTAACGATTTATCTTCATCCGGAGAATCTTCTTTCTTGGAAACTTGAATTTCGGGATGCTCAAAGTAGTAATTTTCGTCATAAAAATTAATATCACGAACAATACCGAGCCCGTTTGTAATCATGCCGAATTTGTAAGAATAGCAGAAGTGACCATTTATATACATTTGCTTGATGGCAGGGTCAGCTTCGGCATGAGTTGGCATCATACCATATGCTGCTTTATACGGATCAAAGGAATCATCAAAACCTTTTGCCCTTTTCCATGTTTTTAACCTTTTAATTAAAGCGTTGATGAACTTTGGATTATTTTCCGTAACATACGCTTCAATGCCAGAGGTGTCGAAGACGGTCATGGATGCAAGCTTGCTGTCTATATCTTGGCAGATTGGCTCGGTAAGGTCGACAAGGTTGTCAAACATAGCTTTGAGGTCATCTTTAAAATCCTGTTTAAATCGAGTGAACTTTGATGCATCTGGAACCTTATGAAAACCACAGAATTCGCGTAGTTCACATGAATATGTGAGGAATAGAATCAGTAGTCTGTCGGTTTGGATGCTAAAAATTCGCTGGATAATAAGAGCAAGAATAAATCCGCTAAGAAGGTATTCGCGAGGTCTTCCAGTGTACTTGTTGAAATGCATTCTAAAACTCAATGGGATAAGGGCATCAATATCAAGATGCTCTTCCAACATAGAAAGAAATTTAGGTTTGTCGTTTTCAAAAGATTCGATGCAGTCTGTGTAAACATCATTGAGTGATTGCTGTTTCGATTTTATCATTAGTTTGTAACTCCTTACTTATTTGTTATTTTATAGCTGGTTAACTATATTATACCACAAATAAGTGAGGAGTTATATAAAAACCT
>CAYFSR010000216.1:0-1767 GCA_964345785.1 uncultured Eubacteriales bacterium | reverse complement strand
CCAATAGGTGTTTGGCATGGCTGACCCTGCAATTATTAATATAATCAGTTATTGTGGTCCCGGTCTCTTTTTTGAAAATATGACTAAGGTAAGTAGAGTTACAATAGCTATGCTTCGCTATAAGATCTAGAGATATATTGCTAGCATAATTTTGCTTTATAAATTTCGCAGCAGAAGAAACAATATACTTACTTTGATAGTAATCAGCCGTAGAGCGTATAGCCTTTGATTGTTCATAGCTAATTGACTCTTGTAGAATCCTATTTCTATAAAGCATGGACATGAAATTGCATATCACCCACACATCCTTATTTAATTCATTAGCGGAAAAGTGGATTGTTTTTGTAATTTTTGCATATTCCTCTATGCAAGCTTCGGGGTCTAGCCCATACCTATGTGCCTTGCACCGTACATAATCAGTAGAGCTTGCAATGTTGTCTGAAAATTGTCCAATACAAATTAGGGCGATGGGCTGTTCATTATACCAAACTGGGTAATACAGCTCGTTGATTCCCATATAGCAAGTGCCATAAAATGGCGTATTTTTCTTACTAAGTGCTTTTATTAGTATATCCTTAGACTTAACACATAGACAGAAGGTGGTCGCGTTCTTTTTTACATAATTGCAAAAAGAATTATTATGATAGCTATAATGATTGAAAATATCATCAAGTTGATTATCAATCTTACTGATACCAGCTATATCCGTAAGATTGATTTTGACATCATACTTTTTTATAATGCCCTTTAGTAAGTATTGTAAAGTTTCAGCATGGTCATAGATTTCTTTGCCTAATATTTCATTTATTTCTTGCATTATGCTCAATACCCCTATGATATGATTTATTCAGACACGAATCAAGGAGCTCTTACTCCTTCCTCACACTTGTATACTTTCACTATATATCATCTCCTTCAAAATTTCAATTATATATGACCTACAAAGACTGTACAAAGACTGTAGCAATCAATGTTAAGCAATGATATAATCTAAAGCACATTCAGTTGAATCAGAGTAACGTGGAGGTGAAAGTGATGCAGGAATGGATGTTAATGAATCGAGGTAAGGCAGTCGCACGGTTTAGTACACTAAATGATAACTTTATCGATAAGCTTACTATTATAAGCATGGATTTGCTACCAGAAATGCTAAAGACAGGTTTATCCGCCGCCATGGGTGAATGGTTAAGTAGCAGAAAAATTGATACAACTAGATCCAATGCAAGAATACTTCTAAAAAGACTAGGGTTAAGTACTAGTGGGCTATATCCTATACTTTTCAACAGAGCATTAAGCCTTACAGATACATACTGGTTAAAAGCCAATCCTAATGATAACTTTAGTAAAGTATGCCTACACAGAAAAAGCCATGTAACGCCCATACTAGAAACATCGCTAAGTGGTGCCTTACACGACCTACCTAGAATAACCAATACAGAAATAACTAATATAGGTTCTTTTAATAAAGCATGGATAAGGCTTAGGGATGGTTGGTGGTTAATCAAGAGTGATGGACCAGGAATGAGTAAGATGAACTCATACGCCGAGTTATTTGCACATAAGCTAGGTGTTCACCTAGGAATGGATATGGCTAAATATAAAGCCATAAAAATCAACGGTCAAGTAATGACAGCATCCAAGAATTTTACAAATGAAGTTAGAACCCTAGAGCATTATGCATCCTTTAAATATAAGTTCATTAATCGGGAAGAACGTTTTATAGAAAGTAACTTCCGTGCCCTTGATTTGCATAAAGAGTATCTAAAC
>CAYFSR010000215.1:0-1817 GCA_964345785.1 uncultured Eubacteriales bacterium | reverse complement strand
CCTAAAATCCCGTAAATTTTATACCTACACTGGTTCCGTTAAACTAAAGGCCTTATAGATTTCTTTTTGCCCTTTAGTAACAGGATAAAGAATTCTATGTCCATTAATATATTGGATCCTCAGTTTTTCTAGGGTCTTAATCATTTTTTTCATAGTCATGCTTTGATATAAGCCGTTGTCCAACATTACCTTGTGAATTCTTGCCATTAAAATAAGACTGATAAAGCCTACGAAGAGTTTATTTTGCATACTTTTATCGCCATGAACACGAAGTCTGCCTAACTCTAAGCAATTTTTAAAACGATGAAATCCTTTCTCAACCATATCCTTCGTTCTATAAATTGAGATTGCCTCTTGAGCACTTAAACCTTCATTGCTGAGCAAAACCAACCAGCCAGAATGCTTTAACTCTTCCGCAATAACATCTTCTCTGATATTTACTGTGTAACCCGTTGGGTTTCTTTCTGACTTACGAATAATGAGATATCGACTAAATTCCGTTTTATATAGAGTACTGGTAGGATCGCTTTCGGCCGCATGCTTTAACAAAGTGACATGGGCATAAAGGCTTTCACGAAGCTTCACTGCCTTGACTGCATTGTAGAAAATATGTGCATATAGTTTACGGTCTTTACCCCATGTACGTTCTTTGGTTATCCCCCGAAGGATATCTTCTCCTATTACGATCGTATTCTGGAGACTGTCAATATCCTTTTTTTCGCTTTGTACCTGCTTCTTCGCAAAATTCATTGTAAAAGGTGCTCCTATAACGAAACGGATATTTTCATCATCCAACATTGCATTTATGTTTTTTGTGCTACAAAAACCTTTGTCCATAACTAACAGTAGTTTTTCCAGGGATATACCGGAAGCCTGAGCCAGTGTGGCTTTTAGTGTGCTGACATCTTTTAAACTCCCACTATAAACTGATTGATAAACAGGTAGACCCGACTGCTCACCAAGTAGCATACACAAGTTTATCTGTGGTAAACTTTCTTTGTCTCGATTGTATCCCCACTCTACATCATCAATCAAGTTTGAATAAGAGGATATGGATGTTATATCCAGTGCTAAATATTCATGTTCGCTACGTAATGCTCCCCATTCCTTATAAAAGCTCATGCGCTCATGGCTCTCAATAGAAAGAAGCAGTTCGCTTATGCGCTGGGATGACATGGCGCCTGTAGGCAGACTCTCGGTGCGATCTAACCAGTCTTCCATATACATGGCTGGTTCCCCAGATGAAACGAGATAGCAGGATAGCATGAAGATTTCCGCCCATCGAATCGGGAAAACACTTTTTAGTACATCCAATAAGCCTGTATTCTTAGCTATAGACTCAAAAAGGTAAAGTGCACCATATTCTTTTAATACAGATTTACGTAGATGGTCGAGTGAAAAACTCTGCGGCACAGGGAGGAATACTGGTGTTCCCATGTCTGCCATTCGCTGAATATATTCAGGTTTGTAGACCCGCTCTCCAGTATCTGGATTTACTTTGCCGATGATCACCTTATGGTTTCGGGGCTTGCCATTGGCATCACGGTACGACGTGGATTCGTAAAGATAAGTATATTTTCCAACCTTTTGTTCAATAATTGAACTCATAAGAAATCATCTCCCTTTGTAGGTATAAATTATTATACCTACAAATTGGATAATAGTCAATGGAATTTCTTATTTAGTTTGTCTTCTTATAGCAACTTTAACTCATAGAACGCCCTGAAATTCAATGTTTATTATCTGATGGATTTATGTTATATTTATTAAGGTATACATAATATATTGTGTAGGTATAAATCGTTAGGGAATTTAGG
>CAYFSR010000214.1:0-1835 GCA_964345785.1 uncultured Eubacteriales bacterium | reverse complement strand
TTTTTATCGTTGTTCAGAAAAAATTAAGTACGACGACCCATAATGAAGGTATCTTCTGGGATATGAAGGTATTTTAGCACCTTCTTAATCGAGTCGTTGAGTGGTTTGGCATAGGTTCTCTCCCAAGGCTTGTCCGGATAACGCACAATCCGAATACGGACAGAGTAAAAGATATCATAGATGACACGCTGGGTAGGGCGCTTCATCTTCCTTTTGTTAGGACCTAAGATGACATCGTTATCCTCTTGGAGCCCACGCCTGACTACATACTCGGCAAGTGACAGCATAAGCATGCAAAGCATCATCAGATAGGAAAATGCCTCTATACGCTTAGGAGACTCCAAATAGATAGAGTTAACAAATTGAGGAGATTTAAGTTGCTGAAACTTTTTTTCAACAGTATCCTGTGTTTTGTACTCATACAACATAGATTCTCCATGGAGAGCAGTGTCATTGGAACAAAGAACAAAACAGGAAGCTCGATCAATTTCGTAGGTAATTTTCTGCTCATTAGCAATGGCTGTAATATCTACGAAGTATTTGTATCCTAAAACAGAAGATTCATCCTCCGTTTTTGATGGTCGCCCTCTACCACGTCTCACTTCCTTGCGCACCGAATAGGTTACATCATGGAATTTCGCCTTCTTCAGCACCTTATCTGTCTTTAGGAGTTTGGTAATTTCAAGATTAGCGTCTTCCTCACATGCAAATTCTCGTTTGGACAATTTCTTAATAATTCCGGAAATGCTCTCACCTTCTTTAGTTGTGGCTTTCCGGATTGTTTGCTCCTTAGAAGGCCGGAGGGATTCTGAGTAACAAACAACGAGGCTCAAATTATGGCCAGCGTATTCACAGGTCTTCTCCATAATACGGTATTTGGAGCCTTTTTCCTTGGAGTTATTAATGGTTATCGTTTGTAGTGATTCTAATTTACCAAGTGCCTCCTCCATGGAGCTTTTAGCAACAAGGACATTATCAGGCATCCTAGTAATCAACTTTATATCTTTGTCGGCTGCTATTGTTAAGTTGTCCTCAGAAAACAAGGCGCTGTCTGCAATGTAGTAGAAGCTGTCCTTTTTGACATTCAGATTCCTCAAAGTAGAGTCAAGTTCATTCAGGGTGTCTTTGTTATACGTTTTATCATCCTTATTACCAGAAAGAACATGCGCATCAACTACAAGACCATTAGCGCAACCAATGCCGTATTTTATTTGCTTTTTGTCGCCTCGATGGTCCTTGCTGTGTCCGAAGTCCATTTGTACTACGCCAAGGGTACCTTCATATGTCTCATATTCCCCCCACATGACCTTTGAGGTTGTATCAAAATTAATATTTTTGATCTCAATACCGTATTGGGTAACAGCCTTTGCTGATATTTGCGTAAACAGCTTGCGACAGCCTGCTTCATAAAAGAGATCTAGAAACCCACCAAATCGGTCATCATTGAGCTGTTCCAGTTGCACCGGATAGTGGAACAATCCCTCCAAGTCGGTATCCTCATAATACTCGCGTATTCGATAGAGTGGCCTGTGATCATGGCACATATTTACCATCATGATCATTGCATCCACACCATAAGGTATGCCTGTTGGTCGCCCGTTTACCGATTCAAGTGCTTGATTTATTGTTTCCGGTAGGCCCAGTGCCTCACATAACCCGACTATAAAACCTTCTTTTCCTACTTTATATGTATCAACTATGGTTGGGTCGACCATTAGACTACCTCCCTAAAAATTTATTTAAGGAAGTATTCGCCATATTTTTCTAAAATCCTTTTGGGATATTTTTACATATCAAATACATTTTTGGGAGCAAAAGTTAAGCGGAATATGAGA
>CAYFSR010000213.1:0-1866 GCA_964345785.1 uncultured Eubacteriales bacterium | reverse complement strand
TCCTTGACAACTTCATTCAAAACCCATTTTTAGGTAAAATCCAAGGTAACTAAGAAAATTAGTGCACATTTATGGCTACAAAAGGTCATATATCAACCGATTTCCCTGGGACTTTGCCCCATTCATCTAAAATTGGGCACAAAGATCCCTTGGAGCAGTGTGATTTTCTTTTTTCGGTTTGTATCCGCCTTGCATAAACTTAGTAAACCGTTTGATGTTTTGTACAGTTACTTTCAAGCCACAAACAATTGTGCTTTTGACTATACCGCGTACACTGAGTTTGTCTAAGCCTGTGCGTTTCAGTGCGGAGTTGCTTCCTTCTATCCCGGCCCGTTTGCTTGTGTTCTCTTTTCGTTCTGACTTCATTGTTTCACGCTGCTGGCTCACCTTTACCGTCTTGAGGGAAATACGAACAACGCAATCCTTTTTCTGCTCTTTGCTGTAACATTGGTCACGGAACTCGCATCCTGAACAAGCTTCATGTGGAAAGTGAGCAGTTGTCTGACTGTTGTTAACGCCGGCTTGTGTAGGAACATAGCCTTTAGGGCACTTAAGGATAGTATTGGTTTCTGGCTCTATTTCGAATTCTGTAACGGGCAGCTTCTTGCTGGGCTCGGTACCGCTCATGTTGGTTAAATGGATTTCTATTTCATTCTTATTTGCTTCTTCATAGACTTCTTCTGAGTGGAATCCGCCATCGACATACATGTCGGTACAATTTGTATTTTCATGGATCTCCTTTATCCGGCCTGTAAGGATTTCTACATCACTGACAGTGTTTGCTTCTACAGCATAATCGGTAATAAGCTGGAAATCGTTATCCTTACTGCAAGTTTCCGATATCTCAAGAACATAGCCGCTCTGAGCTACATTTCCTTTCCTCCGAAAAGTAGCATCTTCATCAAATGCAGACTGGAGAGAATCAGGGGATATATCTTTCTTTGACTTTGGAACTAGCTTTTCACTATCCTCGGCAGTTATGGATTGCTCATTTAGAAACCTCTTGGTTATGCGTACTTCATCCGATTCAAGCATGCCCGGCTGTTGTTCCAATATATCAAGTGCTTCTTTGCACAGATTCAAAAGTAGGGACAGTCTGCTATCTCCATCCTGTTGCTTTGACCGATATAAAATATCTGTCTTGAAACTGGGTTCCAATACTTTGGATAGTGAATCGGTCAGTTTATCCTTGGGAATAGCTTTTACTGCCTGTGTGAGGACATCATAGGCCAGGGACATACGGCCAGCCTTTTTAATATTGCTCATAAACATGGTTGTGTCTGTTCTTTGTTCCTCCAGAGAAACACCGGCCTCTCCCGCAAAACCATGCAATAGTTTTATGAACTGTTCAAATAAAAGATCTCCACTTTCGGGATTGTCGATATAGTATTCATATATTCTCTGTCGGAAATAGTAAAGGGTTCTTTCAGCGAGATTTAATTCCCCTAAAGAGCGTATGCCAACGGCATAATTTATCTGATAATCAAAGTAGAAGGCGTCTAATAGTTCCAAATCGTTATACTGCTTCATTTGCTTGATATATTCTAATGATAACAGGATGTTTACAGGAAAATTAGGCTTGCCTGTTTTACCATAAAGTACAGCAAAGGGTTCTTCATCTATTTTCTTAAATACATGCTCGTAGAAGACTGGTGCCCACGACTTTTCCAACTTTGCTACTACCCTGTGATTCATCCATTGTCGGCTATCAAAAAATGTTTCCTGTTCATGTTTATCATTAGCTCTGAACATACTCTTCACCTTTTTGTTACATACTTGTTATTTTATACTAACATTATAACATAAAAATGGCTTGTAGTCCAGTAATACCAACGGTTTAATAGGATTTTATGAAGTTATCAAGGT
>CAYFSR010000212.1:0-1884 GCA_964345785.1 uncultured Eubacteriales bacterium | reverse complement strand
GCGAAAGCCTTAATTTTTTTAGAAAGAAGCAGGACTCTACAAATTTATGTCGAACAGATAGTACATGAGTATAAATAGAAGACCTGAAATAACAGAAGAGTTAATTGAATACATAAAAGAGTTTATAGCACTGAACCCAGATAAAGGTCGGACAAAACTGTCAGTAGAGCTTTGCGAAATCTGGGATTGGCGGAATTCGAAGGGCAAACCAAAGGATATGTCATGTCGTGATATGCTGAGGGCGCTGGATAAGGCAGGAAAGATCACATTGCCCCCACCGAAGACTGTAAACCGTCGTCCTGGCGATAGTAAAGGCGTTAAGCATCTTGCCCACGATGAGACACCGATTGTTGCAAAACTGAAAGAATTGCAGCCACTTAGATTAGAGGTTGTAGAGTCAAAAGAATCGATGGAAGAGTTTAAATCGCTTATTGACCAATATCATTATCTTGGTTATGACCGCTGTATCAGTGAAAGCATGGCATATATGATTTACAGTAATGACAATCATATCCTAGCTTGCTTGCTGTTTGGAGCATCTGCCTGGTCTTGTCGCGATCGAGATAAATTTATCGGCTGGAGCAAAGATGATCGCAGGAGCAATCTGATCATGACTACCAACAACGTGCGCTTCGTAATCATGCCTATGGTTAAAGTCCCGCATCTGGCAAGTCATATATTGTCTCTAGTATCTAAACGAATATCTAACGACTGGGAACTTAAATATGGGCATCCAGTACATCTGCTTGAAACCTTCGTAGAAATCCCTCGATTTCTCGGCACCTGCTACAAGGCCGCTAATTGGCTAAATGTAGGGCGCACGACAGGGCGTGGTCGAAATGGTGGACATCACAATGCTATCGTACCATACAAAGATATCTACCTTTACCCTCTATCAAAAGATTGGCGAAAAATTTTGCATGGGGATATTACTGTTGAGAAGGGAGTGGGAGACTGAATAGGCATGACAAACACTGCTTTTAAATTCATGACAAACCTTCAATACAAGTTAAAATCCCTTACTTCTCGAGTAGAGGCGTTTGAATCTGGGGAAAAATATGTAAAGATGCGCAAGGAATCCAAACAACAACTTGCAACTAAAGACCAGGAGATTAAAAAACTCAAATTAGAGCTTGCGAATGCTCACAAGGAGACAGTAAGCGCAAGGAACAACTGGATGCAGGTGTTTGATGATCTTCAGGTAGAGCACGCAAAAACAATCCGAGATAAAGAGCGCATCAATAAAACTCTCGAAAAGCGTGCAATTAAAGCTGAAAGGCGTGTCGACGAGCTTAAGGAGGAGAATCTGACTTTAAGGCGAGAATGCTATGCCGTCAAAATCGAGCTTGAGAAGGAACAAGGCAAAGTTCAAAAAATGTTAGCGCAGATAAACCGCAACCACGAAAATTCATCAATCCCTTCATCAGAGAAGCCAAACCGTAAACCAATCACCAATAATCGCGAGAAATCAGGAAAATCTCCGGGCGGTCAGCCAGGTCATAAAGGGCATGGTCGAAAAAAACAAATACCTGACAAAACGATACAGCTTCCAACTCCGGACGAATATGCTATGAATCCTGATTACGAGCCAACTGGGAGGACCATAAGAAGACAACGTGTTATGCTTAAAGTGCTACCGTATACTGAAGAATATACGGCAGAAGAATTTATAAACAAGAAAACTGGGAGATTAGTATATGCAGAATTTCCTGCAGGTTTTGAAAATGACGTTAATTACGATGGAAGCGTTAAGGCGTTTGTATTTCTGCTGAACAATTACTGCAATGTCTCAATTGATAAGACACGTGAGTTTTTGTCAGACTTAACAAGCGGAGCCTTGCAAATATCCAAGGGTATGATTTGGGGACTCAGCAAAGAATTCTC
>CAYFSR010000211.1:0-1888 GCA_964345785.1 uncultured Eubacteriales bacterium | reverse complement strand
CCTTGGCAATTGGCTCAATTGATCGTACTTCTACAGTACATATAGTTGATTTATAGACGATTAGCCGAGTCATTCAAAGGCTCGGCTGTCATCTCGTTGTCATCCTGAGCGTTTGCGAAGGGTCTTTTCCGTCCATATTTCTAAGCAACCTCGGGATAGTAAGATGTAATTATTACAACGCAATAGTAAATATATAAGGACACAAGAAAATGAGAATATAAGGAAAAAGGAGTAAAGTCAATGAAAACAGCATTATATACCCTAACATTAAGCAAGAGAAGTATTCACGAGGCATTGCGCTATACTAGAGATTTAGGTTACAAAGGTGTCGAAATCTGGGGAAAAGAACCTCACGTTTCATGCGATACAACACCCGAGCGTGCTAAAGAAATAAGGAAGTTAGCTGAAGATTATAACTTGGTGATAGCTGGAGTAGCTTCCTATGTAGGTCGCTTTTCCACGAAGAGCGATGAAGAGTGCGAGAGGGAATATGAAGACCTGAAAAAATATATGGATGTTTTAGAAAATCTGGGAACAGATTTAATGAGGATCAGCTGTGGAGGTCCAAGTGCTTTCCTTGCCCAAGATTATCATTATGAAAAAGCCGCCTATTGGATACAAAAGTGTGCTGACTTTGCAGCCCAGGCAGGCAAGCGACTAGCTATGGAAATTCATAATGTTACTTTGGTAGAGTCAGCTGAAGATGCGATAAAGTTACTTAATATGATAGACCGAGACAACGTAGGGGTTATTCATGATGCCGGGAATATGTATATTTCAGGTAATGATTTTGGGACTCAATCAGTAGAGTTATTAGGAGATAAGATATTCCATGTTCATGTTAAGGATATTGAGCGAATTGAAGATAAAAATCTGCCTGCTTCATTCTATAACCCCACCAAGAACGGTACTGAGCTGTTCCGATATACTTTGCTAAACGAGGGTGGCACAGATCATCAACCTTTGTTTGACGCACTAAAGAAATCTGGATATAAAGGTTACCTGTCTACTGAATGTGGTGCTGCACTGCCTGATGTTGAAAGAGCCGAATACGAAATTAAAGAAATGAATAGGATGTTAGGAATAGCATAATAGTAAATATTTTTAATTAGATGAATTGTTGATGAAATATAGAGAGATGGATCAGGTAATAGACTACCTATTATTAAGATTGATTGCCTTAATGGAAGGTGTCTCCTATCATAAAGCTGGGTAATTTATCCCTGATCCGTTTTATAGTAATCCAATAATGTAGCTATCGTGCTAATGATATCCACGTGAAATGGCTCTGGAATAAAAATTTTATGAGCTGATAAGCCAAGCAGGTGACAAGCGTTGGAATGAAGAATTATTAAAGATAGACCCATTTAAGCTGCAGCTGGATGAGTTTAAGAAATCTATTGAGGAAGACAGAATCCCAGCTATCACCGGCGAATACGGTCTTGAGGTAATTAAGACAATTACTTCTGTTTACTAGTACTAAGTACGAGTTATTATTTTGATGTGAACAGTATCGACAATTAGATTATTTATATAAATATCGTATAATGGATTGACTTAATAGAAAGTATCTACTATTATAAAGTTAAGTAATTTATTCTTGAAACTTTTCACAGTATAGTAGACATCTTGATGATAAACATCCCTTTTAATAATACTCAAAC
This sequence comes from uncultured Eubacteriales bacterium, assembly GCA_964345785.1. Lineage (GTDB taxonomy): Bacteria > Bacillota > Clostridia > Caldicoprobacterales > DTU083 > UBA5454. The sequence continues at coordinate 224 of CAYFSR010000211.1, read as the reverse complement.
TAAACAAATCTTATGGAGGTAATGTAATGTGTATTAAAGAATTAATCTCACCGATCCCCCAGAAATTTGAGGTACTCGATGGAAACGATGTAGTACTTGGAACCCCGGGCAAAGCATTTTATTATATCGAGTCTACCTTTGACAAGCAGGACCAACTAACTGATTCTGCGGTCAAATTGCTACAAGCTACACTTTCCTCAAAGTTAAATGTATGGCCTTCTATT
>CAYFSR010000210.1:0-1915 GCA_964345785.1 uncultured Eubacteriales bacterium | reverse complement strand
TTTAGTAATATTTTACCAAGCGTGTATCCTTATTGCAATACTCAGCTGGTGCGTATATTAATGTGGCAATATACTCCTAAAAACGTTATAATGTAAAATATGTAAGATAACACAAAGTTGTGAAATAAGATGAATGTATAAAAGATATTGCAATATACATTTATCTAGAAGCGGAGAGGTGAGTTATGGAAAAGCAGAGCACTGAATACATCAAGAGGTCTCGTCATTCATGGTATTTATATGATTTCGGCAATTCCGCCTATGCAGCTATCATCCTTCTTGCTGTATATTCGGCCTACTTTAAGAATGTTGTTGTAGGCGGAGCAGAGGGAACACGGCTTTGGGGTATCTCAGTCGGCATAGCTTCGATTCTTGTTGCAATCATGTCACCTATTTTCGGTACAATTGCAGATTTTACGAAATCCAAAAAGAAGCTTCTTCTAATATTTACTTCGGTTTCGATTCTTTTTACTGCTTTACTTTTCTTTGTAGGCGAAGGGCATGTCTTCACCGGTATGATCTTTTTCATTTTAGCGGAAATAGGCTATCGCGGTGCACAGGTATTTTATGATTCTCTGCTGCCAGACGTTTCTACACCAGAATCGGTGGGCTCTGTTTCAGGAAAAGGATGGGCATTAGGCATGATTGGCGGCATCATTGCACTACTTATTGTACTTCTGCCAATTCAACTGATTGGAAATAGTATGATTCCGTATGCCTTCTTAATCACAGCTGTCATATATCTCATCTCCTCTATCCCGACCTTCCTTTGGGTGAAGGAAAAGCAAGAACCTGAGCAAATTCCTCCAGGCAAAAATATCATTACTCTCGCATTTGAGAAACTCGCACATACTTTTCGTTCTGTGAAGGAACATAAAGAATTCGTTAAATATGCAATTTCCTTTTTGGTGTACAATGATGGTATCATGATGTTGATGGATTTTGCCGCTATTATCGGGGCAACCTTGTTTGGAATGAAACAGACAGAATTGATTGTTTTTGTAATCCTGATCCATATATCCGGGGCATTTGGGGCATTGTTATTTGGTAAGATTTCCGATAAAAAGAGCGGCAAGGAATCTATCCTCATATCTCTTGCAATTTTGATTGCTGCTGTCACAGGCCTGTTTTTTACCAAGGACATTGTCTGGTTCTATGTGATAGGATTCATCGCAGGCTTTTCTCTTTCCGGCGCACAAGCTGTCAGCCGTTCAATGGTAAGCCAGCTGGCTCCAGTCGATCAATCCGCCGAGTTTTTTGGATTCCTGTCTGTTGCCGGCAGAACCTCGACTTTCGTTGGGCCGCTGGTATTCAGTACCATTTCATACCGCATGAACAACTGGTATATAAATCATGGGGTTGAGGCTGCACTGGCTGAGCAACATGGTCTTCTTTGGGCAACAGGTTCTATAGTGGCCTTTCTTGTCGTTGGAATGCTTCTTCTGCTTTTTGTAAAGCGTATCTCGGTCAATAAACCGAAAGAGATGGAAACAGAGGAAACTTTTTATGAACACTAAAAATTTATTTAAATTGCCATCCTTATCTTTTTCTGAGGAATTGGTCAGCATACTGCATAAAAATCAATCGATACGTATTGAACGCATCGTTAGCACCGGTCAAATCTCCGACTGGTATGATCAGGAGGAAAATGAGTTTGTATTACTGTTGCAAGGTGAAGCCGAACTCACCTGGGAAGATGGAGCCGCCACAAAACTGAACGCCGGGGATAGCTTGATCATTCCAAGACACAAATTACATAAGGTCAGTTATACCAGTATCAAGCCGCCCTGCATTTGGCTGTGCGTATTTTGGAAATAAAAAGAATCACCTAATCTTTGTATAAAAGATTAAGTGATTCTTTGGCTAAGGACTGAGTGGTTGATACAAAATCATTACTGATGTTTTTTTCTATATT
>CAYFSR010000209.1:0-1921 GCA_964345785.1 uncultured Eubacteriales bacterium | reverse complement strand
GTTTCACAAAGAGATATCCGAAGTTCAACATTTAGTACGTCTATAACATATTGTGCTAGTTCATTTATAAGTTCATATAGGTCGTCTGCATTTCTTTGCACAACATCAATAAGCGAAATAAAAAGATAATCATCATTAGAATATGCTTCTACTATTCCAAACTGCTGCAATCTTTTTTGAAACATATTCGTTATAGATGATATTACGATAGATTGGAGTTGTTCAGTCCAATGTATCAATATACAAAATTGTGGGTGTCTAACATTCTGCCTCATTTCTTTACAATCGGATAAATAAAGCTCTCTGTCATGGTGGAAGAAGATAAATTCATGTAGTGGATTCCTATCTTGTACATTCTCTGATGTAGATGGCATATGGCTAGCTGAAACACCACTTTCCTTTAACTTTTGTATAGCTTTGTTCAATACATTTGAAACGTCTTTTTGCACCATAGTTGCTTTGATTAAGTATCCAGTGATATCCATTTGCATTAGTTTGTAAAGAATGTCGAACTCCTCTAGGCAAGTAATAACTATAATTACACAAGGTTCTCCGCTTTCTCGAATACGACGAATTAACTCAACACCGTCCATTTCTGGCATTCGTATGTCAGTTAGAACAATATTAGGATGTAAATTCTGATACGATTCCCATGCACTGATACCATCTTCTTCAACAGCAACAACTTTCATACCAAAATCTTCCCACGGAACAGTGACATTTAATCCTACACGCACTAGGAGTTCATCTTCGGCGATTAATACTTTATATTCAAAAGACCCATCTTTCATATCCCCAACCCTCTCTTTGCATTTTACTGCCTTTTATCCTACATTCCCGAGATTTATAACGAGGGAGGTTCCACACCTAATGCCCTGTAGATATCTTCTTGCTTCTTAGTAACTTCTCCCAACAAGCGACCATGCTCTGGTGCTTGAAATAGCTCAATTATCTCAAGTTCATCTAGAAGACCTTGCATTGTCCACTTTTCAAATAAACCCGCATCCTGCATTTTTTTCTTCACGTATGATAAGTAAATTAGTGCGACAAACTCCACAAAAAGCTTCCCATTAAGGGATAATTCAGAAGAAACTTCCATTCTTCTAAAGTTGAGCCTTTCTTTGAGGTTGCCAAAAGCCTTTTCAACTATATCTTTGCTGCGATATAGGGATAGCGCTTCAAAGGGATCCTTAATCTCATTTGAAAGCAGTGCGAAATATCCATAGTTTCTAGCTGCATCGCGCATGGCATCCTCTCTGGGTTTGATTTTCCGTCCTCGCTTCGGCGTTTCAGTCACTTCAAAATACTTGTTATAGTCCTTCATACGATATTCTTTACGTGTATTCTCCATCAGATCGTTATAAAGTCTCGTCAGATGTTCATTCATGTCTGCTTGGTCTTTAGCGGCTTTCTCCGGATTATAAAAAAGATGTAAGTAGGCACGTCTTTTTTCTTTCAAAACATCGCCTTTGTATGGTCTTTCCTGCTCGTAATCCCATTCGATGGTTCTACATAAGCCATAGGTGCCAAATTGTGTTTGTAAGTTCGACCAGAGCCGGAGATTTTCTCTTTCCTCCCCCAGGACTTCTTTAACGTATTTTAGACTGAGTTTTACACCGATGATGAACTTTTGATGATTCTTGTAGAGTTCATTGATGTTGCCTTTGCTATAAAATCCTCTATCCAAGATAATACTAACCTTCTTGTATCCCGTGACATCAAACTCGCCCATCAGTTGTTTGATAGTCTTCACATCTGTAATATTGCCTGGTAGTTTGCGATAATAGAAGGGAAGCCCCGATTCTTCACCAAATAGAAGAGCAAGATTAATTTGTGGCAGCCTATCATGCTCTTTATTTTGTCCGTTCTTCACCTGCTTCAATGTTTCGGAATAGCTTGAAATCGAGGTAATGTCAAAAGC
>CAYFSR010000208.1:0-1992 GCA_964345785.1 uncultured Eubacteriales bacterium | reverse complement strand
TACCATCGATAAGATGCTGCGCAAGACTTGGTAGCTGTTCCAGGATACCACAAGCCATCGACAACATGAGAATAATTAATCAAATGCTGATGAGGATAGGCCTTATCAGTGACAACACAAATTCTGCCTGCAGTTGCGAGCTTTACTGTCATCTGTCCTTTTCTCACCGCACCAGAGGCAAATACCTCCAAGGCAGTATCGGTGGTTCCACAGATTACTTTGGTACTACGGGATAGCCCCGTATCCTTTGCTGCTGCTTCTGTAATATTTCCAATCACATCCACAGGCTTCATAACCGTGGGCAAATTAGCCATATCAAATCCTAAAATATCGCATAAATCCTTGGACCAGGACATGGTATTGTAGTCAAACATCATACTGCCTTGAGCCTCAATATAATCTGTACAATACTCTCCTGTAAATAAATACCGGATATAGTCCTTTGCAAACAATATTTTCTTTGTCTTTTCCCATATTTCAGGCTCATTATCTCTTACCCACATAAGTTGAGGAAGAGTCCAAATGGTATCGGCTTCATGAAGAGCCGCATCTAAAATTAAATCATTATGTTTTTCTCTTAATTCTTGGCTTTCATTAACACTTCTACTATCCGTCCAGTAGATGGCTGGGCGAAGCACCTGAAAGCAGCTATCCAATAACACCGCTGTGTGAGTAGCCGCATCCAGGCAAAGAGCAAGAATATCAGTAGCAGAAATGCCGCTCTTACTTAAAAGAGCGGTAATATTCTGCTTTATTGCGTTATACCAATCCAATGGATCTTGTTCCGCATACCCATGTTTTGGGTAACTGGTTGGATATTCCACCGTATGACTGGCAACATACCTGCCGTTGATATCCAGCAACGTCGCCTTGGATGCACCTCCACCAAAATCAACACCAAGTAAATATTGCATATCGATCCCCTTTAATCGTTAATATCGTCAAACATTAAGCCTGGTACATATTTACAAAACTCTGCAAGAACGTCTGCATATTGTCCCTTTATTTCACTCATATGATGAATATATGGACCTTCAACCAATTTCTTCTCCACCTTGGGCAAATTGTCAAATTCAGCCCATATATATGTGCCGAAAGTATGAGGACCATCTGTGGTTTTAATATTACCGCCTAATAAATAATGCTGGCCTCTTTCCGCCTGAAAACGAGCAATGGTATAGTCTCCATCTTCCAGTTGAAAACTTGGTCTAGCATTATATAAAGTAGCTGGAACGCCTTCCTTTTTCAAAGATAATGCAAAAGGTCCGCAATGCCACAGTAACTCCGCATTGTTATTTTCCGGATGTCTGCAAGTGAATTCACCAAAAATGGGTGGGGTCTCTCCTCTTGCAGCGCAAGACAGCAATGCAGAAGAAATGGCACCATGGATATCGGATTCACAAATAATATGATAACCCATATCCGCCAGTATGGTCATAGCCAGACAGGGCATAGCTCCAAAAGCCAGAGGCATAGCTGTCCAGCATTCTGTGGATAGAACATTAGCATTATGCTCTTCAAAGAGTTCTTGATAGAAATAGACAAAGGCCATCATCTTTTCTAGCTGTTCATCACTAACAGAGCTTGTGTCTATCTTGCTTTTTATTTCCTGGGCATCGATCTTTAACTGATCCAGTTTTTCATTGTAGATGCGGTTTAATCGATCGGTAGCCTCTGCCATGTTCACTGGAGTAATTTCAATTCCGAATTTCTCCAGCAGCTCCATTTCATTTGCCATGACACTTTTGAATGGTCTGACTCTGGTTCCCACCTGTACAATATTCAAACCATAGAAATTTTTGACCATACAGACAGTGGATAAAAACTTTTTAACCCCCATATCAAAGGCATCGTCCTCAATATGACAATTCTCAATATAAGAAAAGGGGATGTTATATCGCTTCAACTGTTTACTGATAGCAAACAAGCCACATTGTGCATCCGTATATCGGGTACCATCCTCATCAAAAACTGTATCTCGAGGTCCCCAAA
>CAYFSR010000207.1:0-2024 GCA_964345785.1 uncultured Eubacteriales bacterium | reverse complement strand
AAGCAAATCTCTTTCCATCAAAAAAAGCTAAAAATTGAGGTAATCTTTTTTGATATAATTATCCAATCAGGGGGATGATTATGTCAGAAATTGCAAAGATCAGTTTCTATATCAAATTACTTTATATTCTTTTACCAATTATTAATTAAAAGAATGAGATTATACAAAATTATTTACACCGCCAATCCACCTTAATTGCCTTCGATATTAAAAATGCTAATGGCATTAATGGTGCTGTGGAACAGAAGGTAAATAAATTCTTCGTCAGGATAGGTAATGATGTTAAATGAATAATCAGTACAGTACACCAAATAATAATTGATGCTAAAATAAAGTGCAAGCCTTTTTTTGCTTAATTGCACAATCCAACTGTAATTCTTCTAGGTTCATAATCAATCCTCCAACAAATAAAAATAACTTCCTACTGCATATTAATCTCCTATGACCCCTTATCTCTTTACTTGATATTCTGGTCTTATTTAGTCTGGATGGTATAGGAGGTGACTTCCTTCACCTTGGCATTTTTTCCAAACCCATTGAATCTATATATGTCACAATACTCGAAAGTAGACTCATCACTAAAGATAATACTTCCATTAACAGCAGCCACATTGCCATGGGTTATTAGATTGCTTATTAGGATTTCTTTAATGCTCCTGCCTCTATAGTTCCTTAATCTTTCAAGTATTTTATCCTTATCAACTATTAATTTATTCCCTATAATCTTCCAAGTGATATTGTCAGATGTATTATCCTCTATATATCTATCATTTCCTGTGGCAAATGCAATATAAAAATCTAATAGCACAATTTTTTTAGGAGCATTACCACAATCCTTTGGATAGGATATTCTTATTCCATCATAATAATCTACCTTCACAGCTTCATCTCCTTCCATATTCCCTAAGAAATATTATTACAATACTAGTCATAAATAACGATTTCTTCAATAAGCACTTCTACAACCCTTGAAATATCAATGGCTAACTTAAGAGATGGGTTGTATTTACCCGCTTCAAGCCTGATGATGGTTTCTCTACGGACTCCTACTAGCTGGGCAAGTTCCTCCTGGGTCAAGCCTTTTTCTAGACGATACTTCTTTAGGTTACAAGTAAACTTTTGGATAAGTCTCACCCCTTCTAATCTTGATCATAATGCCAGAAGAGATAGGCGTATGATATTAAGGTTCCAGCCCACCCAAAGGCACAGATTAGTATGATTAATTCTTTTGTTACAAAGGAAAACCCTGAGAAAAACCCAATAGTAAAGAGAGTGATTAAGGGGATCTTAGTAGTATTCAACTTAGCCTCTGACTATTTTCAAAATATCGTTCATCTTGCATTTCATCAAACATCTTCCCTATAAAATAGTAGACAGAGAAATTAAGTAACTAAACCAGAATAGGGCCAGGGGCTCACCAGTTTTAAAATACTTGAAACCTTGAGAACCTAAGAATCCTAAGAGCCATAGGTATTTAATGGTTTTTTGGATCCTAATCTTCATCACTATAACAGCCTCCATGTGACGTATTTATATCTATGTTACAAATATATCACCTCACTAAAAATAATCAAGGGCGATGGGAGTTTTGAAGTCTCAATTGTAATCCCTTTGCACAATTTATTGGCATCATATGTTGAAAATGCTTTATTTAGCGACGAAAAGAGTTAGTAAGAAATGGACACGATCATATCCAAACTGGGATTTAGTAATAAGTCAGTTAAAGATATTATTTGCTGAAGTATCAAACAAAGGAGCATAATTGAGGACTCTGTCTCCAAAATCCCTGAGGTTTATCGCTTTAGTTCTTCCAGGAACGAATGAAAAAACGGATAGCTAACTGCAACCATCCGTTCCTGTATAGAACTCTAATAACCGTTCAAGTTGCTCCTCAGCATAGCCTTATACTGTTATTAGATAAGAATTAAGTATATTATTCCCAATTATAGGTACAATATACTTAATCAAATGACCTTTGAAAGATCAGTTTCTATATCAAATTACTTTATATTCTTTTACCAATT
>CAYFSR010000206.1:0-2028 GCA_964345785.1 uncultured Eubacteriales bacterium | reverse complement strand
AAAAGAAAACAGTCGCTGATACTTAAATTGTATCAACGACTGCGTTCTAAGTTGGCGGAGAAGGAGAGATTCGAACTCTCGCACCGGTTACCCGATCTACACCCTTAGCAGGGGCGCCCCTTGAGCCGACTTGGGTACTTCTCCGTATGGTTGGCTAAATATAAAATTGGCGGAGAGAGAGGGATTCGAACCCCCGGCACCTTGCGGTGTCACTGGTTTTCAAGACCAGCTCCATAAACCTCTCGGACATCTCTCCATAAGCCCAGTCTTCCGAGCTGGCACTTATACAGTATAACAAAACAATTTTTCACTGTCAATTAATTTTATCTGTGATTTTTAGGATTTTGAGGTATTACTTGCTAATCCTCTCTACCCCTCCCATATATGGTACCAATTTTTCAGGTATAATAACCGTACCATCTTCCTGCTGGTAATTCTCTAGGATAGCAGCAACCGTGCGCCCTACAGCAACTCCTGATCCATTCAGAGTATGAACAAATTGGGCTTTTCCCTTATTTCCTTCACGATATTTAATATCTGCACGTCTAGCCTGAAAATCTTCAAAATTACTGCAGGATGAAATTTCAACATATCGTTGGTAACTGGGCATCCAAACTTCAAGATCGTATGTTTTAGCAGATGAGAAGCCTAAGTCACCGGTGGACAAGAGCGAAACACGATAGGGTAAGCCAAGCTCTTGCAAAACTGCCTCTGCATCTTGAACCAGAGTTTCCAGCTCATCATAGGACTGTTCAGGCTTCGCAAACTTCACCAGCTCCACCTTGTTAAACTGATGCTGACGAATTAATCCCCTGGTATCCCTTCCAGCTGAACCAGCTTCTGCTCTAAAGCAGGCACTATACGCGCAATGTTTAATAGGAAGTATGTCTCCATCCAGAATTTCTTCACGATACATATTGGTTACCGGTACTTCTGCAGTGGGAATTAAGAAGTACTCTGTTCCCGCTACCTTAAAAGCATCCTCCTCAAACTTAGGTAACTGCCCTGTTCCTTCCATACTGCGCCTATGAACCATATACGGAGGAAATATCTCGGTATAGTCATGCTTTTGTGCATGAAGATCCATCATGAAGTTAAAAAGAGCGCGTTCTATACGGGCACCTAGACCTCTATAAAAGGTAAATCTGGCACCAGTAACCTTAGCACCAGTAGCAAAATCAAGGATGTTCAAATCCTCACCAATGTCCCAATGAGCCTTAGGTTCAAAATCAAACTCTGTAGGAGTGCCCCAACGACGAACCTCCTGATTGGCAGATTCATCAGCACCTACTGGCACCGACTCATGAGGAAGATTTGGCAATGTCATAAGAATATCTTTGAGTTGCTCATCCACTTCACGAACCTTGTCATCCAGGTCTTTAATTACACTAGAAACCTGACTCATTTCTGCAATAAGAGCTTCTGCATCCTTTTTCTCTTTTTTCAGCTTGGCGATATCCTGAGACACGGTATTCCGCTTGCTTTTTAACTGCTCAACTTCTTGAATAATCTCTCTTCTTTTTTGGTCTAATGCTAGAAATTCATCCAAATTGACCTGAGAGTTTCTTTTCGCCAGACCTTCGCTTACTATTTCCGGATTTGCACGAATGTATTTCGCATCCAACATTAAAAACACCTCCAAAATAAATAAAACCCGTCCCATACAGGGACGAGTATTGTAACCCGCGTTGCCACCCCGGTTGAGAGAAGCTTCTCTCCACCTTTGGCCGGTTATAACGGACCGGACCGGTAATGCCTACTTTCTTCAGCATACAGCTCCAGGATGGATTCGGAAGGACTCTGTCTGTCGGTTTTCACCAGCCACCGACTCTCTGCAAGAAGAGTAATTTCCCTACTATTTCCTGTCATTGCTTTGTTATCATTATATAGCATTTTTTTATTTATGCAACTATTTTTTCATTAACACTATTTTTTCATTTACCTGTATTTTCAAGCTAATTGCATTTCTAATTTATTGTTGTATTCCTTTATTCTCTCTTTTCTAGGTGAAAATATGCATGCTTAAAC
>CAYFSR010000205.1:0-2032 GCA_964345785.1 uncultured Eubacteriales bacterium | reverse complement strand
CCTTGTAAAACTTATTGACAGCGTAAAAATGTTATGTTATATTCAACGTAACAAAACATTGTTACGCTAATTTATTATAGACAATGAAAGGGTTTGAGGATGATGTCAATTGCTTATTTCTAAAAAGGAATTACTAGAGGAAACCGGGATTTCATATGGTCAGCTTTACAGGTGGAAGAGGCAGAACCTTATCCCTGAAGAGTGGTTTATTAAAAAATCAAGCTTTACAGGTCAGGAGACCTTTTTTCCAAAGGAAAAGATGCTGAATCGGATTAATATGATACAAGATCTAAAAGATCGCTATTCTTTAGATCAGCTTGCTAAAATACTTTCTCCTGAATTATTTGAAAGAAATTTTACTATCGATGATCTATCGATAATTGAGGAGCTTGATAAAAAACTGGTGCCTAGTCTTGTTGCTGGCTTGGGTAAAAATACTTTTTCTTACATAGATCTTATATTCATGGTAGCACTTTCAGAGGTTAAAAAGGACTTAAAGCTTTCAAATGAAAAACTTACAGAGATTCTACTTGGTATTAATAATTACTTTTATGACTTAAAGACAACAGCGCTTGTATTGCAAGTGTATCACCTGGAGTCTAATGATAGCTACTATTCAATCATTCGATTGGAACAGGAGAATGTATATCTTGACAGTAGGTTCGAACTTCAAAAGGTTATTAGATTAAATGATATTTCCAGTACTATAAAGTTTAAGTACAAAAGGAGTTTCGACATTAATATAAATAAAGAGTGAAGATAGGATGACTAATTCAAGGAGGGAATATAGATGAGACGCAATTATTGGGCTGTGGGCAGCAGGAATTTGTCAGGTAAGATTGGTAATGTTAAAGCGGCAGGAGAAGTAAGTGCTTTTGATGCAGATATATCTAAGCTTCATATTGCAGGTGACTTAGATATTGAAAACTCTTTTGTGCAAAAGTTGAGAGTGGCTGGTGAAGTAAATGCCGAAAACACTAATTTTGGAGATTGTAAGGTAGTAGGTGAAGCTAAAATTAAAGGGATTTCTAAAGCTGAAACATTTGTTATAGTTGGCGACTTAAGTGCTGATTTACTTGAATGTAGATTTCTTCGCAATTCTTCAAAAAGAGCAGTAATGACTAATAGGAATTTCGTTGAATTTTCAGGCTCATTTAAGGCGCAAACCTTCGAGAATTTATATGGTTTTCGATTAAATTGCAAATATGATTTTAAAAATATAATATCAACAGCTTAGTTTCATAGCGATGAAGTGTTGGAATGTGAAAACTTTTATTCCTTCAATACTGTGATGATGGAAGGAGTTAATGCTGAAAATATTTATTTATACCCATCATCAGAGTCAGAGCTGAAAATGGTAACAGGAACAAATATAAGTATAAGTACGGTTAGGAACTTGGATAAAAACTTTAAGTCTTTACCAAAAACCATGCCTAAAACGTGCTACTCTCGTTTAGAATCCTTACCAGTTTCAATCATGACCGTAACTTCAATTGAGGGTGATAATATTAGCATAGACCATGTTAAATCAGATTTTGTGAGCGGTATTAACGTAAAAATCGGTGATCTTTGTGTCATAGACAAGGTTGAGTACAAAGAAAATATTGAAGTATCACAAAAAGCAATAGTTAATGAGGTGATTAAGTTATGAGAAAAACAAGTGTTGACGGAATAGGTACAATTTATGGCGGATCTTATGATGAAGTTTCAGTTGATGGTATAGGAAAACTTAAAGGTGACCTAAAGGCAAATAAGATTAATGTAAACGGTGTTTTCAAAAGTAAAGGGCGTATTGAGGCGGATACCTTTATTATTGATGGTGTTTGCAGAATAAATAATGATATAAAGGTTAGCGAGCTTAAAATTGATGGTGTACTAAAGGCTCGCGGCTCAAAAATAGAGGCGGAAAATATCAATTGTGACGGTGTAATTGTTTGCTCAGGTGAGGTTTCGGCAGATAATATCCATATTGAAGGATTATGCTCTATAACCGAGCTCTTTGGTGATAAGATCAATATTAAATATGATGTGA
>CAYFSR010000204.1:0-2061 GCA_964345785.1 uncultured Eubacteriales bacterium | reverse complement strand
AAGTTTTGAAGTTTGATATAAATTTTTAATCCAGAAACCGTTGTGGCTACTGGATATTTTTATGTCAAGAATAAAAATATTCTATATGTGGTATCTTGTGGTATTTATAAATGTGTGGTAAAATAATGAAGGAGGTGATATCGTGTTTTTGAAATGTATTACTAAGAACAACATTACGCGTCTGTATTTTTACGAATCTTACTACAAAGATAAGAAATCACACCAACGTTTGGTTAAGAGCCTTGGGCGTCTTGACGATCTTGAAAAATTATACCCTGACCCAGTATCATACTTTAAAGCAATTGCTGAAAAAGAAACTTTAGAGCAAAAAGAAGACAAGAATATGTCTATTAACATAGACTTGTCAGCCACTTTAGAAGTTGATGAAAAAAACATAAAGAACGTTGGATATGGGATTTTAAAGATACTGTATAGCGAACTTGAGCTTGACAAATTCTGTAAGGCGAAAACACGTAATCGTTTATTTAAGTATGACTTTGAGTTGATTTTTCGCCTCCTTGTTTTTTCTCGTGTTCTCTACCCTGCTTCAAAAAGAGAAACCTACATAAACAGAGGTATCTATTTCGAGAGCTTTGATGGATTTTCTATTGATGATGTCTATCATGCTCTAGATCCTATTGACGAGCACCAGGAAGCTCTTCAAAAATGGATTTACGATCGTTCTAGCAAGCTTTGTGAACGCGACTTATCGGTTGCATACTTCGATTGTACTAATTACTATTTCGATATTGGCCGTCCAGATGTAGATATACTTAATGATGAGGGACAAGCTGTTAACGAAGAAGGGGAGGTAATAGAAGCCAAATACCGCAAACGTGGACCTGAAAAGAATCGTCGTCCAGATCCGATTGTACAGATGGGGCTTTTAATGGACAGGAACTCAATTCCCATTGCTTACGATCTTTTTCCTGGAAATGAATCTGAGAAATTACACATGCGTCCAATCGTTAATCGTATAAAATCAGAATTCGAAGATAGTCGGATAATATTTGTCGCAGACCGTGGTCTTAATACATCTGACAACATCTATTATCTCAACGGGGACAATAAAGGGGAGAATAATCAGCGAGATGGTTATGTATATGGTCAGTCAGTTCGAGGTGCAGATGCTGAGTTTAAGACGTGGGTTTTAACCGATGGATACAAAAAAACAACACTTAAGGATGATATGGGAGAAGAGATTACATTTACTCACAAATCACGTATTCACCCAAAAACTTTAAAAGTCAATGTTACGGTACCAGGTAGAAAAAAGAAAAAGAAAAAAACCGTTAATGTTGACCAAAAACAAATGGTATACTACTCTGAGAAATATGCAAAGAAGCAGCGAATGGACAGGGAGGTTATGATCAAGCGTGCATTGGATATGATCCAATATCCTAAAAGATATGACAAGATGACTTCTGCTGGTTCAGCAGCTTATGTGAAAAATATCGCTTTTGATAAAACCACTGGTGAAATTATTGAGGGCAAAATACTACAGCTTAACTCTGAAAAGATCGAAGAAGAAGAAAAATATGACGGATATTATTCAATTGTAACCAGTGAGCTTAATATGAGTGATGTAGAGATGAGTGAGATTTATTCTGGCCTTGCACAGATAGAAGATACATTCAAAGTTTCTAAATCTGATTTCAGGTCTAGACCTGTACACGTACGCACCAACGAACATATTGACGCTCATTTTGCCACATGCTTTACAGCACTGGTATTGATTCGCCTGCTCCAAGCAAAGCTCAAAAACAAATATACCGTGAAGCAAATCTTAAATTCACTACGCCAATACAAATGCACAAATATTGGTACTAATATCTGGCAGTTTATCTACTACGATGAAATACTACAGGAATGTGAGAAAGTATTTGACATTGAACTTAACAACAAATATCGTAGTCAGCTTCAAATTCGACGCTTACTACGATATTAATCAATTTAAAAATTATTTTAAAATTTTAAAAATATACTTATGTACCACATGTAGAGGAAACCTGTAAAGACTGATGGCTACTAACTTTGTGGCTTTTTACTTCAAAACTTGAG
>CAYFSR010000203.1:0-2077 GCA_964345785.1 uncultured Eubacteriales bacterium | reverse complement strand
CTTCCATGTTATTAACCAACTCATTAATGGTATCCGCCATATCATTAAAAGACTTAGTAATTTCACCTATCTCATCATTTCTAACAACCTGAGCTCTATAGGATAGATCTCCCTCTGCAAAGCGCTCTGTTGATTCTATTAGGTTATCAACAGGTTTTAAAAAGTGGGCCGTAATAAAATAATAGATTATGATTGCTAATAATGTAGAAATAAAAGAATAAAAAATTGTGAATTTGATATTCTCATTGACGGTTGATTTTAAATCTGCAGTCCATTTGGCAATTACAGATTCATCAAAACCTAAGCTACTGAATTTATCACTTATACTATCAACATTAGCAAACCAATTAGAAAATGTGATGGTACCAATGAGCAATTTTGACACCAGTATAATTATAACGAAGGTTACTAAAATCAATCTTGTGATAGATTTTTTTGTTCTGACTCTCATTATTTGTATCCCTTTAATAGTATATTTAGAAATTATTATGCTTTAGAAAAGTTTTGCATACTACTAACTATATAAGCACATATAAACATAGACAAGCAAAATAAAACAACCCATAAATTACACGTGATAGTAGGGGTAATTGCTCAAATGTCTGGAATCTGCCAATCAATTACTTGTTGCCCTGTACCAATTAGAAAATCATTTGCTCGTGAAAAGTGCTTACAACCAAAGAAGCCCCGATTAGCGGATAATGGACTGGGATGTACCGAGGTCAAAACAAGATGTCTTTTGTTGGTGATAAACGTGCTCTTGCTTTTTGCATTGTTTCCCCATAGCAGAAAAACTACGGAGGTTAATTTTTCATTTAGCAGTTGGATAATCCTATCTGTTAGTATCTCCCATCCCCTATTACGATGGGAGTTTGCTTGTCCAGCAATAACTGTTAGACTAGTATTTAGGAGCAGTACTCCCTGCTGCGCCCAAGGAACTAGACATCCGTTATTTGGAATATAGCAGCCCAAATCAGATTCTAATTCTCTATAAATATTTAGCAGCGAGGGTGGCATAGCAACCCCTTTTTGCACTGAAAATGCTAAACCATGTGCTTGACCAGGGCCGTGATAAGGATCTTGACCTAATATCACAACTTTGGTGTCCTGATAGGATGTTAATCTTAAGGCTTCGTATATTTTATACATATCAGGATAAATCGTCTTTGCTTTATACTCGACTTTCAAGAATTCTCGTAGTTGTAAATAATAGTCCTTCTTAAATTCTTCCTCAAGCAAATCGTCCCAGCCATTTCCAAACAGTTTCAAAATACCATCGCTCCTAATAGTATATATATCACGCAAAATACAGAATCGTTAATATCTTAATCCTATATAGTATAACATACTCGCTATATATTTTATAACATTACATGTGATTGATCGGCTAAGTTAACATTTCATTCACAGTTAGTTCATAAAAAAGTGGTATACTATAAGTACAGAAAAGCAAAGCAATGCATGAGGAGTGAATTTATGGAAGTATTGTCTGTTATAGTAAATATAACTATGATTGCACTGATAGTCCGTGCAATATTTACAATATCCGGTAGCTTCATTTTAGCAAAAAAAGTTAAAAAGGCTCAACAAAAACAAGTTGATTTAAATGAAATCAATGAAAAAATAAAAGAACAGAATCATCAGTTACAAGAACATTTACAAAGCCTTATGGTAAAAGACGATTACTGTGGTAAGATGATAAACAAAGAAAAGGCTTTTATCGTTAGTGTAGATGATCAACGACATCACT
The DNA here is from genome assembly GCA_964345785.1 of uncultured Eubacteriales bacterium. GTDB lineage: Bacteria > Bacillota > Clostridia > Caldicoprobacterales > DTU083 > UBA5454. The sequence goes on along the minus strand of CAYFSR010000203.1, from coordinate 327 downwards.
TCTGCAGCTGGGATTGTCGCCAAAAATACTTTGCAGAAAGTGCTTAAAATGATATGAATAAGGAGACAACTACTGTCGACAGTATTTTTATAAACACCACCCCTGGACAATTGGTTCAGGGGTGGTGTTGTTTTCTTTTCTTCCTATCCTTGTTCTACTGGAACTATCTCTAAGGCATGATCTCCATTCGGATTACCATTTTCCACTTCAAAGTTTCAATCCTTGTTCTACTGGAACTGCCTTTATAGCAAGTAGCTTAACCACCATATGGAATTACACTACTCTGTTTCAATCCTTGTTCTACTGGAACTATCTCTAAAGCTATAT
>CAYFSR010000202.1:0-2134 GCA_964345785.1 uncultured Eubacteriales bacterium | reverse complement strand
TTCAAAACAAGAAAGTCGCAGAATTTAGATCCTGCGACTCTTAAAAATTATCTGAAATACAATATCATTCTTTTTTATCTTCATCCAATTTTTGCTCTTTTTGCAAAATTGTCGCTTTTCTTCTTTCTGTTGGCATAGTTTTCCTAATCATCCTAAGTAATCGAATGATGCCCAGCAAGATTAGTAAAATAATACCCAGCAACAATAGGAATGGAATAGCTCCAATAAAGAAAAGCAACATGCCCTCTGCTATTTCTCCAGCACTTTCAATTGATTTTTGAAAAATGCTTACTATCTTTTCCCAAAGAGTAACTGGATCTTCTTCTATTTCCTTAATCTCTTCAACCTCACGAACATCCAGCTCTAAGGTGGAATAAGCTACTAAATTATCATATTTTCGCAGTGTACCAGTTAAGTTTTCAATTTCGTAGCGTATACTGGATAGTTCCCGTTCAAGTTCGATAATATCTTTTAACTCCTCTGCCTTAGACAGTATCGTAAGTAAGCGTTCTTCCTGTATCGTCAAAGATTTTAGCCTAGCTTCAGTATCAAAATATTGGGAAGATACATCCTCTCCCCAGCTTTCATTACGAGTAACATTGCCTAACTCCCCAGCATCGGTAATAAATTGCTCAAATTTTTGGCTAGGAATCCGTACCTTGTAGTGAGCTTGGCGCATAGGTTTATTCTTCACATCTTCCCTAGACCAGCCTTGAATGTTGGAGGATGCGATAAAGCCCCCTGCTTGCTGAACCTTGCGAATGATTTCAGAAGTAGTCTCTTCAAAGTCAAGGGTCTCCATTGCAAGATATCCAGATTTGATAATCTTTGAACCCATTTGGGAAACTAATTCATTTGTCTTATCTCCAAGCTGTTCACTGGCTTCTGTACTCCAACCACTGTTTGTGTTACCGCCTTCTTGTAAATCAGCTTCACCTGATGGCTTTTCAGCTGGTGCAGGAGCTACACCTTCGCCTGTAACACCTCCATAGTGATCTTGTGCTGAGTCATTTTTCGAGCTACTAGAGCAGCCAACAATTAGTGCTACAATAAGCAACAAAGAAACTAAAAACACAACTCGCTTTTTCAAAGTAATCCCTCCAATTCACTTACCAAGTATTTTGTAGGTATAATAGTCTTACATCATAGTCAAAATATATTCCACTAATTTCTATATATTCAGACGCAACTTGTAGTTTTTAGTTCCAACTTTTTTTCAAATGCCTTATGAAGACTACTAGGGAAGGATGAACTAATTTTATCTTCTTGAATGCTTACTGGTTCTTCGCCTTCTACTATCATGAACTAGAATAGCTATCAGAGAAAGGGCTATAACAGAAAGAACTATAATACCAATTTTTATTATCTGACCATATCTCTGTGATATACCCTGCTTAGGTTTCTCTTCAATTTCGTCAGAGATTGCTTCAACAACATCAGGTTCCTCTGTCGCTTGAGCCTCAATAGTCAATGTCCTTTCTGTAAACCTTTGTAGTGTTCCCTCCGAGGAATCATAAGTATAAAAACCTCTATTACCCTTACTATCCATTGCATATACTAGATAAAAACCAATGGCTTCGCCAGATTCCAGTGCCCAAGCTTTAACAGTCTTACCGTCGATTATATAGGTAGTCTCCTTGTAACCTTGGGGTATCTCAATAGTTTCAGCAGGTTGCAGTATTATGTAGGATAAGTTGGTTTCTACGTTTGCATATGGAAAGACTAACCCGGAAGTACTATCGTAGTAATAAAGATCCCCATTTTCGCCTTTTTCATCGCTTAAGTAAACAAGGATAAGTTTATTTTCAATATCCATCATAGCCTCGACCTCTTCGCCATCATAGCTTATGGAGCCAAGACCAAATCCTTCAGGCAATTCTACAGAGGATATATCCTTCCACATATAAAGGTCTTCACCGTGTATATCGAGCTTTATAGCATCATCCATAGGGGTATAGGCTACTTCTGGGGTAGAGCTAGGTGAAGGAGTTGTTTCCACAGACGACGTAGGCACTGGAGTTGCTGTTGGCTTAGGTGTGGAAGTTGCCTTAGGGGTAGAAGATGGCTTGGGAGTAGTTGTAGCCTTCGGAGTGGAAGACGCCTTTGGGGTGGATGTAGGTTTTTGGGTTGGCTT
>CAYFSR010000201.1:621-2144 GCA_964345785.1 uncultured Eubacteriales bacterium | reverse complement strand
AATCGTAGATATTTCCACCGTTTTTCTTGTATACCAGGAGCTTTGTCATCTGGTTTGCACCTGTCCTAGACCAGCCTTTAGGTCTACTACTTAGTCTGTTTGATAAAACATGACTTACATGGCCTTCAGCACTACAACCTACTATTTCATAACCCTTTTCCGCTTTGATGGCAATCCCAGCCCAATTATTCATAATATATCTTCTTGCTTCTTTGACAGCAGCTATTTTTGTCTCATTTTCTGTCAACTCTAATATGCGATTAAATACCCTATAGGCCATTTCTTTATCAGGCCAATCCAAAGCATCCTTTAATCCTTGGTAAATTGCCTCATCATTCAAATGAGCTGTTGCAACCTTGATATATTTGTTCAGGTGATGATTATCTAATACGAATCTGCTTTTTTCTATCCAATTTAGCCCCTGTTTTATCCACGACGCTCCATCCCCTGAAATATATACGGTCTCTATTTTATCTTCATCATATTGCTCTGAGATATATCGAGCAACCTGAAGCCATAAATCCTCTGATTTGCAGTCTTCCCCAAAGTAACGTACATTCTTTAAAACACTTCTTTTAGCTGTACTTCGTTCTAAATCAATCCCCTCATGAACATAGATTAACTTTGGCATTAGGCATTTTGTGCCGCCTTTTCTCCTAGCTTGATGCGCCACATGATCCTCATCGGCTTCTATGTATAAAATTCTGACATCTCTCTTTTCTGAATGTTTGAGCTTTGGAGGATTAACTTCTGATGTATGGACTTTGTTCATAACAGCTTGCTTACTTATTTCATTTTCGTAACTGGCTTTTTTCCCAGCTTTTCTATAGCTGCTTTCTATTGCCTCATCCAGGGTATTAATTACAACATCCGCACTCATTCTGTCATGTGGTTTTATCCCCACAAGTTCATCCACAAGATATTTACGCTTACCGCCATATTTAGGTTTAAAGTATGTTCTTTTATATCTTATCTGTCCAAATGTCGTTAAAAGTCCGGTTTCATCTTTTCTGACGATCTCCCAATCCTTTTTTCTGACTCCATCTTTTCTTAGAAACTCGTCCATATCTTCAAGGACTTCGGTAACGATATCCCTACCTAATTGCATTAAATCCTGATTCACACCCAAAATCAAATCGGCAATATCTTTACCTTCTGATATGAATTTTTTTATTCTTTCCTCAATTTTCTTTACACCTAACTCATTAAAATGTTGTATACTATTGTACAAAGAAGACGACACCTTTCTGTTTATATTTTGCTTGTAACTTTATGTTAACAGGATGTCATCTTCTTTTCTATTTATATTCCTTTTCTTTTCTGAAACCCTACAGTAACTTTACGCTATGATGTGGTGGTAGACCTATATAATCTGGATTTTCTATAATGTTGGGTATGTCCTCTAAATATCTATAATATTCTTCGGCTGTCCTAAAATTGCCCTTATGTTTTTCAGTATAAGCGATTCGATTGTCCCATAATAGTATATCGGTTTCATGGAGAACGTTAAGAATTTCGTTATT
>CAYFSR010000201.1:0-611 GCA_964345785.1 uncultured Eubacteriales bacterium | reverse complement strand
GACGTCGGGCTCAATATCAAAAGGGCCAGAAAGAGTGCCATTGCGGACGCTCTTTGGGTGCATGTTAGTTTTAGAACCTTTTTAGAGAATTGTCCTTTTGGGAAGTGTGACTCAATCTTTACTTTTAATCGGGCAGATAGAATTTGTCGGAAGCGGCAAACAAGCCACTAACTCAAAGTGGTTGCCCTGGACCCTTGTTTCCAAAGCTCCACCATATCGGGTAGCAATTTCCCACATTCCGCGGATACCAAATCCATGTTGATTCACGTCGGCTTTGCTCGTCGCAAAAATACCATTTGTCACAGTCGGCGTTTCAACACAGCTATTTTCCACCCGCAACATCAACATGCCACGATCCGCTCGCATCCGAATCAGTATTTTCTTGTCCGGCGCTTTTTTAACAGCTTCTATGGCATTATCCAGTGCATTGCCCAACAGCGCACAAAGGTCTGTATCCGCAATAGAAATTTCCTTCGCCAGCACTGTTCCACGAAATTGTGGCCCATGCGGACGCAGAAATGGCGGTCATCAGTGTCTGGATTGTATCGTGTGACGCTGCGAAGTGCTTGCAAGCAGTTAGATATTCAGTTCTAATTTTATAGAAACGTTAT
>CAYFSR010000200.1:0-2178 GCA_964345785.1 uncultured Eubacteriales bacterium | reverse complement strand
GATTAAGTAGTTTAGAACATTTACATGCTGGTTCTGCTTTAGAAACTACTGTGCTCCTGAGTTTTGAAGTTTGATATGAATATATAATCCAGAAACCGTTGCGGCTACTGGATATTTTTATGTCAACAATTAAAATTTTCTATATGTGGTATCTTGTGGTATTTATAAATACATGATATAATAATGAGGCAGGGGGTGCTATTATGTTTTTGAAATCTATTACTAAGAACAACGTTACACGTTTATATTTTTACGAATCTTATTACAAAGATAAGAAAACACGCCAACGTATGGTTAAGAGCCTTGGGCGTCTTGACGAGCTTGAGAAATCTCACCCTGACCCAGTGTCATACTTTACAGAATTAGCGAAAGAAGAAACCCTAAAACAAAAAGCGGACAAGAACATGTCGTTTACCATAGACCTGTCAGCTACTTTAGAAGTTGATGAGAAAAACATAAAAAACGTAGGATATGGAATATTAAAGATACTGTATAGCGAACTTGAACTTGACAAGTTCTGTAAGGCGAAAATACGCAATCGTTCAATAAAGTATGACTTTGAGTTGATTTTTCGTCTCCTTGTTTTTTCCCGTGTTCTCTATCCTGCTTCAAAAAGAGAAACCCACATAAACAGAGGCATCTACTTCGAGAGCTTTGATGGTTTTTCTCTTGATGATGTATATCATGCTCTAGATCCTATTGATGAGCACCAGGAAGCACTTCAAAAATGGATTTACAATCGCTCTAGCAAACTTTGTGAGCGCGACTTATCGGTTGCCTACTTCGATTGCACGAATTACTATTTCGACATTGGCCGTCCAGATGTAGACATACTCGATGAAGAAGGACAAACTGTTAACAAAGAAGGGGAGGTAGTAGAAGCCAAGTACCGAAAACGTGGGCCTGAAAAGAACCGTCGTCCAGATCCGATTGTCCAGATGGGGCTTTTAATGGACAGGAACTCAATTCCCATTGCTTACGATCTATTTCCTGGAAACGAATCCGAGAAATTACATATGCGTCCAATTGTTAATCGTGTGAAATCCGAGTTCTCAGATAGCCGTATAATATTTGTTGCAGACCGGGGCCTTAACACATCTGACAATATCTATTACCTCAATGGGGATAATAAAGGGGAAAATAATCAGCGAGATGGATATGTCTATGGTCAATCAATTCGAGGTGCGGATGCTGAATTTAAGGCGTGGGTTTTAACTGGAGGATACAAAAAAACAACACTTAAAGATGATATGGGAGAAGAGATTACATTTACTCACAAATCACGTATTCACCCAAAAACTTTAAAAGTCAATGTTACGGTACCAGGTAGAAAAAAGAAAAAGAAAAAAACCGTTAATGTTGACCAAAAACAAATGGTTTACTACTCTGAAAAATATGCAAAAAAGCAACGGATGGACAGGGAGGTTATGATAAAACGGGCAATGGATATGATTCAATATCCTAAAAGATATGATAAAGTGACTTCTGCTGGTTCAGCAGCTTATGTGAAAAATATCGCCTTTGACAAAACCACTGGTGAAATTATCGACGGCAAAATACTAGAGCTTAACTCTGAAAAGATCGAAGAAGAAGAAAAATATGATGGATATTATTCAATTGTAACAAGTGAGCTTAATATGAGTGACATAGAGATGCGTGAGGTCTACTCTGGTCTTGCACAAATTGAAGAAACATTTAAGATTTCTAAGTCCGACTTTCTATCAAGACCTGTACATGTACGCACAAACGAACATATCGACGCCCATTTTGCCACCTGCTTTACAGCACTGGTGCTGATTCGCCTGCTTCAAGCAAAGCTTAAGAACAAATATCCCGTGAAACAAATCTTAAACTCGCTACGCGACTATAATTGCACGAATATTGATACTAACACCTGGCAATTCCTCTACTATGATGAAATACTACAGGAATGCGAGAAAGTATTTGATATTGAACTTAATAACAAATATCGTAGCCAGCTTCAAATTCGACGCTTACTACGATATTAACCAATTTAAAAAAATATTTATATTTTCTTAAAATACACTTAGGTACCACATGTAGAGAAAACCCGCAAAGCCTGATGGTTACTAGCTTTCTGGTTTTTTACTTCAAAACTTGAGATTATATCAGATTATGAGCTGCAAGAAAAGGCAGACGAAAAAGTTTTTATGTAAG
>CAYFSR010000199.1:0-2235 GCA_964345785.1 uncultured Eubacteriales bacterium | reverse complement strand
TTTTTCGAGTTCAAGACATAGTCAGCACCATTGGAAACAATGGACCATGTGTCCCCTCGCCTCCACCATGAAAGCACATTGACCAATATCAATGTGCTTTCAACTATATTCGCCTTCAGCGAGTTATATTGGCTGCGCCAGTGATATTGCTGCGCAGTTATATTGGCTACGGCCAGTTTGGGAAAGGCGAATATAATATCACTCCGGGGAACCCGGAATATCACTTGCGACTTTGGTCGCAAATATCACTTTATTTACAATAGCAACTTAAACTAATGCAACAGTATTTGCATAATTCAATAATTAGTATTTGAGGTGAACAAATGGCCGAAAGTATACTTCGTACGAAATCGAAAGAACTAGCAAAAAATATTATTATTTTGTGTAAAGATCTTAAAGAATCTAATGCTCCATCGCCATTGATTAATCAGTTAATACGTTCTGGAACATCTGTTGGTGCTAATATTCATGAAGCACAATATGCCCAGGGAAAGGCTGATTTTATTTCTAAACTGGAAATTGCATTAAAGGAAGTAAACGAGACTGAATATTGGCTGGAATTATTATTTGAAACAAGTTACTTAAAGAAAGAATTATACATACCTATACATCAAGAAAGCGGTACTATTCGTAGGATGTTAATTTCATCTTGCAGAACGGTAAAAGAAAAGCGAAACTAAACAGGCCTGATATCCAACTGCCGTATTTCTCAGAATATTATTTGTGAATGCTCAAAAATTACCATTGTATTTTCTTATAAGTGTGGATGTGTAACATAGTAAAAGCGTATATGACAGTCGTTGTATTTTGTTTCTCTGAAGTGTAGCCAGCAAAATAATAACACACCTGCAAAATCATAAAAACTTTATAACATTGCTATATTTTGTAAAGAGTAATATAATCAATGCATGCTGTTTTTATTAGATGATAAAGTATGTGGAGGTAAAGATGTGAAAAAGATACTATTAATTATGTTATCACTCATTCTTGTTGTGGGACTAGTATCGTGTGGAGACAACACTGATAACTCTGTTTCTCCCGATGACAATTCTTCTGTGGTAGAGGTTGATAAAGGTTTACTAGTTAATACGATAACCATGCCAGCTAGTTTTTTTGAGGATATGACAGAAGATGAAATTAATGCTAATGCAGAGGAAGCGGGTTATCAATCTTATGAAATAAATTCTGATGGATCTGTTACTTATACAATGACAAAAGCAAAGCATAAAGAGAAGCTAGAAGAATTTGCTTCAATTATCAATGAGAGTATAGACAGTCTTCTAAGTGGAGATGAAGATACAAAAGTTGATTCGTTCACGAAAATTGAACATAATAAAAATTACTCGCAGATCGATATCTATGTTAATAAAGACGAATATACGACTTGGGACATGATGTATGCAATTTCTTTCTATATCCAAGGTGCATATTATCAAAGTTTTGAAGGTGCTTCTTCCGAGGATATCGATGTAGTGGTAAACTTTATTGATGATAAAACCGATGATACCATTGATAGTGGTTCTTTTCGTGCATGGGTTGATAACATGGAAGATAGTAACTATATCAATGATAATACAGGAGATTCAAATTCAAACACAAAAGACACCGTAACAAAAACATTGATATTAAATGAGACGGTTACGGTAGGAAACCTTATGGAAATTACTCTGACCGAATCTGAGTGGGTTGAATCACTCACTCCATCAAATACGGGCGGATATTACTCTTACTATGAAGACCAAGAAGGTGAAAAGTATTTTGTTATTCGTGGCACACTCAAGAATATCGGCTCGGAAGATCTTGATATTAAATGGATGAGCGAATCAGAGGTGGTATTGAATGACACCTATAAGTTTAATGCCTCGATGGAATTAGAATCGAATGATGGTACTGATTTTTATGGTTCAGCTAAACCTTTACAAACTTTAAACCTTGTTGTTTATGCATCCGTTTCAGATGAAGCGTATAGTATATATGACACAGTAGATGTTACTATGAGTATACTCAACTCTGCAGAAGATATAAACAGCTTCTATTATGATGATCTGCAACATGAGACATTGAAGATAAGCTTCACAAAATAATAAAATCTACATGGAGAGGTAAGATTGTTACACAGACGAAAAATGAATAGCGGTGCTGCTTATACTATCCTCTAGTGTAGTAAAGTTCAAATAACCAACAAGCATCTCAATTGAGGTGCTTTTTTTATGCCAATTTTCAGGAGGTGATCAT
>CAYFSR010000198.1:0-2342 GCA_964345785.1 uncultured Eubacteriales bacterium | reverse complement strand
AAGTATATACCTTATAGAAGATCAGCTGAAAGACCTTAGACAACTTCCACCTGTTGTTACTGTTCACACCCAACTAAAGCAAAATACCAGTATTCATAATTCCGAGCACTGGTATTTTGATTCTTATTAATCTAATATTGTCGCAACGCTTTTAAACAAATTTTCTTCTCGGCTTAACAGCAAATCAATAATGGACATACTGTTGCATAAATAGGTCAAGCTATCAAAGCTTCTAAACGCCATTACTTGCTTTTGCTTTCTTTTAAATATACGCCCTTTACGCTCGCTCAAATTATTTGTAGCGGGCACATTAAAATTATGCAGGAATAATAGATGGCTATCCTTATATTCATCCATCCTTTTGTAGAGATTGTATCCTTCCTTGTAATAACTATTAGGTGGCTCGTATTCGTACTCACTCCTCGCCAACTCCAATGTCTCATTGTACTTACTAACTAGCTCTTTCACCTCGTTAGGGTCTGGGTTTTCATCGGTTGTACTGTTTCTATAGTGAATCATCTCTCGTACTAGTTCTAACATTTGTTTATTCCAGGTTAGATTCGGCTCATTTTCAATACTATTCTTCAAGTAACGGATTACATGACTAAGACACTCCTGGTGATTGTCCCCGTAGTTGTAGAATGTGACATCATGATCATGTACGAGTATTCCATGGTATTGTTCGACTGGTGTACCCACAATGCCTTTGTGTCCTTTGTTTTCTTTACCGAAGTACATGGTTACTTCTGGAGTTGCGCATATGAAAACTTGAGCACTTTTGCCATTAACCCTAGCATTGGTGAAATCAGCGTTCAATACAGGGGAAAGCAATAGGTCAGCAAATGCTTTCTTCTGCTCAGCTTCCGTCTTGGTTGAGAATTCTTTGCTCAAGCCGTTTATCATACCCTTCGAAATCTGTAATTCACCTTCCGTAATGTCGGAAAGGAATTCACGTACCTTGTCTATGGATACGCCACAACGACTATTAAGTATAAAGGTGAACGCCTTTATGCTACCACCATAGTTGACATCGTTGATAACGCCATCTGGAAAAGCAGCATGAACACGCTGGCCAGTGTGTACATCCCTAAATTCCGGAGTGCTATATTCAATAGTATTAACGCTAATACTTATGTTGACTACCTGCTTACTTATTATCTTCCCAGTTGGTTTGTAGTCTTCACTGTTAACATATTTTTCTGGTGCAGGGATATTGATACGCTCTGTAGGTGTGTGCTTTTTCCTGCAGTGACCTTTGTGACCTGGTTGCCCGCCAGGTTTCTTACCAGTTTTCTCTCGGTTGTTGTTTATCTTCTTATGATTGGGTTTCTGAGAGGAAGGGATAGAGGAGTTCTCGTAGTCTCGATTAATCTGAGCCTTCAGCTCAAGGTTAGCCCCTATCTGTTCTTCAAGCTCAGTTTTCACTTGGTACAGTTCTATGGTTTTATCATTGAGCTTATTCCTAGTTTCATCGAGCTGTCGCTGTGTTGCGAAAAGCTGGTCTTTAAGTTTTTTGATTAAGCGTTCTTTTTCTCTTAATTCTTTTTCATGTCCTTTGGAGATATCTTCAAATACATGCATCCAGTTTTGGCGTACTGTGACAGTCTCGCAATGCGCATCAGCTAGCTCTGACTTTATTTTTTTGATCTCTCTGTCCTTAGCAGCAAGTTGTTTTGCAAACTCCGAACGCATCGACAAGTACTTTTCCCCTGACTTAAATGATTCTACTTGGAAAGTCAGAGATTTTACTTTATATTGGAGATTTGTGATGTATCCGAAATTAGCTCCGATGGTCATTTAGTCTTGCTCCTTCAATTCTTGTATTTCTTTTTTCAATGCAGTTATCAAAGTCTCTTGTGCTAGGCTTTTCTTCTGTAACTTTTCGTATAGGTCTTTGTAATCAACGGGTTGCTCCGTTTCCTTCACTTTAGGCTTTTTATTCCTCCCATCAGTTGGGACTATCTCACCCGTGTTCGGATCAACTCGCCCAATTAATGTTCTTTTAGCCCGACTCATCTTTTTTTCTTTGTCCCATTTTGAAATGGATTCATAAGCATAGGTTATACCTGAACGTCTGTCGTGTTGATAGATAATTGCCATGTTTTCACCTCCTTAATCGTTATGATTATATGTTAACACATAACGATTAAGATGTCAATAGTTTTTTTAAAAATATTAAAAAAAGTCCCGAAATTTCAAGGCTTTCAGGACTTTTTTACACTATATTATTTTAAGTTTTATGATTAATTTTACTTCTATTTATTCAGGCGTGGGAGTGAACAGTACCTCCTAGAATCATCTTTCAGTGGTATTTTTGCAGCTATCCTTGTATCGGAGAAACT
>CAYFSR010000197.1:0-2356 GCA_964345785.1 uncultured Eubacteriales bacterium | reverse complement strand
TGCTTGTATTTTGCAGTGTTTTACTGATATAATCCCCTACAGGAGGTGGCATCAATTGCTTGACACAATACTTTTTGACCTGGACGGCACTCTTTTGCCAATGGATATGGACGAATTCATTAGAATTTATTTTGGTGAAATAGGAAAGGCCTTACAAGACCTTATGGAACCTGATAAAATTATAAGTTATGTTTGGGAAGGCACAAAAGCCATGCTAAGCAGTAAGGATATAAAAACCAATAAACAGGTTTTTATGGAGACTTTTGGGCAGTTAGTTGATGGGGATTTGGCGGTTTATGAACAACGCTTTGATGAATTTTATGACGATGGATTCTTAAATATACGAGAATATGTTGAGCCTCACCCAGGCGTGAAAGATTTTATTGCCGCATTGAAGAAAAAAGGTTATAACCTTGTAATTGCAACCAATCCATTGTTTCCAAGAAAGGCAATATTACATCGCATTGAATGGGCAGAGCTTAATCCAGAAGACTTTAATTACATAAGCTGTTATGAAGACAACACTTACACCAAGCCTCAGGTTGAGTTTTACCAAGAGGTTATAAATAAAGTGAACAGAAATCCTGATCAATGTATGATGGTAGGAAACGATGTACAGGAAGATCTGGTTGCCTCAAAGTTAGGCATCCAAACCTATCTCATTACCGATCATATGTTGAACAGAAATGCTATTCAAATAGAGAGTGATTACCAAGGAAATTATGAGGATTTTGCTAAATTTGTTGAGGAATTACCTGACTTAAGATGATTCCTTTGTACTCTTCAAAATCCAATATCCACCTTGTTTATTGATTGCCTCACAATTGCCAAAAACCGTCTGCAGCTTATCCATGGCGGATTTAGCTCCCTGCTTTTTTTGTATGACTAAAAAAAGGGATCCACCAGGTAAGAGGTATTCCAGACTTTTCTCAAACAGAGGATAAATTACATTTTTGCCGGCTCGGATAGGTGGATTGCTGACAATAGCATTAAAACGACCATTTACCTGATCAAAACCGTCACTTACATAGGTGGCGGCATTTTTTATTTGATTTCTTTCAATATTTTGTTGAGTCGTTTCTACGGCACGTTGGTTGATATCAACCATGGTTACCTGTGACTTAGGATACAAGCTAGCAATGCTTAGGCCAATTACACCATAGCCACATCCAAGGTCCAGTATGTGACCGCTTAATTCCGGTAATGATTTGATTAAAAGTTCACTGCCAAAATCTACTTTATTCTTGGAAAACACTCCAGCGTCTGTATATAGCTCCAGACGAAGTTGATTTAATACGAAATCAATACTTCTTATATCATGAGGTGTTTGCGGATTGTTAGTATAATAATGTTCCATTTTATTTACGGCTCCTTAGGAAAGATATTCGTTTATCGATTCCATTTCTTCTTCTGTAAGTTCTTTATAATCCCCGAGGGGAAGGCTTTCGTCTAACTCTAGATTACCCATGGAAATGCGTTTCAGATATACTACGCTTTTACCTATAGCTTCAAACATTCGTTTTACCTGATGAAACTTACCTTCATATATGGTAACCAAAACCTTCGAAATATCTCCAGAATGCAGAATGTCCAACTCTGATGGTAATGTCGTAAAGTCGGCTTCCAAGGCGATACCTCGTTGGAAAGTTATTATATCATGTTCTACTACTTTACCGGATACTTCAGCATAATAAGTTTTTGGTACCTGCTTTTTCGGTGATAAAAGCTTATGAGCCAGCTGTCCATCGTTTGTAAGCAACAGTAGACCTTCAGTGTCTTTGTCAAGACGGCCAACAGGAAATAGATCGAACTTATCATAAGGTTCTGAGAGCAAATCTATTACAGTTTTAGTGTCCCGGTCCCATGTGGCGGAAATAACACCAGGAGGCTTGTTCATCATGAGGTAATGAAATTCCTTGTACTGCAGCCTTTTCCCATTTACCTTCAAACTATCTTGATCTATGTCCACGAGGAAACCAGGATCTTGCATGATTTCATCAGATACCAACACAGCACCTGATTTAATTATGGACTTTACTTCCTTGCGACTGCCTAGCCCTGAATTTGCTAATATTTTATCTAATCGTATTTTCTTCATATAATCCCACTCCAATTGAAAATTCTTCTGCAACATTAAGAATGATTTCATTATACAACAAAAAACTTAAATAATGCTAAAATGAATTTTATAAAGATTGGCATTGTATTTTTATCCAAGTCAAAACATCCACACAGGAACTGTGCAAATTCAGCAAAAGCTATTTATATTAAATGTATAATAGTGTAGAATAAAAGCTAATGACTCTATACTTCGACTTAAGGAGGTTTTACTCATTGCAGGATTCTATACTAACTG
>CAYFSR010000196.1:0-2358 GCA_964345785.1 uncultured Eubacteriales bacterium | reverse complement strand
CCTATAATGCCATCTAAAAAACGAAAATCCTTAAAAGCTAATGTAATACCATACATTGGGAAATAATGAAATATGACAAAGTATATAATTGCAGGCAAAATCAATAGATAATAATATCTCATTTTATATACTTGACGTGCAGTATACTTTACTCTCATGTTTAAACTGTTTTTTTCCAATCCTATTTGCATCTTTTACTACATCCCTAACACTTATTCTTACTTCTCTTTATATAACTGTCATGACTAAATTTATTTATCTAATAGCTGTGTTTGTTAATCTAATTGTATCATTATACTTAGTATATTTATGTTTAACATTTTGTGATATGTTTACTATCTTTGGATGTATACAGTTGATTCTACCGCAAAAACCCCAATCAACAAACCGAACCTTTGTTCTTTGAAAACTTTATAAAAATCCACTCAAGCCCTTGATATCACTGGACTTCAAGCTGTTTTTATGCTATACTGATATTAGTAAAATAATATCAAATATGGCACGAAAAGGTGAAAAAATGTTTAAAGCTAATGATAAGCATAACCAGGTAACCATGTTGGACAGTAGACAATGGATGAATTCCAAGGTAGTTACAAAGCTTGAGAAATCATGGGCGCCTATCTTTTACGAGAACGTATTCAAAAAAATAGATGAAGAACCTTTTGCCGTATTGTATGAGACAATCGGCAGGCCCAATTTCCCTGTAAACATCCTGCTGTCTTTGGATTACATCAAACATATGAAAGACTGCACGGATTTAGATATTTTAGACGATTTCTATTTTGATTACCAGATTAATTATGCCGTTGGTATACGTACATTAGGCGAGTATAACCTTGCGGAACGAACTTTAAATTATTTCAGGGGAAGAATCTACAAATACAGCATCGAAAACCCTGAAGGATGCGATCTCCTGTTTGAGCAATTCATCAACTTGCTTCATGTATTTGCTGAAAAGACCGGGATATCCTTGGAGGAACAAAGAACCGACACTACACTCTTTATGAGTAATATCAAGAAGTCAGGAAGAATATCTTTGGCATACGATGTCCTGGTACAGGCCGTAAAAGCTATTCCAGAGGAAAAAAGAACCGATACCCTCAGCAAGATTCTGGAACCGGACTTCAAAACGGATGTCCTTTACAAAACCAGGAAACAGGATGGAGATAGCAAACTGACCCAGCTATTAACCTTATGCAGTGAAGCACTTCAAGTATTGGAAGAGCAAGCGGATATGCAGGATTCAGAAGTAACCCAGGTAACAAGAAGATTTCTAGCGGAACAGTCCACACTCGAGGAGCGAAGCGGAAAGCTTGTTCCCAAACCGAACAAGGAAATATCCCCAAACTCTCTCCAATCTGCATATGATACAGACGCTACCTTCCGGAAGAAGGGAACGGTAAGCCAAAGCGGTTATGTCCTTGAAATATCCGAAACTTGTGGCATAGAAAATGACGTCCAGTTTATTACAGACTATGCGGTTGAGCCAAATACAGTCAGCGATATAGAAATTCTAACAGGTCGGATGGAAGAGATCCGTAAGAATACAAACTGCACTGACATGTACGTTGATGGCGGTTTCCACTCGGAAGATGTTTATGAAGCAGCAGAGAAGGCCGGAGTGGAAATTCATTTGACCAACATGAGTGGAACAGAACCCAGTAAGAAGTTACCCGTAACAGAGTTTGAAATAGATGCTAAAACCAACATAATCATTAGGTG
Source organism: uncultured Eubacteriales bacterium (assembly GCA_964345785.1). Lineage (GTDB taxonomy): Bacteria > Bacillota > Clostridia > Caldicoprobacterales > DTU083 > UBA5454. The sequence goes on along the minus strand of CAYFSR010000196.1, from coordinate 636 downwards.
CCCTAAAGGTTATGTTCCTACACAAGCTGGTGTTGGTAACAGTCAGACATCTGCTCACTTTCCTCATGAAGCCTGTGCAGGCTGTGAATTCCGCGATCAATGCTACAGCACCAAGCAAAAGAAAGATTGTGTTGTCCGCATTAACCTGAAAACAATAAAAGTAAGTCAACTGCGTGAAGTCATGAAGGCTGACAGGAAAGAAAACACCAGCATGCGAGCAGGGATAGAAGGTACCAATTCCGCACTGAAACGCAAGGGACAGGATAAGCTGAATGTCCGCGGTTTAGTTAAAAGCACTATGGTTTCAGGTTTGAAGGTAACGGCACAAAACATCAACCGGTTTATCAGATTTATGAAGGGCGGATACAAGCCAAAGGCGAAAAAAATGCCGCTGCAAGGGGATGCTGTGCCCAATTTTAATTAAATAGGGCAAAAGGCCAAGGAAGCAGGCCGTATAGAGGCGAATATAGTGTCAAAACGCTCGTTTTTCCCTCTATAATCTAACAAACTCCCTGTAAATGGATTTTGAATGAAGTTTTCAAGGTCCAATTGAGGTCAGTTATTTTTTATTTGCGGTAGAATCATCATATACCAATTAAACAGAATTATTAGAATTGAGGTTGTGGTATGTTATAC
>CAYFSR010000195.1:0-2385 GCA_964345785.1 uncultured Eubacteriales bacterium | reverse complement strand
TCATTGTTTCTTCTTTCCTTGCTTCTTCCTGCTGTTCTTGAATATACTTCTTAATTGCTTCTTCAGTGATATTTCCTACTGTTGCTACATAGTATCCTCTAGCCCAGAATGCTTTCGTCCACTTACTACTTAATTCTGGATGTTTATCAAATATCATCAGAGCACTTTTCCCCTTCAAATAGCCGACAAACTGCGAAACGGCTAGCTTCGGCGGGATGCTCACACATATATGTACATGGTCTGAGCATACTGCACCTTCAAAGATCGTTACCCCTTTATATTCGCACAGTTTCTTCAGTATTTCTCTTATGTCCGCCTTAATCTGTCCATACATTACTTTCCGTCTGTACTTTGGTATGAACACTATGTGGTATTGGCATTTCCACCTCGTATGTGATAAACTCGAACTGTCCATTTGGACCGCCTCCTAAATTGATATTGGCTTGCGACACCGATATCATTTTACCATAGGAGGCGTTTTATAACATACGTAACACTACTGTTTATTCTATTCTCCCCAGCTTAGCTGGGGGATTAGTGTTTTCATTCATTTCAGCACACGCAGGAATGATATATTTGATGAAAAATGCTCCTGAAGTGTTGGCATCAACACCGAAAGAAACCGAATTTATGAACCTTGTCATCGATGATAAGCCTTTTTCGGGAATTGGCTTTACTGCAAACTATTTTGCTAGACAAAAAGATATTTTGCCGTTCATGGAGAAGTTCCCGCTTGATAAACTTCACCTATTCGGACAGGAAAGTTTGCTTGCACCATGTGAACACAATATTATTTCACAACCTAAAGAAGTATATGAGCGCTGGCTTCATCTTGCTGAAGCGTTGTGCGAACGAGATGAGTTCCTTAGTTGGTCAGAACATTTGATGTATGTTGGGAGGAAACGGTAATGAAAACACTCGAAACAGAACGGCTAATATTGCGTAAGTTTACGGAGGACGCCTTTTCTGCCGTTCACAGTTATGCAAGCGTGTCGGAAAACACAACTTACATGGTATGGGGGCCAAACACAGAGGAACAAACGCGGGCTTTCGTGAACCTCTCCCACCTACACTAGCGTTAAGAGGATGGGAGCTTCAAGGAGAATAACAAAGCTGGTTCAGATGATTAGCTAGTTACAGCAATCCCATTCAAAAAGAATGTCTGACAGTAGCTTGCCTCTCCCGACAACAAGAGGGTTCTGTTTCCCTCCAGGCCCGGTACAGGGCTTCTACTACTTTCTGCTAGGAGCAGGCCGTAGATACGTGACTTTGGATGTTTCTATACCCATGTCCCTAATTTTTCCATACAGGTGTTTGGAAAGAATATTCCTTGCACCATGTATATCCCGATGTTCTTCATATCCGCATTGACATCGGAATATTCTACCAGATACCTTTTTCTTCTGGTTGCAGACAGGGCATGTCTGCGTGGTGTAGGACTCATCTATAGCTATAAGCTCAGTACCTACCGCTTTAAGCTTATAGATCAGATAACTCATCAAAATACCAAATGGCCATTGACTCATCTTCTGGTTTGAATTACGGTTTCTTTGCTTTGATTTTGGATTTTTACTATGCCTCTTGGTGTTTTTTTGGACCCCTTCTACATCACCAACAACTACTTGTTTTACCTGGTTCTCTTCTGCCCACTGTACAAAATTGTAGCTGGACTTATGAAGAATATCACTTTGTTGCCTGTCTGTTTTTTGACTGGTTTTTGCTTGCGCTTTCTTTAGCTTTTTCCATCTCCTTGAGCCTTTTTTACACCTGCTTAGCTTATTTTGAAGGTCGGCATGTTTCTTGTTTCTTAGCCTTTTGTTAGAACGAAGCTGACGTGATGTAATGATTATAGCCTGTCCATTATCTGCAAAGGCTGTAATACCGTGTATCTCGCCAGGATCAATGGCAGCAACGCCGGTATTGGTGTTTTCAATAGGGAGTACTCCATCATCATAGCTAATAGCTATCATAAGCTTCCTGTCCCAGATAAGTTCGATCTCTTTTATCTGCCCCTGGGGCAAATTATCTACCTTAACCTTAATTGGGGTTTGACGTTTCCCATTCAGTATGCACATCTTTAGCAAAATATGGCCTTCGGGGGAGATAGAAAATCCATCTTTCTTCCATCGGGTATTATAGTTGTTTTTCTCCTTATATGGATACCGTATATTAGTATGACCTTTCTTCTTAGCCTCACAGGCATTAGTCCTGGCCTGTATATACCTCTCTTGTACGGACTGGATGCTTTGACTATGAAGGTTATATTGACCCCTAGTGAGTTTCTGCAATTCACTTATGTTTATCCATTGTCCTGTATTCAAATGATGCTCTTTGGAATACTTAAGACAATCATTCCAAACAGTTGCAGATTCACGATTGCACTGG
>CAYFSR010000194.1:0-2406 GCA_964345785.1 uncultured Eubacteriales bacterium | reverse complement strand
AATGATTCAGATATGATTCAAGCTGCAGTGGATGCGGCAGAGAAAACAGGTGCAAAGGTAGAGATCCCAAGATATAATCCAAGAACCGGTGAAAGTTACTGGAGCATTACAAAAGCCATTGAATTACATACAGGCAGTGTAATCATCCTTGACAACTGCTGTTTACGTCTTGCTGATGGAGTCTTTTGTAATATATTCAAAAACAAAAATGCTATGAAAAAGGAAGCTAATATAATTGAGGGACGTCAGTATGACATTCGAATAGTGGGCATTGGTAATGCTGTATTGGATGGCGGGAATCATAATGGCTTAACAGAAAAAACTCAGCTCAAGAATGGAATGCCTTCCATATTTAACAACACTTTGATTCATCTTCATAATGTAGAGCGTATAACAATCGAAAATATTCGTATTATCAATCAACGTTATTGGGGAATGACCTTTCACTTTTGTTCGGAAGGCAGAATCTCCAATATTGATTTTATGGCTCATAACAATGCTCCTAATCAAGATGGGATCGACCTGCGTACTGGATGCAACCGCTTTGTTATCGAAAACATTACAGGCTGTACAGGTGATGATACTATAGCATTAACCTGTTTGGATGGAACTATGGAAAGAACATTGACGGTTCAAGATATGGATGTCGACATCCATAGCGTCATAATTCGAAATATCTCAACCTATGTAACTGGTAATCATGCAATAGTCAGATTGCTGAATTATGGAGGAAAGAAGCTGTATAACATCATAATTGAAAACATTTTAGATCGATCTAACGGAAATGATTATCGTCCAGGAGCAGCTGTACGTATTGGAGAGCAAAGATACTACTCGGAAAGTGGTCCTGCGAAATTAGGTGACACTTTCGGAATTACTGTTCGTAACGTCGTTACATGTGCCAGATTTGGAGTGTTCATATCGTGTACTCTTCAAGACGCTTTAATTAATAATGTTCAGCTTTATCATAATGCGGGAACAGGAGTATTTTTCAATACAGGAGCTATGCGAAATATCCACATAAGTGATGTTCACTATAATGTAAATTGTGAATCATCCGAGACTAGTCTAGATGGAGGAGTATTGTTTAGCTTTGATAAACTTTGTGCTATTTATTTTAATAATTGCGATTGTGAGGATCTGACAGTACGCGGAATTACTGCTGGGAAGGCCTTATCTGCTGTATTTGGGGGAAGTGGCAATGTTAGCTTAACCGCCAGTGATATCACCCGATTAGGTTCTGACACAAAGATTGTTGATGGGGAATCGATTCAGGCAGAATTGGGGATAGGCGCGAAAAAATAAATTGGAGGGATTAACAATGGAAAATCACAAAATAAAAGTAGGCGTATTTGGAGCACGCAGAGGCATGTCTATGATCAATATTATGGCTAGACATCCAGATGCCCAGCTGGTTGCTATTTGTGACAAATATGAGCCTTATCGTTTAGAATGTAATAAACTCGCAGATGAGTTAGGTCAAAAGATTGAATACTACACAGATTTTGAAAAATTCTTCAATCATGATATGGATGCTGTAGTCTTAGCTAATTATGCCAACGAACATGCGCCTTATGCAATAAGACTTTTAAATTCCGGTCGTCATGTAATCAGTGAGGTTCTGCCTACTGAAACCATGGGGCAAGCCGTTGAACTAGTAGAAGCAGTTGAGGCAAGTAACCTAGTATATGCTTATGCAGAGAATTATTGCTACTTCCCAGCAACAACAGAAATGAAGCGCTTATACCACCGTGGAGACATAGGAGAGTTTATGCATGGGGAAGGGGAATATGTACATGATTGTGAATCCATATGGCATAGAATCACATATGGAGAAAAGGATCATTGGCGCAACAGGATGTATTCTACCTTTTACTGTACACATAGTATTGGACCTATAATCACAATAACAGGCATGAGACCGGAAAAGGTTGTTGGTTTTGAAACACCAAATGTAGAAAACATGGCAAGTAAAGGCTATCCAGGTGGTACTTCTGGCATGATTGTAATGCAGATGAGCAATGGAGCTACTGTAAAAAGCCTTCATGGGAATTTAAAGAGAGAGCCAGGTTCCATATGGTACAGCATATATGGTCAGAAAGGCATGATGGAATCGGATAGATGGCACGAGGGCATATCAAAAGTGCATATCTACAAAGAAGATAATGATTTAACACCTTATGAATTCAGCTATCAACCTAAACCTTCTATAGACAACAAGCTGTCAAGGCTTGTGGCAGGCCATGGCGGAAGTGACTTCTACCCTATGCATTATTTCCTAGAAAAGATACTTGATAGACCAGCTGGAGCGGAAAGCATTGATATATATCAAGCACTGGACATGTCCATGCCCGGTATCCTTGGATATAGATCCATTTGCAATGGAAATACATCAATAATAATACC
>CAYFSR010000193.1:0-2414 GCA_964345785.1 uncultured Eubacteriales bacterium | reverse complement strand
TGACTTAAAACAGCACCTGCCATTTTGGGGTTAGGTTTTTTCATCCTTACTGGATATTGCAGTCTCTTTTCATACAGCCACATACATCATACCCCGTCCCAAGGCCATGGATCGCTAATCCACTGCCATTGGTTTCTGTTTGAATTAAATCCAAAACCAAAGTTAATAAGAGGTCCATACAGCCTCTCATATTCAATTTTCAATTCTGCAATCTGCTTAGAAATGTTGTCAAAATCATTTAAAGCTTGCTGATCTCTTGGATGACTGTCAAGATATAGGTTAATTTCTACTGCAACAAATTCATGTGCCCTAATACGGTCCAAAAGCATTTCTCTTTGATTTAACATCACTGAGAATCCCCCCTGACTCTGCCTGCCATATATGGCATGACAAGTTCCGGAAACAAGGTGCCTTCTCTTAATGCTTCTTCAGGTGGAAAAACATTCGCATACACTTGATCCGGAACATAGGCTCTCGCCAAACGAAGATTTGCTTGTACGGGGGTATTAGAATCTCTGAGTTCAGATGCTGTCGAATCTCCTTGATTATTACAGTCCATAAAATAGTACACTCCTTCCTCATGATGCAATACCTGTTATACATATAGATATATCTATTTATATCCTATTCTGTACACTCAGATAAGTGCATTAGAAAAGGAGTGTAATGACCTAACGGAAGAATTTCTCTATCTCTTCTGTCTTTTCCTGGCTTAATATACCACCATTTTCATCGAAGGTATATCTGTATACATAACTTGCTCCGACTATTGAAAATGCTGATGTTGCCGGTGAAAAATGGGACTTGCTAATGCTTTCAACATCCCATAATAATTTTTTCGTATCGCTTATCGCTAATTTCCCACCTAATGAACCCTTCACCGAAAAAAACTCTTGAGGAGTACCAGATGAAGGATCACAAAGCAATAGTACTGCAGTGAAATTTTCACGTACAAGATTAGTGAGTTCCTCATCAGAGATATCAAAAAGATCATTGTCGAAAATATAATTAAGAATTGTAGCAATTTCCCGGCGGCCACCTGCATCTTTATCTTCATCCTCAAGCGCAGGAACAGAATAGGCGCTAAGATATATAAGGCTGTTGTACTCAATCATATCTGTAATGTAATAATAACTATCCTCAGACTCATATGAAAAGGAATCCATTATTTTTCCATCACTGCTTACTTTAACTATAAGAGCGCTTTCATTTCTCATATAGCTCCCTAGCTGCACAATGTAGTCGTCACCCAGCTTAGCTGCATTCCAAATACCAGTATTACCAACCTCTGTTTTATGAAAGCTCATTCGATCTCCCTTTAGATCAAATTCATTAAAGCATAGATAGTTAAGATCGCCTCTACTGAATACTACTATATCGTCATCATCAGGCACAATAGCGCCTATATATTCATCCTTAAATCCATTGTCAAGTATTCTCCTCCATAATATTTTCCCATCGTTATCATCGATTAATGCTATCCAGGCATATCGTCTCTGAGTGCTTGAATGAGCTTCTGATGTACCATATACAATCACATTGTCATTGAACACAACATGGTTATCTATCGAGTCGCTGAACTCTACAGTCCAAACTAACTTATCATCGATATATTTTTCCAAAAGGGATTTATCATAGACATCGACTCCTAGTTTACTATCGAATTTTTCCTTAAAATAATGTCTGTATGCCTCATTGTTTTCATCATAATTCAAGTTTGGCATCTGATCATAAGCGTAATTATTGTTCCAAATATTTTCTAGTTCTTCTGGTGTTGGTTCATCCTGGAACAATTCCTGACCGCTAACAGTATTGCTTATGACGCTATTTTCTATTACTTCAGCAGTCTTGCCGTAGGTAAATGATCCGGTTTTGATATCTCTGTAAACTCTCTTGATTTCACCTCTAGACAGACCATCAACAGATAAATCATAATCCTCAAAAAATATTACTGCTTCCTTATATTCCTGGCTTTCAGCTGCTACAGCATAGGTAGAAATCCCTAAAACAATTAACACAAAGGCTGTACATACAGCTAATAACGGTTTGAGTTTAAGTTTACGATGATTCATAGTAATTGATTCTTTATCTACGTCTTTTATTGGTTGTGGACATGCCGACAATATTTTTTCCTTGTCTGGAATCGGTATCTCATCAAGTCGTTTTAATTGTTCCGCAATCTCACGCTTATTCATAATACAAGCCTCCTAATCATGAATTATAGTTCTTGAGCTTCTTTAGTGCACGCTGATATTTCTTCTGAGCAGAAGCAATGCTGATATTCATTATCTGCGAAATTTCATTATATGGCATTTTAGCATATAGCCGAAATATTACGCATTGTTTTTCATCCTCATTTAAAATTTTCAGCATATCCAGCACATCTAACCGTGTTAAATCGGGTTCGGAATAGA
>CAYFSR010000192.1:0-2481 GCA_964345785.1 uncultured Eubacteriales bacterium | reverse complement strand
TCGAACAAACTTAAAATGTTGACAGAGTTCTGCAAGAATATTATAGTTGAAACTAATACGATTACATATTACAAAGGCGGTTCATATGTCCAAAATTATAAACTGGTTAATAGGAAAAAACATACGCGGTATATTCGGAACAGTAGCAGTATTCATAGCTCTAATATCATTTTATCTATACAATCTAATTGATAAAATATATGTAATTGGCTTCGTTATCGCAGCCCTTGTTCTAATTTATGGATTATATTTGCACTATAAATTGGGTAAAATCGCATTGCTCAATAAATTACGTAAGCAATGGGGAAGTCCTTTGATTACAGGGTCTAACATGTCTGGAAAGTCTACTTTCCTTAGGTCAGTTGCAGTGAATGCTGTACTTGCTCAAACAATATGTGGAACCTTTACGTCAAAATATAGCGCTTCTTTCTTTAAGGTTACCACATCTATAAGCCAGAATGACAACCTGGTTGGAGGTAAGAGCTACTACCTGGTAGAGGCAGAAGCTTTACTTAGTATGTTAAATGGAGTTCAATCTGATATACCCAGTCTATGCATTGTTGACGAAATATTTCGTGGCACCAATTCAAAAGAGAGGATCGCTGCTGCTAGCCAGTTGTTAACGTATATGTCCAAACTGAATGCCCTGACTATAGTTGCAACACACGATATCGAGCTAACGAGTATAGTAAAAGATGAGTACGATATCTACTATTTTGATGAGAACGTAGGTGCTCAGGGACTTATATTCGATTATCACCTAAAGAGTGGAGTCTCACCAACCACTAATGCTATAAAGATTCTTGATTATTTAGGGTACCCAAAAGAGATTGTCGATAATAGTAATGCTTTGATTAGCAGTGAGCAAGCATAGACATTGTAAGTTCGTCTTCTAAGCAACAGGATATTATTAGATTATGCATTATCCAGTACGAATAACCAGTTCAGATGAACTGAATAATAAGATAAGCTAATAGTTTTGAGTGAAAGGGTTTCTTAACGCATGAAAATAAGACTTGGCTTCGTAGCTATGTCCCTGGTGCTGGAAAATGCATCACCATCAAGGACAATGACATATAAAACATACCAAAGTTTATCCGATGACGATTCTAGGTTACACCGGCTAAAGAAATTAACCAGGAAAAACCTAGCTAACACACTCCGTATTATGAGGCATGCCAAAGCTCATGATGTGCAGGTATATCGAATCACGTCAAAGATTGTGCCACTGGCTACTCATGAACAGGTAATTGATTGGAATTATGCAAGTGAACTAGCCGAAGAGTTTTCACTGCTTAAAGAGTGGATTGAAAAATCTGATATGCGCATTAGTGCTCATCCTGATCATTTTACTCTACTAACAAGTCCAAGGAAAGAAGTGACCGATGCTTCTATTCGGGATCTAATATATCATGACATCATATTGTCAGAAATGGGCTTGGCTCCCGATAAGGGGAAACTGGTGTTGCATATTGGTGGAACATACAACAACAAAGCTTTAGCTGTAGAAACCTTTATATCCAATTTCACAGTGCTGCCACAAAACCTAAAAGATCGTATTATTTTAGAAAATGATGATAAGTCATATACGGCATCAGAAACTCTTAGTATTTGTCAGAAGCTAGGCATTCCTATGGTATTTGATGTTCACCATCATCTATGTAATCCTGATGGACTTCCTATAGAGGATTTATTAAATTCTATATTCGATACCTGGCAAAACCAGTCATTATCCCCAAAGGTACATTTCTCTACTCCAAAATCTCCTTCTCAGATTAGAGGCCATGCAGATTATATTGATAGCTCTGCTTTCTATGATTTTTTAATTCAGGCAAAGAAAATTAACCGGGACTTTGATGTTATGCTGGAGGCAAAGAACAAAGATACTGCCTTGTTTCAACTTGTTCAAGATCTGAAGCAGTATCCGGACATCAATTTCATCGATGAAGCTTCTTTTGAAATTTAACCCTATTGCTAGTTCCATTTTAATGAATATGTATTTAAAAAATTAGAGTGGGACCAGAAAAAGGAAGTAGCTACAGCTTATATAACTCCAAAGCATATATAGCAAATGACATAGCTAAGCCCATCAACATCGTGATTATATACGATATCTTTTACTTTCTAGTGCATGTTAACATACTCCATTTTTTAATGAGCAATATGGCATATGAAAAAGGTAAAAGGCCTAGTATAATACTTGCAACTACATAAGGAATAAGTTCCGCTAAAGTAGCTTCTAACTCAAACATTTTACCAGCAACTAAAGCTATAATAACAATGGGTAGCAATATAGCGACACAAAGAATGAGCTGATGTTTTTTAAATGAATCGTTTATCCGTTCCCGCTTCTTGATTTTACGGATTATAAGCTTAATAGAACTACTGATTAGAGTTGCTACACTCCAGAGTACAGCAATAACATATAGTGCTATTGCGACAACTAGAGCCTTTACGTTAGCATCTGCCTCCAGTGCATCT
>CAYFSR010000191.1:0-2567 GCA_964345785.1 uncultured Eubacteriales bacterium | reverse complement strand
TCGCTGGCGCTCTGAATGACAACTATATATTTTACTCTTTATGGGCTATTCCTATTAATGAGCTTAGGTTTGAAACATTATGTTCTGCACAATATTTCTCTAAATTTGTTACCAAATCAGCACTTGCAGATGGATTTATGAAATTACCCGTCCCCACCGCAATAGCTGCAGCTCCAGCCATGATAAACTCCAGAGCATCTTCAGCAGTAACAATCCCTCCCATACCTATTAAAGGAATGCTCACATTTTTGTAAACCTGCCATACCATACGCAGAGCAACTGGTTTAATAGCAGGTCCCGATAAACCTCCGAAGGTATTTCCCAAATGAGGCTTCTGTTTTTTAATATCAATAGCCATTCCCAGTAGTGTATTGATTAATGAAATGATATCCGCACCAGCTTCTTCTACTGCAACTGCGATTTCTACAACACTGGTTACATTAGGTGACAGTTTTACGATAACTGGCAAATCCGTGTTTTTCTTAACTTCCTTGACAACCCTTGCTGCCTGGTGAGGATCTGTTCCAAACTCCATGCCACCCGCTTTTACATTGGGACAAGAGATATTTACTTCTAAAGCAGCGACCCCATCAATGGATAGCTTCTGAGCCATCAAGCCGTACTCTTCAACTGTATTTCCTGAAATGTTAACGATGAAATTTGTTTTATATTTTTTTGTTTCCGGTAAAATGTCGTTAATGAAACCATCAACCCCTGGATTTTGCAAACCGATAGCATTTAGCATGCCTGAAGAGGTTTCAAAAATACGTGGGGAAGGATTACCTGTTCTTGGATGTAGGGTTGTCCCCTTAACAATGATCCCGCCTAGCATTTCCAAGTCCATATATGGAACAAATTCAAGTCCATAACCAAAGGTACCTGAAGCAGTTAAAACTGGGTTCTTAAGCTTCAGCTTACCTAAGTTAACACTTAAGTCTGGTTTAGACATTTTCCCACACCACCTCTCTGCTGTTAAAGACAGGGCCCTCTACACAAACCCTTTGATATATTTCCTTACCTTCAACATTCGTCTTGCATGAACAGCCTAAACAGGCTCCTACTCCACATCCCATAAGGGATTCCATAGATATTTGGCAGGGAACCTTATATTTTTCTGCTAACTGAGCCACACTTTTCAGCATTGCTTCTGGACCACAAGCAAACAGCATTCCATAATTTTTTGTAGCCAATTCTCTTTCTAGTGGAACTGTCACCAACCCTTTTTCACCAAAGCTGCCATCCATGGTAGTGATTTGTAAGTTCGAGCAATGAGCCTTAAACTCATCTATTCTTAAAATTTGTTCTTCTGTGTTGTATCCCAGTATCATTGTAGAATTATAGGACTGTTCTTTTGCCTCTTTTGATAAAAGTAATAATGGTGCAACTCCGATTCCGCCACCAACTATTAGAAGCTTCTCGGCGACATCCGCCGGTAATGTGAATCCCTTGCCCAAAGGCCCTAAAATATCAACATTCATTCCTACTCTTTTCTCACTTAAGTGCTTTGTCCCTCTTCCTTTTACTTGATATAAGAGACTTATAGTTCCCTGCTTCTTATCCACGTCATGAATACTAATAGGCCTTCTTAATAAAGGCTCATAACTATCAGAAACCCGCACTTCAACAAATTGACCCATTGCAGCGTTCTTTGCAATCTCAGGGGCTTCTACAACCATCAACATGTGATGGGGACTTATTTCTTCATGGTAAATTATCTTTCCATTACGTTGAAACATTATATAACAACTCCATCCCGCATCACTATTTTGCCGTTTACTATAGTACAAACAGGCCAACCGGTTAACTCCCATCCATCAAATGGAGTATTCTTTCCTTTGGAATAAAAGTTTTGATTTCGAACAGCAGCTTTTTTATTAGGATCGATAATGCTTATATCGGCTTCCTTGCCAACTTGCAGACTACCCAAGGGTATATTTAGTATTTCTGCTGGCTTTATGGTCATTTTTGAGATCGCTTGCTCCAGGCTGAGGATACCTTTTAGAACTAATTCGCTATAAACAAGAGGTACCGCTGTTTCTAAGCCTACCAAGCCATTTGCAGCATATGCATACTCAACATCTTTATCCTCTCTTGCATGCGGCGCATGGTCTGTAGCGATTGCATCTATGGTTCCATCTGCCAGGCCTTCTAGAATTGCCCTTCTATCGGCTTCTGTCCTTAATGGCGGATTTACCTTAGTGTTGGTACTATATCCCTTTACCGCTTCATCTGTAAGCGTGAAATGGTGAGGTGTAACATCACAGGTAACTTTTAATCCTTTTTTCTTCGCTTGTCGTACCAATTCCACCGCTCCGGCAGTACTTATATGGGTTATGTGCATCTTGCCATCTGTTAGTTCTGATAAAATAATATTTCTAGCTACCATTACATCCTCTGAAGCACTAGGAATACCTCGCAGGCCTAGTTCGGTTGATACAAAACCTTCATGCATGTATCCCTCGTTTGCCAGGCTTAAATCTTCGCAATGTTCCATAATGGTCAAATCAAACATTTTCGCATACTCCAAAGCCCTGCGCATAATCTCAGCATTTTCTACAGGCATCCCG
>CAYFSR010000190.1:0-2643 GCA_964345785.1 uncultured Eubacteriales bacterium | reverse complement strand
ATTAACTTTCGGAGGGTATCTACTGCGTAGAAAACAAAAGAGAGCAAAATAACTTCAGAGTTCGGGACATCTAAATGATGCAATGCCTAAAAAGCGCATCAATATTTAAAGTTTATCACGAGGGGTTTGCTTTCTTGTCCAAGTGTTTTGGGTGATGATTGGTTTATTCTATCTACCAGCTTCTCAGCAGCCTTTTGATAGGCAGGAGTTTCTAAAGGATTCAGATAAACAGTATCGTGATACTCACCTTCCTCGTAATAACCACCTGCTTGGGTGAGAACTTCAAGAAACTTGGATAGTTCTCTGTAGTCCTTGAAATACTCCCTAGAGATATCTTTTGCGCGGCATCGCATATTAAATACAGCTGCTTTTAAAGAATTCATCAAATTGATCTTTGAAAAATCAATATAGGTATAATGGGAACCGTCTTTCTTAGTATATGGTATTGAAGCTGGTATCTTAAGCCAGTCATCATCAATGATATCAATCTCGTTTGATGTTTGCTCCAAAGCAGATAGTATATTTTGATAAGCTTTGCCAGAAAGGTATTTTTCAAAGGTAGGCTTTCTTTTCAATGTAAAATATCTTTCCTCAAATTTCTCTTTCTTGTACTCCAGCCTCTCATACGTCTTTAATAGTTTTATCTTCTTATCTAAAAGGGCGATGTATTCAGGATTGGGAATATAGTAGGCATCTTCTTCTGTTCCTATCTCCAAGCCATGAGTCTGATTGATATCGACTTCTTTTAGTGCGTATTTGAAAAAGTTTTCTTGCTTCCAGCGTTTCAGATGAAACTTTACAGCATCTATCGGCTGGTAGAAACTCTTTGCATTGTCAGGAATATCATAAAGGATAGTGGTTTGTTTATCCGTTTTTTTATTTAGGATAACCGCTGCATCGAAGGGTTCTTTGACATTGCTCATTTTATGAGTAGTGTAAAGAATTCCATATTCACACTCTTTCCTTTCCGATTCAAGAGTAAATGATTCCTTAAATGCATCAATCGGCCGTTCTTTCGTTTCTCCAGACTTCCAGGTAACCCAGCAGACACCCATCCTGCTGAGTTCATGGAACAATGAACTGTTGTATCCTCCTCGATCAAATGCAATCATAAGCGGTTTGGTATCACCTGATTGTTTCATGTAGGTCATAGCTTTATCACATAATTCTAGGATAGCCTGCGGAAAGCGAGAAAAACCATAATTGTTCATAAAGAATACTGGTCTACCTCTGAGATCATTGGCCCAATACTGTTCGTGTCCAGGAACTGCCAATCGCCTTTGTGTAAAGAAACCACTGCCGATATCTTCTTTGCCGTAGTAAGGTACAAAATGTCCGTCGTAATAGAGTTGGCCTATTTCAACATATCCTTGTGCAATATATTCTTGGGTCAAAAGCTCAGGTACAACTTGAGGAAGATTCAACTGCATTAAATCATGCATATTCCTTTTTAATGTTTTGCTACAAGGAGCTAATTCCTCACCTAGCAGGTACCCCAGTTCTTTCCTGTTGACTGTTTTGGTTTGTTCGATATTCGTTATCCCAATAAGAAAATACAGAATGAAGCTAATAATTAGCTTTTTTGCTTCCCATATTTTTGTAGAAAAGAACTCCTTCTTATCAATATACTCAAAGATTCCTGAAAATAATTCGTTTATCATTGAGGCAAAGATAAGGTAACCAGCATAGCGTGTGTAATTGCCTTTGCTACTAGCTTCCTGTGTTACGGAATCAACTTCTTCGCTTGGTTGATCTACTAAAAGCTCATCGAAACTAATTTGACCATCTGGTACGACTGGTTCTTTGGCAAGAGGTTTTATGGCTTCCGATACTATTAGCTTACGAATAGCGCTTTCCGATAATGTCACTTCATATTTCTGAAACAGTTTTCTGTTTAATGAAGTCAGTGTCATATGCGGATTTCTAAGTTGCTCAGACTGTATAAAATTTAGCAGTTCGTTATTGATTTTACCTGGATAATGAGCTGCTGGACGTAAGCCTTCCAAACCATCGGCATCATATGAGGAGATATAGTTATACATCGTTTTATGGTGTAGTCCAAAGGCAGTAGCAAGATCAGGAGTACTTACGAGCTGGTTTTTTGCCAGCGTAACAAGAGCATTTATCTCTTCATACTTGCTTCCTATCAAATATTCTGCTATTAGAATATAATCAATATATATCTTTCGGTAGGGGGGTTCATTTATTACCTTGATTCGTGTACCGATTTCATGTGCCCATTTTCTATTGGGATCCCGATCTTTGATGCTCTTGTTTTTCATCATTGCATCCCTCTCCTTTGTCATATATTATATCATTAAGGAGAAAAGATGAGAATACCGTATATACTTGCTATATAAATTAATTATATGGATCAATATGCGAATATTTGGCTTGATTTGTGGATAAAATGTGGTTTGTACACAAAAATTACTCTGTTTTGGCAGTTGTAAGATAAAAAACTAAATTTACTTGATGCATGTAATCCACAGTTTTTATGGATATCCACAAGATGTTACGGATATTTAATATTTTCAAGGTGCGATTTTAGCTATATATTTTAATTTGGGATGGTGTCCCGAACTCTGAATTTAATGTTTTTCTAAATGTCTGTCTAAAAAATCATTTATATATTCTTGATAT
>CAYFSR010000189.1:0-2659 GCA_964345785.1 uncultured Eubacteriales bacterium | reverse complement strand
TTATAGATTTTAATCAGACGCGGGGCCAAGAACGAACTGTTCAAGTTATGATTATTGGTGAGTAAATAGATAGTCGTGCTAGTTATTAGATTCAAAATCAAAATATAAAGATTAACTTAACTTAAATTAATAAAGATAATATAAAGGAGTGCTAGAGTGATGAACGTAGATAACAAATTGAAATTAGGAGTAGCCTATCATGGGAATAGGATGCTAAAACACGTGAGAGAAGACATGCTGGACATTATTCACCATCATTTTAATCTAGTTGTGCACATGTTTTCCCATAATGATTGGGACAGACACAAAAATATAATGAAGGAGATTGTGGAGATCTCTGAGGAGGCAGGACTGGAGGTATGGATAGATAATTGGGGTCTTGGTGGACCACCTGGAGATAAATCTCATTTTCTTTCATATTATCCTGATGCTCATCAAATTTATTCAAACGGCGAAATTGATCCTGTACGTGTTTGTCTGAATAATAAAGATTTTAGAAATTTTACTAAAGAGTGGATAGATGTTGTCGATTTCAGTGGAGCAAAATCGATATTCTGGGATGAGCCGCACCTTGCTGGAAAGGATGTAGTAAATGGAAAACCTAGAATATGGACTTGCTACTGTAAGACTTGCCAGCAACGCTTTGAAGATAAATACAGTAAAGGCATGCCTAGTGAATTAACAGATGAAGTAGAGCAATTTAGAATAGATACTATCGTAGATTATTTCCGCGAAGTAACAGACTATAGTAAGAAAAAGGGCATGTACAATTCTGTATGTGTTATGCTAGGTGATACTTTTGGTATAAATTTAGAGACAATAGATCAAATCTCAAGCTTAGACAGCCTAGATAATGTAGGTTCGGATCCATATTGGCTGGGTCATGAGGGAGTTGACCCATACAAATTTGTCTATGATGCAACGAAAAAGAATCTAGATATAAGCAATAAATTTAACAAAGACCATAATATTTGGATACAGTGCTATGGTAATCCTAGGGGACGAGAAGAAGAGATCATTAGTGCAACAGACGCAGCTTATGATGCTGGCGCAAGAACTATACTTGCGTGGGGTTATCGTGGCTCTGATGCTAATGATTATCGGGCAAGAAATCCTGAACTTGCATGGAAGATAACGGGGGACGCCATGTACAGGATCCTTGAAAGAGAAAGGAACTCAAGAAGAGAATCTTATATTACAAAATAAATCGTATTCTATAGGCTGGCATCAATATATTGATTATTGTTACTAGCCTATTTTTATTATCCTAAAGAGGAACTTTTCATTTTATGTCGAATCTTTTTAGGAGACCGTTCTAATCAATCTATATTTATACATATGTCCAATAAAACGCAAAAACATTTTGTATGTATTTTTCTAAATCTATGACAATCTAAGTGTAAGTGAAACAGTGAGTGAAAAAACACTAGTACGAGGGGGAAAATCATGTCAGAGAAGATACAGTGGGTAGCATTTGATATAATGGAACAATTTATGGTTGATGCTTTCAAAGCGGTGGGTATGCCGGAAGAGGATGCCAAGATATGCGCCGATGTTCTTATTACTTCGGATAAGAGAGGTATTGATTCTCATGGGGTTGGTCGATTTAAACCCTTTTATGTGGACCGCATCAGAGAAGGTATAATTAATCCAGTTACTAACATAAAGGTTGTAAAGGAAGGCCCCACAACAGCAGTTCTAGACGGACAAAATGGCATGGGACATGTAATTGGTAAACGAGCAATGGAGTTAGCCATAGAAAAAGCAGCAAATTATGGCATGGGTATGGTAGCTGTTCGCAAATCCAATCACTATGGAATAGCTGGCTATTATTCCATGATGGCAATTGAAAAAGGTATGATAGGAATTACTGGGACCAATGCAAGACCATCGATTGCACCTACCTTTGGTGTTGAAAACATGTTAGGTACAAATCCCCTTACATTTGGTATGCCCACAGATGAAAAATTCCCCTTTGTACTGGATTCTGCCACCTCGATTGCACAGCGTGGCAAGATTGAAGTCTATGGACGAGAAGGCAAGCCGTTGCCGGAAGGTTGGGTAATCGGTGAGGATGGTACTGCCAGAACAGACACAGAGCAAGTGTTAAAGGACCTGGTCACTGGTGGTGCAGCATTGGCTCCACTGGGTGGAATTGGTGAAGAGCTAGCTGGTTACAAGGGATATGGCTACGCTACAGTTGTCGAAATTTTATCAGCAGCGCTGCAAGGCGGAGCATTTCTAAAGGCTTTAACTGGCTTGGATAATGGAAAGAAAGTTCCCTATCATATTGGACACTTCTTCATTGCAATTGATATAGAATCCTTTACTGAGTTGGATACATTTAAGAAAACAACAGGTGATATTCTAAGAGAGCTTCGTGCCTCAAAACTTGCCCCTGGTCAAGAACGTATATTTACTGCTGGAGAAAAAGAGTACATTGCCTGGCAATATCGTAAGGACAAAGGCGTTCCGCTTAATGAAGCTATTCAGCGGGATATCATCCAACTAAAAAATGACTTACAGCTGGATCAATATGAGTTTGATTTTGAGTAGTCACTAGTAAAAACGATTGACAACCTGATACTTAATAAAAGGCAGTAAAATGTTGAACGGCAAATTGGAATCAGGTCAAACTGCAATTAGTTTTCAGGCAATC
>CAYFSR010000188.1:0-2676 GCA_964345785.1 uncultured Eubacteriales bacterium | reverse complement strand
ACCCCTTTAAGTGCAAGCATTTCGTTGCTAGTTTGTAATTTCCCTTGCACTTATTGCACTAAACCGCTTCGCGGTGGCTCATTGAACCAAACTTCGTGCAATTAAGTATAAAACTATTTATATTCTATCCCCTTTCAATTATAATAGAAAAAATTATTTGAAAGGTGGTCATTTATTATGTCCCGAAAAGCTGAAAAAGTAAAGTATATGGACGAAGTCCAATTTGAAATGGAGCTACGTCGCTACTCACCAAACACCATCACTCATTACCTTTGCCATATTCGGAGGTTCTGTAATCATTTTGGTAAAACTGCCGATAAACTCGGAGAAAATGAAATACGACAGTATCTCTATCATTGTATTCAAAGAGGATTGTCCTCAGATTACATTAACATAGGCATAAATGCTTTAAAATTACTTTATACCGTAGTACTTGAGCAACCATGGGATTCCAACAAATTACCAAGATTGCGTAAAGAAAACAAACTTCCTGATATCCTAGCAGAAGAAGAGATTATCTCTGTGCTTCTAAGCATTAAAAACTTAAAGTATCGAACCATCCTGATAACCTGTTATGGGGCTGGTCTTCGAATTAGTGAAGCTATAAATCTTCGCATAAGCGACATAGACAGCAAAAATATGTTGATTCGGGTAACCCAAGGCAAACATAGAAAGGATCGATTTAGTATTCTATCCGATATCAACTTAAAACAACTGCGTGCTTACTGGAAGGCTTACAAACCCAAGGGTGAATATCTTTTTTGCAGTTCAAGAAGGGACAAGCCTATTCCCGTACAAAATGTTCAACAAGCTTTGAAACAAGCTTTAGATGAAGTCGAAATGCGAAAAAAGATATCTACACATAGTTTTCGTCATTCTTTTGCCACGCATCTTCTTGAAAATGGCACGGACCTTCGTACGATTCAAGAACTTCTTGGTCATTCGAATATTGCAACTACCAGCCGCTATATCCATCTCACTAGAAAACATCTGCAGGGAGTTCAAAGTCCGCTGGACAAGATTGGAGGGGCTCTCATTGATGAGTAACATACAAGAGATTTTTATTGCGATGAAAGACCAAATTCTCTCCAAGATTCCTCTACCCTTCCACAAGCAAAAGACACTAGAATCGATTTGTTCTTGTCGCACCCCTGAAATGGGTGGCTTCATCGAACAGTGTAGTGACTGTGGAGAAACCGTTCCCCATTTCCACTCCTGTGGAAATCGTCATTGCCCTGTTTGTCAGGGCGCCCAGCAAGCTAAATGGATTGAGAAACAACTCAATAATACCTTGCCGGTACAATATTTCCATGTAGTTTTCACCCTGCCCAGCGAATTGAACCCATTGGTGTTTTCTAACCAGAAAATTCTATATGGCATTTTATTCAAAGCTGCCAGCGAGACAATCCTTGAAATGTGTGCCAATAAGAAGAACCTGGGAGCGCAACCCGGATTTACATCTGTGTTGCACACTTGGGGTCAAAATCTTCAATTTCATCCCCATCTTCATTGTATTGTAATGGGCGGGGGATTGTCTAGTGATAAACTACATTTTGTGCAATCATCTAAAAAGTTTTTTCTTCCTGTCAAGGCGGTATCCAAGAAATTCAAGGGTAAGTTCCTTCATTATTTGAAGCAAGAATTTCAGTCTGAGAGCCTACATCTACCTAAAAGTGAAGCAGATCTCGCCATTTTACAACCTCGATTGAATTTCCTTGATAAATTGCACTCTTCTGACTGGGTAGTATATGCGAAAAAACCTTTTGATTCAGCTGACCATGTCATTCGCTATTTAGGTCGGTATACTCATAGGGTAGCTATCTCAGATTCACGCATAGTGGATTTTGATCCTGTTGCTAGTAAGGTCTCTTTCGAGTGGAAGGATTACAAAGATAATAACAAAAAGAAGGTTATGACCCTTGATGCCATTGAGTTTGTCCGACGCTATCTGTTACATGTACTACCTCCAGGGTTTATGAAAATTCGTCATTACGGAATTCTCGGGAACAGAAATCGCAAAGATAAACTCAGTCTTTGTCGTAAGTTATTAAGAGTAGTTGCTCCCGTAATTCAGCCATCTAATATTCAGGAAACTGCAAAAAATATTTGTAAAGTTTGTAGTGGTCCGATTTATGTGGTGATGCATACTCATCGTCATAATCCAATTCCATACCCTCTTTTGAATTAGGAAATGGAAAAATGGAATTTAACAGAATACCCACTACGGGGAGGGGGTTACTATGTCAAAAGTCGAACAAAAACACTTACTTAAAGCTCTTCAGGACAAGCTATTTTCTTTTTTCAAGGTTCATTTATGTTACTGCATAAGGAGATAGAATAAAGATTACATGGCTAAGACACCAGCGGTTTAGTACAATATGGAGTTCATCACATTTCTATCTCAAAATTATATATTCATCCTTTATTGCTGCATTACTTACTACGATATGCAGCTTCTTTTTGGGCGAGAAATGTGATAAACTCCTAAATCATTATACCACATTTAAGTGAGGAGTTATGTATATTTTCAATCTCAAAAATGCTGGATTTCAGCGGTTCTTGGGGTTTCGCAATTAACTACTACTATTATAATTGAAAGGTGATAAAATATAAATAATTTGATACTTAATTGCACGAAGTTTGGTTCAATGAGCCACCGCGAAGCGGTTTAGTGCA
>CAYFSR010000187.1:0-2686 GCA_964345785.1 uncultured Eubacteriales bacterium | reverse complement strand
GAATAAACAGGAGAACCGTCACCAGCAATAGATAGAGAGTTGATATCTCCTAACAACCCTATATTTGCGGAAACATCTACTACTAAGCGCGAGAAAAACTCTTGGAGAATTCGTTCCCGTCGTGATTTTCGAAGCGTACCGTTTAAGGCTCTTTTAACTAGTTTTTTAACAGCTCCATTATGCTTTGGAGGAAGTTTTTGCCCTTGTTTTAACTTTAGTCTGGGTTTTGATTGAAAGGTTCGTATTTTCTTTTTACGTAGAATCTCCGCATCCTTGGAACCAAGCCAAAGACGGTCAATAAAATCGTAATAAGATGATGCAGCCGGGGCTTTATCAATAAACCCACAAAGCGTATAAAATAGTGAATCGCTTGCCACATTATTTGCCCACTCAACTAGGCTGTGTATTCCTTGGTCGAGCATCAGTACTAGAGAGCGAATAATACCTGCTTGCTCTTTTGATGGGGCACCGGTACTTGAATAAAGTGGCTTAATGATAGGCAGTATCCTATCTAAATCCAGATGGTAAAGCTTCAAAATGGAGCTTTCCATTTGGAGCAACCTGCCCTTATCAAAGAACCAGTGGGGAAGGAGTTTTAGAATGAGTTGTTGTTGATAATTTTGGTGAAGAAGCCATGGACCTAACATAAAAACACCTCGTAATTAGAAGTATGGTATAAAATACCACCTATCTAATTTTATGCGAACAGGTGTTCTGTCAAGGTACATAGCTTCCATATTTGACATATAGTAGGTGAAATATGGAAATAAATTTGGAAATTATTTATGAAATATCAAGCGAATTTTGGGGGTGATACTTAATTAGTATTGCCTGTAAGATAGATAAGGTAGGCTTTCGGAGTTTCCGAAAGTACTCATTAATTGAAAAGGGGTTAGCTAAACTATGAACATAAGCAGATTTATTAAAAAAGATGGAGAAAAGCCACTTGACAATCTTGTGCAAAACGGTGGATTTTGTAGCATTTTCCGAATCATTGGCTGCATTGGTGATAGCCTTTCATCAGGAGAATTTGAGGGGTTTGAAAACGGTAGAAATACATATTATGATTTTTTTGAATATTCTTGGGGTCAATATATTGCCAGGGATATTGGCTCAAAAGTGTATAATTTTTCACGTGGCGGAATGAATGCAAAGGCTTTTTGTGAGAGCTTTGCAAAGGAAAAGGGATATTGGGACAGAGAACTTGCCTCGCAGGCATATATAGTTGCCCTTGGTGTAAATGACATTTCAGCTATAATCAATGGTGATTTGGATTTTGGTAATATAGATGATATTGATAAGGATGACTGGGCGAAAAACAAGCCTACCTTTGCAGGGTATTACGGACAAATTATTTCGAGATATAAAGAAATACAACCTAAGGCGAAATTCTTTTTAATGACAATTCCGACAGGTGACCAACCAAAGGAACGCTCCGAGCTATGTGATAAGCATAGAGAATTGCTGTATCAAATGGTGGATAAGTTCGATTATTGTTATGTTCTGGATTTTAGAAAATATGCGCCTATATATGATGAAACATTCAAAGAGAACTTTTATTTGGCAGGGCATATGAATCCTGCTGGCTACAGACTTACTGCTTTAATGGTGGAGTCCTACATAGATTATATTATACGGAATAATCCGAAGGATTTTACCCAAGTGGGATTTATTGGGACCCCATACCATAACCCAAACGAGCCATGGTAAGATGAAGCAGGGGGAAGATTCTCGTGCTTCCTATACAAAAGTGTGCATCAATGATATCGGAAATACCATATATGCAAATATCTGTAATGGCAGACCTCATTCAGATGACTGCCATATCTTTATCCGTACAAAAGCACCACTATCCACATATAAATGTATTTTATATGGAACCAAAACTTCTGGAAGTTGGAGTTAACATAATTCAAATAAAAGATGTAGCTATTAAAATATTTAATAGAGATCGTACCATATGTGATGTTCTTAAATGTGAAAACAAATTGGAGAGAAAAAAGCTTGTAGACGCACTAAGAACCCAAAAGCTGGTATTTTCAACCGGATATATGTACAGATTTAACCCTGAAATCAAAAAGGCGATTGATAAGGTGAAGAAGGGGGGGCTTGGTAAAATTTGTTCCGTTGAAGCGCATATGGATTGTAAGCACACACCGGATGTCAGGCAATGGCTCGAAAATTTTCCCGGCGGCATGATGTTTTTCCTGGGCTGTCATTTGATTGATTTGATTTATCAAATTCAAGGCGAGCCAATGGAGATTATTCCCCTCAATTGCTCCACGGGCATTGACAGTATTTATACCGAGGACTACGGTATGGTGGTATTCAAATATCCAAACGGCGTGTCCTTCGCTAAAACCAGTGATAATGAATGCGGTGGATTTTTGAGAAGGCAACTGGTCATTTGCGGAGAAAAAGGAACGATAGAGATAAAGCCGCTTGAGATTTCAACTCAGGGCGGGCAATATACCGTTTCTAATGAATGCTATGACAACACAGGGTCAAATTGGTCAAAACCGTGGAGCACAAGCCAAAGCGATGTATATGACCGTTACGATGGTATGATGCGAAATTTTGCCGAGCTTGTTAGAGGGAAGAAAAATCCGTATTCCTACGAATACGAGCTTAGTCTGTACGAGCTTATATTGAAGTCTTGCGGAAAGGACGTGACTAAATGAAAACG
>CAYFSR010000186.1:0-2688 GCA_964345785.1 uncultured Eubacteriales bacterium | reverse complement strand
GTTCTAAGAAAAACTGAAAAAGCTTCGTGAAGGGCAGTTTTATATGAAAAACCTAAAGTATTATGTGGACTTAGAGAAAACAACTGATGATGAAGACGTTGGCGATAAATACGATGGACAAATGGTGTTACGGGATGTGAAGATATCTATGGTAACTGTTGACACTAATGAGTTAGTTGCTCAGTTTAATGCACCATCAGCATCAATGAACTTAGGTTATTTGGGGTGTCCAGTATTCTGTATGTTTATGTTTGATCACAGAAATCATGTTGATGAGCAGTTGGCTGGAGATGTATTAACTATAAAATACCAGTTCACCAAGGAACAGTTGGAAAGAATACACAACTTCTGAGATTCAGTTTTAATTATTAAAAATGGTAACGAGTTTATAAAACGAGTAAAAGATGGATTGTTGAAGTCCGGATATGGATTTACAAGAGACCATGTTCAATATTATGGATTTAACAATATAGAGCATCTGAAACAGGTGCAAAAGGATAATTTAAGAATCGCTTTTTGGAAACGAGACAAATATGCTTATCAGCAAGAATATAGATTTTTAATTCATGATTACGTTGAGGATAATTTGTCGGTCGATATTGGCGATATTAGCGATATAACAGATTTGCTGAAGACTGAAGAATTGCTTAATACATATTTTGAAGTTCAGTTCAAGGTAAAGTCAATATCGGAATGATTCGCGAAATTTACAAGGACTATTATGGCAACACAGGGAACGATATTGCTTAAAATACAGTAACAAGGAGAAGATGCTAATGAAAGATGATAAGTTGAAAATCGAGCAAAGAATGAAAAATATGAAAAAGTTCTACATCAAGGCTGGCAGTTTAATTGACAAATTACCAGATGCAATCCCTGAAAAGACAAAAACCATGCTGAAGGATACAATTCTAGGTGATAAGGAACTCAAAAACTTAATGGAAGGGATAGACTCACATAGGCCTCCGAGGATTTTTCTTATAGGTCGTACGGGTGTTGGTAAGAGCAGTTTAATTAATGCGCTGTGCGGTTCATATGTTGCAGCAGTAAGTGACACAAAAAGTTGTACAGAAAATGCTCAAGTTTGCAAATGTATGGACGGAGATAGAGTATTAATGGAGATCCTCGATACAAGAGGAATTGCAGAATCTGAGAGTTTGAATACAGATGTTTCCGCTGAGGATATGCTTATTAACCAAATTAACGAATTTTCTCCTGATGTGGCAATTATGATGTTAAACTGTACTCACAGAGACGATGTGAATTCTGATGTTTTATTTTTAAAAAAACTCGCAAAAACTTATGCAGAAATTAACAACATGCGACTGCCAATAGTGGTTGTCATAAACAAATGTGATGAGATGGCACCAACAAGATTTAAGATACCATCAGAGTATCCACAGAACAAAATTGTAAAAATTCAAGAAGTAGTTCAATACTATAAAGGTATTATTGTTAAGAATGGTCTTAAAATAGATGATATTATCGCCGTTTCATCATTGATTGATTGGCAAACACCAGATGGCATAGAAATTGATGTAGAAAATATAGACAATTTACCAAAAAACGATATTGAAAATCTTCAAATAGCGTTTGATGGCCGTTACAACATTGAGAGACTACTTGATATATTGGAGGAAGCCATCCTTGATTTTGAGGCACAGATGGGATTAAGGATGGCTGCACGACTTACAGAAGTAGTTAATAGACTGGCAAGACATCTGAACACAATATTCTCTGGTATATCAGCAACGGTTGCACTTACGCCGATTCCTGTTTCTGATATATATGTGTTACTCATAATCCAGTCGGTTTTAGTATGTTTAATCGCATCTTTAAGTGGAAGAGATATTTCGCTTGATACTGCTAAAGAGTTTATATTTAGCATGGGTGGAATTGCAGGTGCGGGGTATGTGTTTAGACTGGTTGCACAGCAAGCATCAAAATTCTTGAATGCAGTCTGGCCGGGGTCTGGTTCGGCTGTAAGCTCTGGAATTGCAGCTTTAGGTACTTCTGCAATTGGTAAAGCAGCTATTACATATTATATTGATGGACAGGATATGGAAGAAGCAAAGAAAATTTTTGAAGATTCTAGAAAAAAGAAGGAATAAAAACAGGGCTCCTCATCACCAGATATGTTTCGGGTGAGAGGAGCCTTTATAAATTTATAAGTATTGGATTTTATGATGTGTTTATACAACTAAATTCTATCTTCATCCACATCTACCGTCACACCAGACTTGAATTCCACAGTGAATTTATCCTCGTAGACTGTGACTTTCTCGATCAGCCGCCGGACTAACTGTTCATCGTATTTGGTAAGATTGGTGGACTGCTTCTTTAGAAATGTGCTCATATCAGCAATCCGCTTTTTGAGCTCATCACGGTTAGCGCTTTCAAGAAGCAACTTCTGCTTTTGGTCACGCAGACGGTGAATCTTATCGCCAACCTTATCATAGTCCGCATTTGATGTTGCCAGTTTCAAAAGCTCCGTTT
This sequence comes from uncultured Eubacteriales bacterium, assembly GCA_964345785.1. GTDB lineage: Bacteria > Bacillota > Clostridia > Caldicoprobacterales > DTU083 > UBA5454. The sequence goes on along the minus strand of CAYFSR010000186.1, from coordinate 192 downwards.
GCAGCTCCTCCAACCGCTTATCGATATCCGCCAAAGCCTTGTCGCTTTCACGGCTTATAACGGTGGCGATATTGTCCCGTAGAGTTGTGAGGAAAGAGTCTTTGTCACAGAGCGTCTGATTAATGGCGGTGATCAGTACTTGCTCAATGGTGCTCTCCAGTACCGTGCGAGCATCGCAGAATAGGCCTGTGT
>CAYFSR010000185.1:0-2726 GCA_964345785.1 uncultured Eubacteriales bacterium | reverse complement strand
CCATATCGTGATACTGGAAATATCCTGCTTGTCGGAGCTGAAGAAACTTATGATTTGATTGATGACATGTTAAAGACAATCTCGGAATGCTTCGCAAGTAAAAGATTGCATATGGGCATGGATGAAGCACATGCTCTTGGGTTGGGACAGTATTTGGAGCTAAATGGATATAAAGAACAGACAGAAATCTTCTTTGAGCATCTGGGAAAGATCACTGAAATGGCTAAAAGCTATGGCTTTAAGCCAATGATGTGGAGTGATATGTTCTTCCGTATGTTAACTACAAAAAAGAAGGATTATGATACCGATGTTGTTTTTAGCAAAGAAGTCACGGATAGGATACCGGAAGGTATTCAGCAGATATTCTGGGATTATTATCATGACAATAAAGACTTCTATACTACGATAATTGATAAACATAAAGATTTAGGAGAAAACACTTTGTTTGCGGGAGGAATATGGGCATGGGTTGGCCCAATAGTAATGTATAACCGAACAATTGCTAACACTTTGCCTGCACTTTCTGCCTGCAAGGAAAAGGGGATTAAGGAAGTAGTAGCAACAATTTGGCATAACGGAGCTGAGTCGAATTTGATTATGTCATTACCAGGCTTGCAATTATATGCAGAATACGATTACTCTGGAGAGTATAACCCGGAGAAAATCGCTCGTCGATTTAAAACTTGCTGTAATGCCAAGTACGAGGACTTTTTAGCTCTAGACGCTGCCGAGCATCCAGAAGGTGATTTGACAGGAGAAAACACCATCAGATATTTTCTATACAATGATCCGTTAATCGGATTAGCAGATAAACATATAGAAAATCTACCTATTGATATTTCAAGTTTTTACAAAAACTTATCGAGCGATTTCGCAGTGAGGGGACATGACAATGGTTTATTAAAACCTGCATTTGATGTGGTCCGAAAACTGGTAGCTGCCCTTGAGCTTAAAGCTGATTTTGGTGTACGTCTAAAGAAGGCATACGATGCGAATGACAATCAGCTCCTTACTGAGTTGGCATCTGAATGCCAGGAGATTATGGAGCGTTTAGATGCTTTGAGAATATGTCACAGAGATGCCTGGATGCTATATAACAAGCCATTTGGCTGGGAAGCTGTTGAGAAACGCTACGGAGCATTGATTTTTCGTTTTTCAACTACAAAAGACAGGATCCAAGCCTATTTGGAAGGCGACATTCCTAGTATAGAAGAGCTGGAAGAAGAACGGCTTTGGTATGACTGCCGTACAGAAAAAGGTGAGCTGGCATTTGGTAAATTAGGTTGGGGAACTTTCGATCCGATTTATACTGCTGGGGTGTAGAAACCAAGTAATAATATGCAGACATTATAATAGCGGAAAAGTGGGTCAGGAAAGTCTTTCCAGTCTCTGACCCACATTTTAATTAGGCATATTATATTACTGTTTTTCTTTCTGTACCGTTAAATCATACAGAAATTACAAATCCGTATTGACTTAGTGGAAGGCATCCACTATTATATAGTTAATGACAAGTAAAATAAATTAGCAGAGAAAATGGACTGATTGTGTGAGTAATGAATACAGCAAAAGTGATCAATCCTTCTTACGTTCTTATAACATGAAAAAAGTGCGCAGTATTCTGCGCGATGAAGGATCCTGTTCTAGAGTAGACTTATCAACAAAGGCCAACTTGGACAAGAAAACCATAACAAATATCATAAACGAAATGCTTGCAGACGGTGAAGTAATTGTAGTATCGAAAAGTAGCATTGGAGTTGGACGACCGAAAGAAAATCTAGCACTAAATGGTGCATATACGTATAGCATTGGACTTGATGTAGGCGGAACCCACGTTTCTGGAGTAATTATAGATTATACTGGTAAAGTTTTATGCGAACACAGCATAGATATAGCAAGTATGAGTTCGGATATATTAATGCAGCTATGTAATTACATAATCGACCAGATAGATAGAATAGGGCTGGCCTTTCCCGGGTATATAGACAGCAAAACTGGTGAAGCAAAGCTAAACGAAAATATTAAAGGGTGGGAAAAGTTACCTCTTGCAGATCTCTTTCGTAAAAAGTACGATGTAGAGATTATGGTAGATGACTGCTCACGCCTTATGGCTCTAGCGGAACTGCGCTATGGAGCTGGTAGAGAAGTAAATGATTTTATCGTATTTGACTTAGGTCTAGGTATTGGTTGTGGAATTGTCATCAATGGCGAGGTCTTTTATGGATCTATGGGTATGAGTGGCGAAGTTGGCCATACCATAGTTAAGGTAGATGGACCAAGGTGTACTTGTGGAAGAAATGGATGTATTGAGTCCATAGCTTCAGGATGGGCATTAACCAAGCAGGCAACAGAATTGCTGGGCAGGGGAGAAAGTCCTTTGTTGAATGAAGCAACCAATAGAAACACAAGAATCCCAACGGTAAGAGAGATAGGTCTAGCCGCTAAGCTTGGGGATGAAAAGTGCCTGCAGCTTCTTAAGAATGCAGGAAGATATATAGCCATAGGTATCATGAACTCTATAAGTATTATAAACCCGTCCAAAGTTATAGTTGGAGGGAGGATGATACAAGACAACGATATAATGTTTCAAGAGATAGTAGAAACCGTAAAACGAGAGGCTTTACACGAAATGATTAAGGACTTGAAAATTGAAGCCTCGCAGCTTGGGGATTTAGCTACTGCTATAGGAGCGGCAACTCTATGCTTGGAGAGTTATTTCGAGACTG
>CAYFSR010000184.1:0-2770 GCA_964345785.1 uncultured Eubacteriales bacterium | reverse complement strand
TTAGCTACTGCTATAGGAGCGGCAACTCTATGCTTGGAGAGTTATTTCGAGACTGAGTGATTATTTAGCTGACCGATATTGCGAACGGCTATCATCAATGAGATTGTGGCAAGTGATTAATTTCAGCTAATACAGCTAGTTCAAGATAGCTGCTAAATGTTTTCGATGATTAATAGAATAATTCTACCAAGTAAAGGTATCATCCTGCTTATTGTTGTCATTCCGAGTGGAACGAGGAATCTTCCCAGGAAAGATCCTTCGCTGGCACTCAGGATGACATTGAAATTAAGTATGCCATGCTCAGGATGACATAAAAATCGGTATTTGAATAGTCACACAGTTAATGTATATAGACATAGATAGGGAGGTTTTTTCAATGAAAGCAATTGTAAATGCAGTACTAGTAATGACCAACCACTTGATTGAAGACGGCGTTGTTGTCTTTAACGAAGGTAAAATCATCGATTATGGCAGCCGAGACAAAGTAAAATTACCAGCAAACTGTGAAATTATAGATGCTCAAGGTGGCTATGTAGGCCCAGGTTTGATAGACATACACACACATGCTGGTGGAACCAATTGGTTTTATGAAGATCCGTTGGAAGCAGCTCGGGAAAATCTAATTCATGGAACCACATCAGTACTTCCAACTTTGTATTTCAACACACCAAAAGATCAATTATTAGACCAGATCCAGCTGGTAAAGGACAGCAGTAAGAAAGATGAAGGTTACAATATAAAAGGACTATACATGGAAGCACCTTATCTTAATCCAAAGTTCGGTGCGGACCGGGAGAATAATCCATGGAACAGGCCTGTAGATCCCAAAGACTATATGCCACTAATTGAAGCGGCAGGGGATTTTGCTAAGGTGTGGTGTTTAGCTCCGGAGCTAGAGAATATCGAAAGCTTCGTTAAGGATGTAAAATCAGCAATTCCCAATATCGTATTTTCAGTTGCTCACAGTGAAGCTTCACCTGCACAGATTGAGCGCTTGATGCCATATGGATTACGGCTGGCAACCCATCATACAAATGCCACCGGTGATCTGGTCAAGTATCCCGAAGTCAGAGGCGTATGTGTGGATGAAACAGTAAATTATAACGATGAAATATACGCAGAATTGATATGCGACAGAAAAGGTATACATGTTGATCCGTATATGTTAAGGCTTGTTGTTAAGATAAAGGGAAAATCGAAAATTATTCTTGTTTCAGACGCTTGTGTGTTTGATGGTCCAGTACCTGACGGTTATGAGGGCGCTACTGACATTAATTTTGATTTTCAGGGCGAAATTGCGGGCTCAAAGCTTACCCTTGATGTTGCGTGCCACAACATGATGGTACATACAGGGGCAAGTCTATGTGATGTATTTACTTATGCATCAGCCAATCCGGCAAGGCTGCTTGGGTTCACGTCCAAAGGAAAGATTGGCAAAGGCTTTGATGCTGATTTAATCATCGTAGACGACAAGATGAATGTCAAATCCATAATTTTAAATGGAAATAAAATAAAATAAAAAAAGGAGAATGACCATGAGAGACTTGAAGGAAATGCAAAAGATTATTTTTGGTGAAGGAACGGATTTCGCTTTTAATCCAGCTGATTTTGTGCCATTTAAGGACAGAGAGGTTGTTGAGAGACTTCGCAAGATTAGTGGAAAAGATTTAGAGAAGCATGACAACCCAGATTTTAAAATCAAAGTTATGATGAATCCTCATCCTGTAGTAATTGGCACTATTTTTAACAGGATCAGAGAATCTGATGAGCAGGACAAAAAGTTCACTATTATCCTTGGGAATCCGGAACCTGACACCTATATCCCAGTTGCAGAATTGATTAATTACCACAGAGTAAATTGCAGAAATGTACATATTTTTGCAATGGACGAATGGGCAGATCAAGATGGCAACATCGCGCCTGAATCCTACAAAGGCAGCTTTGCACGCTCCTTACTGAAGTATTTTTTCTTTGAAATCGATGAAGATTTGAGAATGCCTATTGAGAACATTTATTATCCAACCAATGCTAACATCAACGATTACTCCAAAATGATTACTGACTGTGGAGAAGGCGGAGCGGATTTATGTTCATCTAGCCCTGGTTGGACAGGACATTGTGCATTCATCGACCCTGTAGACGACTGGATGAACATAACTGACATGGATGAATACTTAAAACAACCTGCCAAAGTTGTTGATGTTCACCCGATGACAATATTACAAAACTCCCTGCACGGCGTATTTGGTCAATCCGGTAACATTGCAGCTGTGCCACCTAAGGCTGCTACCATAGGGCCTGTAGATGTTAAAAATTCAAGAGAGCGAATTGAAATTCACTCCTTATTAACCAATGGAACATTCTCATCATGGCAGAGAATGGTTTCCAGATTAGTGCTTCATGGACCTGTTACTCCGCTAGTACCAAGTTCTATGCTTCAGTTAATGAAGACTCAGGTATATGTAAGTGACGAGTTGGCAGCTCCATTTGATTGCTGGGACAAAGTAGGGTATTAAAATGGGATATATAGCGATAGACCTTGGCACTACTAACATTAAGGTCTGCTGCTACAGTACTGATATTTCGCCTTTATCCTTAAAACGGGTGAAGGTGAAATATATTGGTACAGGAGGCATAGTAGAGTTTAATGCAGATGATTATTTCCAATTGGTGCTACAAGCCATGAAAGAAAGCGTAGCAGAAGCCTTTGGAGATAGCCAGGAAAAACATCATATAGTACTTACAGGGCAGGCAGAATCCCTTGTAATCA
>CAYFSR010000183.1:0-2770 GCA_964345785.1 uncultured Eubacteriales bacterium | reverse complement strand
TCAGGAAGTCATTCCTATGGGGTCGTCCCGCTGACAGGCCTACAGCGTGTGATAGCTCTGGTTGAGCGATGGGCGTGGATGCGGGGATGTATACAGTGCATAGCCCATCGCAAGGTATTTCGATTATATCACACGCTTTGCTCACGGGTCATATCCTTTGGGTCATCCTCTGAGGCATCGAGCTCGGGGACGGAAACGAAGATGTATATGGCTCAGTAAGCACAAGATAAAACTTTGTTCTTTACATCCTGCGGATTAGTTTATCGAAAGGGGCAGTTATGCGTTTCACTTATTACAGTGAACCTCTTAAGTTAGGCCAATCAGGCGGATGATGAAGATATGTATTTCAAATCAATTGTATGTTAGTACCTTGACAAAAGAGAGCTGATAGTCGGCAGGAATTTTATCCATGAGGGCGCATAGACGACCCAGTAAAGGAGCATAGCTGACATCCACCTCACGGATAGGCAGGACGAAGGAATTTAGGCCAAAGAGCCAGCGAGACATGGGAGGGTATGCCACCTGAGTATATGTGGAACAATTAGGGCCTAAAATAGAAGTGATAAGTACGCAGTTTTATTAAAGGCACCTATTTTCCCTTATTTCAGGCAACAAAGCATTCAAATGCGTTATATCCGTGAGTGGTTCTCTTTACAATAAGATGAAAAACTAAGATTGAGTGAGGATACGAGAGATAATGAAAGATAATAGAGGGAGGTTTGAATTGATGTTGAACGGCAAATTGAAAAGGCAAACATTAATTACTTTAATTATTATACTTGCTATAGTACTTTGCACAATTGGATGGCTTTATTTAAAACCAACGAATAGGAATACTTATTCAGATTTTATAAAAACATTAAAGCAAAATGGCTGTGAAGTAAAAGATGTAACAAAAGATTATGCAGAAAAACATCCCCAAAGCCAAGATTTCCCTAATAACCTAAAGATACTTAATGTAAATGGAGAAGATGTTTTTATTTCAATAGAAACAACTGAAACGATAGAGGGTGTTATTGAAAAACAGTTGAGCGATTATTCTAATCCATTAATTGATTATTTTAGACCACTATATCTTTATCGAAAAGACAAATTAGTTATAAGGTATTTTGGAAATAATGAGAACTTGGTGATTATACTTGAAACTATATGTGGTGAATCCTATACACATTAAATATTTAGGCTTTACGAAATGTTCATATAAGGAACACCAGTAGAAAAACAACGCAGCATCAGTAAAATAAGGCTGACCAAAATTAGAGGAGGTATACCATAATGTACGCACAAATATTCTTAGGCTTAGCGATTATTATTAAGGGGATTCTTCACTGGATTAATTCAAGTATTGTTATTAGCAGCAAGGTGAAACAAGTTATAAGCGAACATCATATGAAGGAGTACCAGCACAGAGTAGCTTTGTCTCATTTCATTCTTGGCATTCTTTTTATTTCAATGGCTATATTAGAGAGTATGAAAATCCTTCAAACACCTTTATTTATTGCAATATATATTTTATTAGCTGCTATTCCTTTAGGTATGGTTTTATTTAATAACAAAAAGTATTCAGGCTACTATTTCCTTATATAGCATTAGACGAAATCTATGTTTTCAAAGCCGCATTATTCTTATGATGCGTCATTAGCTGAGTTGTATTTACACGGTAGCATAGTTTTAGTGGGACAAGGTCCGCCGCCTAACAAGGCACTCAGCGCAAGGGGCACAGCAGAGGGGCAAGACTCTGATGTACCGTTAGGAGGTCATTCTGTCCACATGTCTCAGTCTAACCGAGTCGGTCACCGCATTAGCTCGCGAAGTCTCGCTGGGCATGAGCGGCTCCCTGTAAGGCTGAGCCACGTCGCGAGTGCAAACCGTTAGGTGACATAGAAATACAGGCACCAGCTTAATCTAGGGGAGATTTTTATGATTGAAAAGATTTTTTCAAATCTATCCAAATGGAGAAACCTACCGAGTTATCAACTTGAAAGACGAGCAGATATTTTTTTCTCACTATACATTAATGACATTGTATCAAATAAGATAGGAATTCATGATGATTGGGTTGTTATACCGGAATTCCCAGTACCGATTAAAGTAATTAGGCCTACCAATCAAGACAATAATTCATTTAAAATTGATTATCTAGTTATAGGACGCAAATCAAACAAAGTTATTTTCATTGAACTTAAGACAGACAACTCTTCGAGAAGGGACAATCAAGACTTATACCTTGAAGAAGCGAAGAATAAAGGATTGTTTAATTTATTAGTTGGTCTAAAGGATATTTTTAATGCATCTTCAAGCAAGAAGAAATATTTGCATTTGTTTTTAGAATTAAGAGATTTAGGACTTGTAAACTTTGATAGTACATTGGTATCCTTGGTGAAAAAAAGTCAGCAGGGAACTGGTGAAGCTATTAGAAACATAGAAATATGCGATAATAGATTGACATGTACAAAACCAGAAATACTGTATATTCAACCGTCAGGATCTGGGACAAATATTATAAATTTTATTGACGTTGCTGAAGTTATTCAAAAAGAATATGATGATTCTTTATCACTCTCATTTGTTAATGCGCTAAAAGAATGGGAGTCGAAAGGTGCTGGTGAAATTTGAGGCAGTTACGTCACCTAACAACGCACTCATCGCAAGGGGCACAGCAGGCAGCAAGGCTCTGGAGAATCGTCAGGAGGTCATCCTGCCCACATGTCTCAGCCTAACCGAGTAAGTCACCCAATTAGCCCGCGAAGTCTCGCTGGGCATGAGCGAC
>CAYFSR010000182.1:0-2802 GCA_964345785.1 uncultured Eubacteriales bacterium | reverse complement strand
TTTGGAATACTTAAGACAATCATTCCAAACAGTTGCAGATTCACGATTGCACTGGAATAATCTATCTATGTTGGTCTTTGATGAGCGAAAAGAAATTTTTAGAGTTCGAATCATGTGTTCACCTCCCCTTGGCAACTCCTCTAGCAAGCTATCTGACTAGGGTTCTGCCTTATACCTATTGTATCATATTTTAGACCTTTTGGGAACATATGTTCTTAATATTTTTGATTACTTTTGTGTTCTTATTTTCGCATTCATCTCCCACCTATAGAGGATGAGAGTATTCTGCTGGGACTTTCATAAATATGGCAATATCTAAGGCTGATGAAAACCCTTGCTCCAATTACCAGTATGCCGCTGTACTTAAAGAAGCTGGTGAACTGATTGGGGCGTGTAATCTTATTATATCCATTGATGAGGCGGAAATCGGATGGATACTTCAGCGCGATTTTTGGGCTCAGGGATTTGGCACTGAAATGGGGACTGCCCTTTTGGAGCATGGCTTCGATACTCTGCATCTTCACCGGATTATTGCACATTGTGATGCTGAAAATCAAGCCTCATATCGCGTAATGGAGAAGATCGGTATGTGGCGAGAGGGATTATTCATCGAGGCGCGACCTGGAAATAAAAACGTTGCCACAAAATATAGCGATGAGCTGTCTTACGCCATAACAAAAGATGAATGAGATACACATAAAGAAATAGAATACTATAAAAGCTTACCATGCGTTTTTAATGATTTTATTGAACTCCCGGAGCTTTCAAATGGTGCAATTCATCTTGTATGTACAGCTAAAAAACCGGCAATACCGGAGAAGAAATATGTTCCCAGTTATGATTTTGCCATTTGTAAAGGTGCTGAAATTATCGGTGAAATCAATCTGCGGATTGGTTATTTCGGATATGGCCCAGATGAAAGTAGCTTGTACTATGGTGGGCAAATCGGCTATGGCGTAAATGAAAAACATCGCGGCAACGGATATGCCGGGCGCGCCTGTCGCCTGCTTCTTCCAGTGGCAAAAGCACACAACATGACAAAGTTACTTATCACAAACAATTATACAAATACGGCTTCAAGACGGGTTTGCGAAAAGCTTGGTGCGCGCTTTCTCCGTGTTGCTCGTTTGCCAGAGTGGACAGATTTATACAAACAAGGACAACGTTTCTCAAAAATTTTTGAATGGAGCGTGGAGTAATGGAGCCTGTAAGGCAGCCGCTTTAGTGCATATCAGGTCAAATTCCACTTGCGCCAGCATTACTTATACGGTATAATAACGTATAAGATAAAATTGGGAGCTGATATTGTGCCAGAAAAACCGTATGTTCCACCATACAGTATCACAGATGCCATTATTCACTTAGTAGCAGAAATTAGTGAACAGGTTGGTATCGTTACGGTAAAAAATGAGAGTACTGTTAACCCATATTTGCGTCGAGATAATCAAATACGAACGATTCATTCTTCATTAGCTATTGAAAACAATTCCTTATCTCTTGAACAAGTGACAGATGTCATTAATGGAAAGCGTGTTCTTGGCACCCCAAATGAAATTCGAGAAGTTAAAAATGCATATGAGGCATACAATCATCTATTAACGTTTAATCCGTATAGTATTAATGATCTCCTAAAGGCGCATAAAGTTCTGATGATGGAATTAACGAATGAATCTGGTCGATTCCGTTCCGGTGGTGTTGGTGTATTCGCTGGAGAAAAGTTAGTGCACATGGCCCCTCCAGCGGATCTTGTGCCAAAACTGGTTAGCGACTTACTTCATTGGATAAAAAATACTGATACTCATCCACTTGTTAAGAGTTGTATATTTCACTATGAGTTTGAATTCATACATCCTTTTTCAGATGGAAATGGACGTATGGGACGCATGTGGCAATCTTTGTTGCTTAGTTGTTGGAAATCGGTATTTACTTGGCTGCCAATAGAAACCTTAATTCGTGAGAGACAAAATGAATATTACGATGTTTTAGCTATTGCAGATAAAGCAGCAGATTCTACTGTTTTTATTGAATTCATGCTAAGCATAATACGTGATGCATTAAGTGAGCTAATTCAAACCGAACAAGTGCGCGATCAAGTAACCGAACAAGTTGAACGATTGATGATGGTTCTTGGGAATGATACACTTTCAGCAAAAGAGCTTTTAGAACGACTTGGTCTCAAACATCGTCCTACATTTAGCAAAAATTATTTGCACCCTGCTTTAGAACTTGGATTCATCGAAATGACTGTGCCAGATAAGCCGAACAGCAGTAAGCAGAGGTATCGAGCAAACAAGTCCTTTGTTATGGAAAAGTGTCACTAATCGTGCCAGCCAGTCAAGAGCTTCTGACGAGCTTATAAAGTATTTTAAGGTGCATCTAATGAAATATTGAAGTATGCAGATGATAACGACTTTGAAATTTACTGTCCTGTGTGTGAAGATGTAACTTTACTTGAAAATCTTAGAAGCTTACTTTAGGATTGACTTTCTTAACGAAGTCAAAAGTTCAATACCCATCACAGTTGCTGGAACCCTATAATTTGGTGACAAATTAGACAAGATCACCACAGCTACCTGATTTTCTTTGTCAAATCCAATATAACTGTTGAAATTTGACGTTGCACCATTATGCCAAATGACCTTGTTTTGATTATCTATCATCCACTGGCTCCAACTGCATCTATACGGATTCCCAGTTTTTCATAACTCTCAGACGTGCTGGTGGTGACTTCGGCCAATGCATCATGCGACATATACAGATAATCTAGATTTCCGCTCATGTGTAGCTCTGCATACTGCATCA
>CAYFSR010000181.1:0-2804 GCA_964345785.1 uncultured Eubacteriales bacterium | reverse complement strand
TTGAACGCAGTGAGTTCGGAAGGTGTAGGATTTTCTGATGAGCGAGCTATAGAATGATCCGTGATCGCAACAGCGAGTGGAATAAATTTATTATTTCGGAAGCACGAGAACCGTCCCTCTGCTTCCCGCTTCCGTAGGAAGACAAAAAATATGGATTAAGCTGCAGGCGAAAAGTCCGCATGAACTTAATCCGTTATTTCAAAAATCTTAGTTAAACCAGCTCTATGATAACTGCTTCGGCTCCATCGCCTCTTCTGGGGCCTTTTTTCAGAATTCTAGTGTATCCACCGCCTGAAGACTGTTTTTCATTTCTTTCCCTGTACTTGGGCCCATATTCATTGAACATTTTTTCTATTAGAGGGTGCTTTACCTCTCTCAAGCGCTCTGCGTATTCTTTCTTGGTTTCGTCCTCATTGCGCAGTTCCTTCATATCATAGAGATATGCCATCATCTGTCTTCTTGCATGTAGTTTGGAAGGCATGTCATTAGTAACTTCCAAAGTAACGGTCTGACCTTTTTCGTTATTGACTTCCTTCGTCACCTTAACGGTCTTATCATATTCGTTTATAGCAAGGGTAAGCAGTTTTTCAGCTATGCTTCGAACTTCCTTGGCACGAGTCTCAGTTGTCTCGATCTTTCCATGCCATAACAGGTTGGTTACCTGGTTACGCAAAAGTGCTCGGCGCTGATCACTAGCCCTGCCTAATTTCCTGTATCCGGGCATATTCTCCCTCCTTCATTCTTTATACTCTATTCTTCGCTTTGTTTTAAACTTAAATTTAATGCAGCCATCTTCTGTTGGACTTCTTCCAAGGATTTTCTGCCAAGGTTTCTAACCTTCATCATTTCCTCTTCGGTCTTCTGAGTCAATTCCTGCACTGTATTAATGCCTGCTCGTTTTAGGCAGTTGTATGAACGAACAGAAAGATCAAGCTCTTCGATAGTCATCTCAAGAACCTTTTCCTTCTTATCCTCTTCCTTTTCAACCATAATTTCTACTTCGTTTACATGCTCTGTTAAGTTGATGAACAAGGAAAGATGTTCTACTAAAATTTTAGCTGCCAAGCTTGTAGCTTCATCAGGTAGTATGGTTCCATCTGTCCATACTTCAAGAGTTAATTTGTCATAGTCGGTTACCTGCCCAACACGGGTGTTCTCAACATTAAAATTAACTCTGCTGATTGGTGTAAAGATTGAGTCTACAGGAATCATGCCAATGGGCTGGCCTGAATGCTTGTTACGCTCTGCTGGAACATAGCCTCTGCCTTTTTCAATGGTGAGCTCCATAAACAGCTTTGCTTCTTCATTCAAGGTAGCGATATGGTGATCTGGGTTTATGACTTCCACTTCGGAATCCACAATTATATCCCCTGCAGTAACTCGGCTTGGGCCTTGAGCATTAATGGTGATGATTTTCGGTTCATCACTGGACATTGTCAAGGCTAGATCCTTAATGTTCAAAATAATTTCTACCAAGTCTTCTTTTACACCAGGCAAGGTAGAAAACTCGTGTAATACGCCATCTACCTTAATGGAAGTAACTGCTACTCCCGGTAAGGAAGACAGTAAAACCCTTCGGAGTGAATTTCCCATGGTTGTACCAAAACCTCTTTCCAAAGGCTCTAGAACAAATTTTCCATACCGGTTGTCCTCGCTAATTTCAACAATTTCAATTTTGGGCTTTTCAATTTCTATCAAATCAAACCCTCCTCATAACTTTTTGGTCCATTCCTCTTGAGGGTAAGGTATCAACTAAATCCATGTCTATCATTATCTGGAGTAGAACTCTACTATGAGCTGCTCCTGGATTTCAATGTCGATATCCTCTCTGGATGGAAGTGCTGCAAGAGTACCTTCCAGCTTGTCATAATCTACTTGTAGCCACGGCACAACTGCTCTGCCTGTTCCCTCTCTCAAATCCTTAAAATGAACAACTTCTGATGCGCTTCTTTGTCTTACACCAATTACTTCGCCAACATCGGTGATGTAGGAGGGTATATCTACTTTTTTGCCATTAATGGTGATATGTCCATGTCGTACATACTGTCTTGCCTGTGCTCTGGAGCTGGCAAATCCCATACGATAAACTACGTTATCCAGTCTTCTTTCAAGAAGCTGCAGTAGATTTTCACCAGTAATGCCCTTCATCTTTTCTGCGATTCCAAAATAATTTTCAAACTGCTTCTCCAGCACTCCATAAATTCGTCTGACCTTCTGCTTCTCGCGAAGCTGCATGCCATATTCCGATACTTTTCTCCTGCTGGTTCCGTGTTGTCCGGGAGCAGTTGGTTTTCTGGTAATACCACATTTGTCGGTAAAGCATCTGTCGCCTTTCAGGTAAAGCTTTAAGCCTTCCCGGCGGCATTGCCGACATTGTGGTTCCAAGTTTCTTGCCATCAATTACACCTCCACTTCTTATACTCTTCTTCTCTTTGGTGGTCTGCAACCATTATGGGGAATTGGGGTTACGTCTTTAATCATGCTAACCTCAAGCCCTGCTGCCTGTAGCGACCGAATGGCTGCTTCTCTGCCTGATCCTGGTCCTTTTACATATACTTCAACTGTTTTTAGTCCATGCTCCATAGCTGCTTTAGCTGCTGTTTCAGCTGCTGTCTGTGCAGCAAATGGTGTGCTCTTCTTAGATCCTCTAAAGCCAAGCCCACCTGCGCTAGCCCAAGACAATGCGTTACCGGCAGTGTCAGTTATGGTTACGATGGTATTATTAAACGTAGACTGAATATGGGCAGCTCCCCGCTCAATATTCTTTTTTTCACGACGTCTTCGTGTTCTGCGTGCTGTTTGCT
>CAYFSR010000180.1:0-2838 GCA_964345785.1 uncultured Eubacteriales bacterium | reverse complement strand
CCACTTCCTGTTCTACATTCTTCGCTAAAGATAGATATTCCATAAGCTTATTCACCCTCTTCGCCCCAGCCTAAAATTTTATCATCAGAATTAAGGGTCTTAAACTGAGACTTATACAATCCAGAGTAAACTCCGCCCACTTCCATCAGCTCTTCATGAGTTCCTTCTTCCACTACACCTTCTTCAGTAAGGACCAAAATGCGATCTGCATTTTTTATAGTTGAAAGCCTATGAGCAATAATCAACGAGGTTCTGCCTTGAGATAGCTGCTCCAAGGAGCGTTGAATCTTGATTTCTGTCTCATTATCCAATGCAGAGGTAGCTTCATCCAGCAATAGAATTGGTGGATTCTTCAAGAAGACCCGTGCAATTGAAATTCGTTGTTTTTGTCCTCCTGAAAGACGTAAACCCCGCTCTCCTACCTGGGTGTCATAGCTATCGGGTAAACTACTAATAAAGTCGTGGATATTGGCTCTCTTTGCAGCTTCCTCAACTTCCTGATCAGTAGCATCTATTCTGCCATATCTAATATTCTCTCCAATAGTTCCTGCAAATAGGAAAATATCCTGCTGCACCAAACCAATATTCATACGCAGCGATGATAATGTGTAGTCTCGGATATCGTATCCATCTATCTTGATTTTACCTTCTTTTACTTCATAAAAGCGAGGTATAAGATGGCACATAGTGGTCTTTCCTCCACCGGAAGGACCAACTAAAGCAATAGACTTCCCTGCGGGGATAGTAATATCAATGTTTTGCAGAACCTTTTCATTTTCATCATATGAGAAGCTTACATTTTCAAATTCAATATTTCCCTCAACATCCTTCAGCTCTTTCGAATCTGGTGCATCAACAATGTCTGGTTCCACATCCATAATTTCTACAAATCTTTCGACACCTGTCATTCCCGATTCGAATTGTTGCATGAAGTTACTTAGTCGGCCAATGGGCTGTAGGAAAACCCCCACATACATGATAAAAGCAAGAAGGTCGGCTATACTCATCCATTGTTTGTATATGAAGTAGCCACCAACTGCTACCACTATGACATTTAACATATTTGAGAAATACTGAATACCCGTCTGGAAAACAGCCATATGCCTATAGGCAACATATTTGCTACTGCGGAATCGCTGGTTACCCTTACCAAATTTTTCTTCCTCATAGGCCTCGTTAGTAAAAGATTTGGAAACACGAACTCCTGAAATACTACTTTCCAACTGAGCATTTACATCAGCTAACTTTACCCGCAATTCCTTAAACGACTTACTCATGCGCTTACGATAGGTAAGTGCGAACCAAAGCATTATGGGCACTAATAAATAAACAATAATAGCAAGGCGCCATTCTATTCTAATTAGCATAATAAAAGAACCTATCAACATAATTACAGATAAAAGTAAATCTTCAGGACCATGGTGTGCAAGCTCGGTTATTTCATTAAGGTCGTTGATCATTCGGGACATTAGATGTCCAGTTCGATTTTTATCAAAAAAGCGAAAAGGTAGGGTTTGCAAGTGAGAAAATAAATCCTTCCGCATATCATATTCCATTCGAACACCCAAAATGTGACCCCAATAGTTAACAACATACTGTAGAATTGTTCGTACAATATACATTACTACCATAGCAATAATTAATAGCCAAAAGCTACGCATGGCACCAGACGGCAGAATTGTGCCTGTTATTCTCCTTGTCATCATAGGGAAAATCAGGTCTATCATCGCTACAAAGATTGCACATATCATATCAAGTATAAGAAGCTTATAATGAGGCCTATAATAAGATGCAAAAACGCGTAATAATTTTTTCTTGCTCAAGATAACATCCTCCTTAATCAAATTCTTGTACTTGTATATTATATGGTAATAACGCAATGGAAAGCAAGCATACTATATAATGGTTTTATGTTACAATGGCTATAGAAACTTTAAAGGTTTGCGAAAGGTGGAGTATCCCTGAAAAAAATTGTATTGCTAATTTTTATTTTAGTAAGTCTCCTTACATTCTCCAGCTGTGCAAAACTGGAAATGAGTTATGTTATAGAGGAAAATGGCACAATAGATGTTGCCTATTTATTTGCCGTAGATCAGAGGGTCGAAAACTGGATCGACATCGATGACTTAGCAAATGCTGCCAGTCAACAGGCGGCCGAAAATGGATTTTCTATATCCTCAGTTACCCAAGATGGATATGTAGGCCTAGAAGCAAATAAAACCATGAAGCTGGAGGATTTGCAAAAGACAGATAGCAAAATGTTAGGATTCGACATTCTGCCAGCCATCCTTTCTGATTATTCCTGGAATTACGAACCTGGGGTGTTTCAGAATAGATACCAGGTAGACTTAAAAGTCGATCTAAAGAATCTCGTAGAGAAAACAGGATTTAATAAGCTTCCCTCAGACTTGCAAAGCCTGGCATGGGATGCTCTTGATAAAATAACTGTGAAAATGAATTTTACTTTGCCTGGTCAGCCTAATACTACCAATGCTGATGAAACAGATAGTGTTGCTGGTAAGAATGCCACTCGCTATTCCTGGAATTTAAAACCTGGTGAAGCAAAATGGCTTAGAATTGATGCTACATTGGAGAAAAGCAATACACAAAAACAAGTAGTTATAGGTGTAGGAGTACTATTCTTTATCATTGTTAGCTATATCACATTTCGCATTGTGAGAAGGCTTAGAAATGAATATTAATCTGCTGATACTTCAAGAATCATGCTCTCAGTGTTCTCAGTACTATCTGTGTTAACTGCATTCTTAAACTCCTTATATGAAAAATCAACTTCAAAAGGTTCTCCAGCTACCACCTGTCCATCTGGATATTGCATAT
>CAYFSR010000179.1:0-2851 GCA_964345785.1 uncultured Eubacteriales bacterium | reverse complement strand
CTGGGAGAGTAGGACGTTGCCGGATTAAATATTCCTCAGTAGCTCAATGGTAGAGCACTCGGCTGTTAACCGAGGGGTTACTGGTTCGAGCCCAGTCTGGGGAGCCACAAAAACGTCAGATGACATAATTGTTATTTGGCGTTTTTTGTATTTTAAATATAGACAGGTTAAGGTAGAAAAGGGATTACTGGTAGGCAAACTCTTAAAAGTGCTGCATATACTGGTCTTAAGTCCCTAATTAGCTTCGGGGTTTAATTTTTTCGGAGGAGGGGGAATACTTGGACGGTGAGGAGATTTATATCGGGTATAAAGATGTCTTTAGGATTGCACAAAAAAGAATATACTTATTTCTTATCATAGTTATTATCACCATGATAATTGCCTTGCTATACAGAATTCTATGGAGAGAGCCCGCATACGAGACTCGTGTTAGCTTAATTATAGGCAGCACCTTGGGCAATGACCAATCACAATTTCAAATACAAGATATTAATGCTGTAAAAGAGAGTATACAAACTTATATAACGATATTAAAAACAAACGTTGTCATAGAAAGCGCGATCAAAAAGCTGGGATTGAACATGACCCCTGATGAGTTGAAAGACCATATAGAGGCAATGCCACAACCGCAGACATCTTTTATAGAGATCAAACTCAAATGGAACAATAGCGAACAAGCTGTGCAGATACTGGAGACTATAATTGATATTTTTATTATGGAAGCTACTCGAATCTATCCAGCTTACAAAATAAAAATATTGGAGACAGTTGGGCCATACCTAATAGGAGCAATTAGTATTAAAATGTACTTATTAATAACTCTATTTGCTAGTTTGGTGGCAGCGTTATTAATTGTGCTAATAGTTGAGCTTTTTGATAATAAATTAAGAACAGAGGAAGACATAAATAAGCATCTAAATTTACCGGTGTTAGGTAATAACTCCGTCTCCGTATGTCAAAAATAACCATCAATATTTACAACCCAGTCTCCGCATGTCAAATATATCCAATTATATTTACAATTATATCCAAAATGCTTTCCCAAGTTTATGCCGAATATATCCAGTATAATGATAATGGGAGTGGATTATCTTGGATAATAACAGCATACGGAAAATCGAAGGTTACAATGCATCAAGCATACCGATTCTCTTCGAACTGTGTCGGATTGCGAAGATAGCAGAAACAGTAAATAATATGGTAACCTGGAGGCCTGAAAACTCCAAGATATCACCAGGTTTTTTAATTGAAACCCTAATAGTAAGTATTATACACGGAAGAAAGCCTTTGTGGAAGCTTGAAGAATATTGGAGTAGACAAAAGATTGAATTCATGCTGGCAGACAGTGGCATAACAGCAGAACAACTTAATGACGATGCATATGGTCGGGCTTTAGATAAACTGACAAAAATAAATATGAAGGATATGGTTAGCCGTGTTTGTTTAACTATGTTACAGGCTCATAATCTACCGATAGAAAATTTACACTTTGATACCACATCCATATCAGTAGAAGGAAAGTACGAAGAAGAAACCGAGGGTGATTTTTCAATAAACCACGGACATAGCAAAGATCATCGCCCAGACCTAAAGCAGTTTAAAATTGGTGCTGCTGTACAGCAGAATGGTCTACCAGTGATGGGGCAATTACTGTCTGGAAACACCTCTGATAAAGAGTGGAATCCTGATGCAATAGTAGAAGCAAAAGAGTTTTTCGAGAAACAAGAATACAAAGATATTATCTTTATAGGGGATTCTGCTACAGTTTCTTCATATGAGTCTCTCAAACAACTAAAGGGAATTCAGTATATATCT
Source organism: uncultured Eubacteriales bacterium (assembly GCA_964345785.1). Classification (GTDB taxonomy): domain Bacteria; phylum Bacillota; class Clostridia; order Caldicoprobacterales; family DTU083; genus UBA5454. The sequence goes on along the minus strand of CAYFSR010000179.1, from coordinate 1,036 downwards.
AGGTTTCCTGAAACTTTTGCTTGTGTTACCCAATGGAAAGAAGAAGCTTGGCACGGAGCCAATTGGCAGGATGTTGGACAGTTAAGTGATACTCCTCGGGAAGATACAGCACATTACAAAGTCTTCAGTTTTCAGGACAGCATTGAAGACAACCCTCATCGTTTTGTCGTTGTTCATTCTACTGCCCTTAGAAAGCAGAAAGAAAGGACATTACAAAAACGGTGGTGCAAAGAGGAAAAAGGCTTAAATAAGGAGGCTAATTGTCTTTTTAAGAAGGAATTTGCCTGTGCGGAGGATGCACTAAATGAAAGTGCTGTATTCATAAAAAAAGCAGAGGAGTTACATTACCCTATTGAAGCTCAGATGGAAGAACGAGTAAAAAGAAAATACCACAAACGAGGAAGACCGAAAGAGGATGATTCCTATGAGGAAATCATTAGCTATCATGTTTCCCATACCATTGGAGAACGAGATTCCATGCACTGTGACAAGGATCTTTTTATGGAATCTACATTTGTCTTGATTACTTCACTCTTGAATGAAAGGGATTACTCTAATGAATTTATTCTCGCTGAGTACAAGGAGCAAAACTCAATAGAGCAAGCGTTCAAGTTTCTCAAAAACCCAGTATACTTGGGTTCAGTTTATCTTAAAAATGTAGAAAGAGTAGAAGCATTAGGCTATGTGTTTATACTTGTATTGCTAATTGCATCTTATCTAGAGCATCGAGTAAGAAAGTCTCTTAGCGATAATGATGAATATCTGCCACAACCCGGAGGCCAGAAGGCTTACCGTCCTTCTGCAAAAACTATCTTGGACCTATTTGAGACTGTCCTAGTTTATATTTTTGAGGGTGATCTTATTCTGCCAGATGCTACTCCACCAATCATATTTAAGTTACTTAATTGGATTGGTTTTGAACCTGATATATATACTAAAAAGTTAAATGTAATTTACTAATTTTGACATGCGGAATCTCCGATGAAACAATCCGGTAATACCAAACCGCTTATGGTTGCATTTGATCGAGGTGGGT
>CAYFSR010000178.1:0-2919 GCA_964345785.1 uncultured Eubacteriales bacterium | reverse complement strand
CATTAGTTACTATTAAAAGCCAAAATAATAAATTATACAATATTCCTTTTTATGCACAGCTGAAGCATGAAAATAAAGACCGCACTATTCAAAGGATTGTAGCCACTGCAAAATAAATTTTTTCTTAAAAAGGTGGTGGACAAACTAAAAGCGAAATGCTATGATATTATCGGAAAGGTGGGTGACACATCTTGGACGATACTATCAGGGTATTTTCCGGTAGGACATTCAGTCCTAAAGATATTGAACTGATTCGATGGACCAGAAAAACATATCCCCAATTATCTAGGAGCGAATTGGCAGCAACCATATGCGAGTCATTAGATTGGGTAACACCAGCAGGAAGACCTAAACTTCAACAATGCATAGCTTTCCTGGATGAGCTAGAATCAGAACAAATAATAAAACTACCCCCAAAACAAGTCAATATGATACGAAGTGGGTTACCGGGAAAAGTAGTAATCGAATTCGACACAAGTGAGATATCTGGGGAGATAAAGGATTATCTGCCAATAGAATTAACGATAGCAAGTACGGCGAAGGATCAAAAAAGATGGAGATCCTACGTTGATCAATACCATATGCTTGGCTGCCAAAGGGCATTTGGCTCCAGGTTACGATACTTTATTCGTTCAGGCGATAAGGAGTTGGGCTGTTTACAGTTCTCGGCTTCAAGCTGGGCCTTGGAAGAACGGGAAAACTGGATAGGTTGGAGTATGGAAGATAAAAAAGAAAGACTCCACTTAATCGTAAACAATAGCCGATATTTAATTTTCCCCTGGGTAAAAATCAAAAATCTTGCGAGCAAGGCATTGTCATTGGCCGCCAGACAGATACAGGATGATTGGTCGAGGGAATTCTGTTATGCACCTGTATTAATGGAGACATTTGTAGATAGGGAACACTTTCATGGAACCTGCTACAAGGCAGCAAACTGGATTTATCTTGGTCAGACAAAGGGCTTAGGCAGGGCATCTAGGAGCAAGAGGCCAAGCCTATCGAAGAAGGATATATACGTATATCCTTTACAGAAGGACTTTCGAGCATGCCTAAAGGGAGAGAAACCGTACAAGGTGGTGAATCCTGATGAGTAGTGTTAGAAAGAAACAATTAGACCGTCAGAGGGCTGAAGAAGAAAAACTGAATGAAGATATTCGCACTGGTCGTGTACTTCGAGTTCACTATGAAGAAAGAAAAAAGAAGGACAGTCTGCCCAACCGGGTGAATGTCAAAGGCAGTGTACCAGAGCAGAAGGACGGTGACCAAGCTACCATAGAAAAGACTGCAGCAGTTTATCGTCGAATGCTTCCTTCTCTACTGACCAGCCTCAGTAAGATAAAGGATCCTCGAGTACCCCATAAAGTCAAACACAAGATAACAACATTGTTCATTTATGGGATTATCATGTTCGTATTTCACATTGGTTCCAGACGAGAAGTAAACAGGCAAATGACGGATATTGGGTTTGAGAATCTTAGAGCTATTTTTCCGGAGTTGGAGACGCTACCCCATGCGGACACACTGGCCAGGTTATTGGAAGTCATAGATGTCAGTCAGATACAGGAGAGCATGATAGAACTGTTGAAGGATTTGATACGGCGTAAGAAGTTCAGAAACTATCTGCACGGCAAGAGGCTTCTGATTGCAATAGACGGTACACAAAAGCTTTATCGGGATTATCAGTGGGATTGTGAGTATCCAGGTTTGGTTCGTCATGTAGGAGAAGAGAAAGTAGAACAGCATTATGTATATGTGCTGGAATCTGTCTTGGTTTTGGATAATGGGATAACTCTTCCATTTTTTAGCGTGTTCTTGGATGGTGCAGAACAGACTTCTGACCCTGAAATGGTTAGCACTGGAGAAGATATCATCCCAGGTGATAAAAAAAAGCAGGAATGTGAGCGGAAGGCCTTTCGAAGAATCGCAGCTATGATTAAGGAACATTTCAGAAATACCCTAATTTCCGTAGTGCTTGACGGATTGTACGCCTGTGGTCCCATTATTCAAATTTGTCGTAAGAACAAATGGGGATATATGATAGTGTTGAAATCGGGAGCAATGAGTGCTGTATGGAGTGATGCACTAGGCATTATGAGATTGGAAGAGAAAAATCGCCTTAGAGTTATGTGGGGAGACCGTAAACAGGATTATCTATGGGCTAATGATATTGAATATGATTATCGTGACAATAAAAACGTATTGCGTAGGTTAAAGCTTCACGTGGTAATTTGTTATGAATCATGGACTGAAGACCATAGTCGTAGTACGGGAAAGATAGAAGAGTGTTCTACACGGTATGCCTGGCTCTCTTCTACCCCTATCAACCAGAGCAATGTTTTCTATCGTTGTGCTAAAATTGGGAGATATCGCTGGAATATCGAGAATAACATACTGACAGAAAAGCATCAGGGCTATTTCTATGAGCATTGCTACTCCTATACGTGGAAAGCTATGGAAGGATACCATTATCTAATGAAAATTGGTCATCTTCTCAACGTCATGGTAGCAAACAGTGAATTGTTGATTGATGAGGTAAAGAAACTTGGAATCCAGGGTTTTTTTCGAAGAATGTGGAAAATTTGCTCCTATGCTGATTATCTGGAACGCACAAGAATTTTATCAGCTGCAAGCAATGTACATCAGTGGAGATTGCAACCGGCATCTTGATTATGTTTACTAGGCAAGCTAATTTGATTACAAAAGTCTGAGGCCGTAAGTGGCTTATTAGGTAACCAGAATTTTAAGTTTAATTGGATTCTTGAACCGTTTGTGCCACTATATTGTAGTAGTCCGTGTTGAAAACAGCTTCTAGATGAACATAGATAGCTTAAGAATTTATTTTTTTATTTTTCATGCTTCAGCTGTGAAAAGCATCGAAATTTATTGACAAGTCCAGTAATTCTGTGCTAGAATAATTTT
>CAYFSR010000177.1:0-2958 GCA_964345785.1 uncultured Eubacteriales bacterium | reverse complement strand
CACTATATACAGTACTAAAGTTCATCATTAAGACCTTTTGACAATCTAATCATATTATTGGGTTACCAGAAGATATGGCAATGAAAGATTTGCATAAGGTACAACTGCTGGTAACAGCTATCTTTGTCATATTAATGACTTTAGGAATAGCTATGGCTTATATTCTAGCAATAAAGAATTTCAGGCCTATTCAGGATTTAATTTTATTGCTAAAAAACAGTACATCTGGTCATAAGACGGAACAATCTCCTAATGAATATCAATGGCTTCAATCATCCATAAATAACATGTTGATTGAAGAGGGTGCTTTGCATGACAGACTTGAAAATCAAAAGCCAATATTAAAAAGGTATTACCTGACTAAGCTAATCAATGAAGAAAAGAACATAAGCGATGAACTTATAAAAACTCTGGATATGCTTGGTGTATCATTTCCATATAAAATGTTTTGCTGTTTTGTTATGTCATTTGGTAATAATAAGGGTGAGCTAAATGATGGTGACTTTATCTTTAAAATAATCGACGATTTAGGAATTGAGCATGAGCGAGTAATTGAAAATGATCATGAAATCGTCATATGCAATTTTTATAATCAAAGTCAGCTTAAAGAGTCAATCATAAGTATCAAGAGGGTTATAGAGGATTACAATGTAATTTTAAGTATAGGAAATACTTATGATAGTATAAGAAAAGTTCCAATATCATATAGGGAAGCCTTGGAATCAACTAATTACAGAACATTAAAAGAATTAGAGAAGGTTGTTGAATACTCTGAAGTTGACAGCAGCGCCAGTTCGTACTATTACCCTTTGCAAAAGGAGAATACTATTATCATTCATCTAACTTCTGGAATTGTGGAAAAAGCATACGAAGTTGTAGATGATTTGATCGACTTTAATATCGAAAGCCGGAAAGTTACAATCAACGCTGTCAAACAGCTATTTTCTGATATAGATCGCACTATGCAAAGAGTTGCTGAAGATCTGGATATATGCAGCGAAACATCTTTAGGAATAAGTGAAGAATTCAACTTCTCGAATATTGATGAAATGAAGCTAAGATTAAAGAATAAATTTGATGCCTTATGCAAGATAATAGTCGAAAAGAGAGAGAAAAATAGTGATGAGTTTGATAAGTCAATACTTGAATATATCGATCAATCCTATACAGATAGTAACCTAAGCCTTAGCACGTTATCAGAATTGTTTAACCTGTCTGAGTCGCATTTGAGTAGAAGCTTTAAGGAAAAGTTTGGTGTTAATTATCTTGATTATGTAAATAAAAAGAGAGTGGAGTATGCTTTGGATATATTAAAGAACTCAGACAGCGATATAAATGAAATCGCACAAAAGGCAGGGTTTAATAATGATGTCACTTTCAGAAGACTTTTTAAGAAGTACTACGGAACATCTCCACTAAAATATAAGGAAGCGTTTTTAAAAGGTGATGCGTGATGAATAAAGTTGCATTATTTATGTTGACTGCTCTGGTATCTTTATCACTGATATTTTCCGCGTGCTCCGGAAGCAATGATGAATCTAAGGATAATTCTGATACTGCTAAACCAAATAAAGAAGGATACACTTTGCCCATAGTAGAAGATGGAAGCGTAACTCTTACCTATGCAGGAATTGATAATTGGTATGCACCAGCTAGCTATTCGCAAAACTTACCTGTCTGGCAGGAAATTGAGGAGAGGACAGGAATAAAAATAAAGTGGGAAGTAATGCCTGCCAGTTCTTACTGGAACTCTATAAATACCCGGATGGCATCAGGTATGACATTGCCTGATATTATAAGGGTAAATGAGCCTGATTTATTCAGACATGCTAGTGAAGGTTTACTGATACCGCTTGATACACTAATTGATCAATATGCTCCGAATATTAAGAAGCTATTTGCTGATGAGCCTCAAATTAAGAATCTTTTAACACAAGCTGATGGGAAAATATATAGCGCTACACAAATTATGACGGCAGCTATAGAAATGGAACCTTGGGTACTGGGTATCCGTAAGGATTGGCTGGATATGATGGATCTGCAATTACCCGAAACATTAGATGACTGGTATAATGCCCTCAAATCCTTTAAAAAATTGGATTACAGCATTATTCCAATGACAACAGGAGTCACGAATCCAGAACAAGCGCGATCTCTTTATGGCTTGTTTGGACATGCATTTGGATTGAATGATATGGTGTTTAGTGAAGGGTGGGGAGTAGGTGCAGACGGCAAGGTCAGCTATACCTATATAATGCCTCAATATAAGGACTTTCTTGCTTATCTGAACAAACTATACGAAGAAGGTTTAATAGACCATCAGCTTGTACAGGGTGATCAATTTACATCCTTAATAGTAAACAATAGGGTAGGAGCTGTTGCAGGATATACTACAGCCATATTAAGATATGATAATTTACTTAAAAAATCAGGTGTTCCCGATGCGAATTACGCATTTGTACTGCCACCAAAAGGAAGTAATGCTGAAGCTGTGTCAGTAAGAAGACGCTCAGTTTCAGGTGCATTTTCAATAACAAAGGATTGTGAGAATCAGGAAGCAGCTATTAAGTGGCTAGATTATATATGGGCTAGTGAAGAGGGGAGAAGGCTACAAGCCTTTGGAATAGAAGGAATGACTTACACAATGGAGGATGGGAAACCAAAGCTTACTGACTTTGTAACAAATAACCCTGATAGATTGGATCCTGTTAGTGCGCTGAGGTCTGTAGGTGCATTTACTGCACTACCAGACTATAGGGCCGTGGATTTCTGGGAGCAGATACTTGATCCAGTGCAAATAGAGTTCGCTAATGAAATAAAACCTAATTATGTAGATAAGTTTCCAGATTTGAATCCTACACCAGATGAAGAAGAAAAATTGGCATCTTTAATGACTGATATTAATATTTATATAGATGAAATGTATGTAAGGTTTATAATCGGGAATGAATCACTTGA
>CAYFSR010000176.1:0-3013 GCA_964345785.1 uncultured Eubacteriales bacterium | reverse complement strand
CGTATGTAATACACATTTCTCCATTTATGTGAGAGCTTGCAGAAACAAGATTAAATGATGGCGGTGGATAGCTATCAGCATTCGTTTCCTGTTTACATGTCTGAAATAGTTCCCCGCAACCTTTCTTTTCTGCAGCTAACTTAACCTGCATAGCAAGCTCATAAATTCTATTATTCATATATCTAGGTACATAATTGGTTTGCAAGAAAGTAGAAGTGGTGTTGGACCCTCCGTGCAGGTGGATAGTGATATCCGGAACCCTCTGATCGCTTAAGCGCAGAGTAGCCTTAGTCTCCATTGCCATAGGAAAGAAGAAATTGTCATGCATTAAGTTGACACCATCATCATTGAAATAACTTCCAAGAAAATCAACATGATCCTTAATTGGGTGTTTTGCTTTGCATTCTGGCCATTCGCACAGGGATCCATCCTTCCATGTTCCCTGGCTATAATATCTAAATGTTTCATAATCCTTATCCAAAAATGCGTCAAATGGTACTCTAGCTCTACCATCTACGTTTAAGCAAGGTATTAATAACAGGTTTGTACCTTTCACTGCATCAAGAATATCTTCATTTTCGTTTCCTGCCAGGTCCCTTCCGGTTTCTAAAAGACTTATGAGATTCAATATGGCAACAGTGCCTTCAAATTCGCCACCATGAACAGCTCCAACCAGCAGAACAGTAGGGACATATCCAGGCTGCGTTTTGTCTGCGTAGCTTTTAAGGTCTTTCGCACCAGCAGCTGAACTATAATTGGCCTCATGCTTAATATAGTTACGCTCACCGTATTCAACCAAATATATGTTACGGTTTCCTGCAGATTTGCATAGCACTTCAACCTTGCCTTTTTTTATAGATTCTACTGATTGCTCAATATCTTCTAGGCTGCCCTTCCAAAATACTGGTGTTTGCATTATTTCACTCCCTTTGATTTATTTATGCATACTAAAACATTACTTACATGATATAAAAATAACTTTGACTACAGCAAAATTATACACTAACTGCTTAATATTTGCGAGATTAGAGTCTTATGTCAAAACTTACAGAAAAACGAAACTCACATTAGTAATAACCTTAATTCGGTCATTCCAATCGTAAAAATGGATATGGCACATCCCTATTAGATATGCTAGGATATATACAGCACATTCAGCAGAAATGCATATGGCAAAAGAACATAGAGATTGAATTTAAGGAGGAGAAAAATGAAAGTATTATCGATTGGAAACAGTTTCTCAAATGATGCACAAAGATATTTACATAAGGTAGCAAAAGCCGACGGTGTTGAATTAAAATGTGTGAATTTATATATCGGTGGCTGTCCCCTCTCCCGCCACTTTATCAATATGAACAATGACGCAAAGGCATATTCATTTGAGTTTAATGGCGAAAGTACTGGCATTATGGTAACAATGAAAGAAGCCATACAAAGTGATAATTGGGATTTTATCACCCTCCAACAAGCAAGTCCTTTTAGCCCCGATTACAGTTCATATCAGCCATATCTTCAGGAGCTCTCGAAGTATGTGCGTTATCATGCGCCTAAATCAAAGCTCTTATTGCATCAGACATGGGCTTACGAGCAAGACAGCGAAAAGTTGGCAAATTTGCAGTATGCCAACCAGGAAGATATGTTTCGAGACTTAGAATCGGCATATGCTAGAGCCGGCAAGGATGTAAATATTGATGGGATCATTCCTGCAGGACGATGCATGCAAAATCTTATTTCAAATGGAATCACGAAAGTTCATCGTGATACTTTTCATGCAGATCTTGGAGTTGGCAGATATGCCATCGCATTGACATGGTATGGTTATGTAACAGGTAACAGTGTTGAGGGAAATAGCTTAACTGAATTCGATCAGCCAGTATCTGATGAAGAAATTAAGATTGCCCAAAAGTCTGTAATGCAAGCTTTGGGAATATAATGCAAAACCTAGCATACGTTGACATGGATTTAGCAGATTTTAGACTAGCATTATGTCTTAAGTTACATAATTCTCCCTAAAGTCGCTTGGTGTTCTTCCGGTTAGCTTTTTGAAATATTTATAGAAGTTAGCAGAACTGCGAAAACCACAAATTTGAGCAATGTTTAATACAGAGTCCTCTTTGTTCCTTAGCAGCTCAATGGATAATAAGATCCTTTTCCTTAGGATATATTCAGATATGGACAGCCCATTATACTTCTTGAATAGGGTAGAGAAGTATGATGGGTTCATATGAGCTATATCCGATAATTTTTCCAAAGTCAGGTCCTCTGCAATATGGCTGTCAATATACTCTATTACTTTATTGATTAATGCCAAATTTTCAGGTTTGCTGCCAGTTGATATAGGATTAATGTTCACATCATTGTTATAGTATCGGTTAAACAAGGTAAGCAGGTATAAAGTCTTTACTTTTATTATCTCCTCATATTTAGGCTGTTTATCTAAATATTCATTCTGAATTTCAAGTAGCTCTTTTTTTACAGTTCGACTCATTGGGGTTTGGTATGGAATTCGATTATCAAAATTGGAATTCCTGTTAAAAAAGATACTTAGCAGTTCTGTATCGAAAACATTGAAACCGTTTAGCCAAATAAAACGCGGCTCAAATGCCAAATTCATCATATTAAGCGGGTCTGGCGGAGTTATGGTGTGAAGGGCTCTGGTTTCATTATTGTTTAACAGAAATACATCACCAGTATTAATAGGATACTCTTTAGAACCAATTCTCCATTGGCCTTTCCCCTGTGTAATCAAGCAAATTTTTAATGCAGGATAGCAATGTTCCACGTTAAGATTATTACGCGGTTGCAAAGATAGATGAGATAGATTCAGGTAAGGAATAGCAGCATTATCACTGTGCATTCAAGCCTCTCCTTTGATAATTCAGCAAAATTATTTATAATCATTATAGCTTCAATCAAATCCTATTTCAAATCAAATCCAAAAATAGTAGACATGATGGTAGAGAAAGTAGATGTTGATGGTTTGAATTTACTTTATAATACAAGTAGAAGATAT
>CAYFSR010000175.1:615-3104 GCA_964345785.1 uncultured Eubacteriales bacterium | reverse complement strand
TTGGCTGTGGACAGAATTGTAGATAGTATTTTAAGGAATGAAAACTCAATCTTAACTGTTTCCAGCTTAGTTGAGGACAAGTATGGAATATCTGATGTTTGTCTAAGCTTGCCAACAATAGTAAATAGAAGGGGCATTGAAAAACAGCTGGTGGTTCCTTTGTCAGTAGAAGAAGAGGATGCATTGCGTAGGTCGGCGGAAAGCTTGAAGGTGCAGATTAGGGAAGTTATGTAGAAGCTTGATATTCAATTGCCTCCATTTCGAGGCAATTGAATATCAAATCACCAGAATCATTTATTTTACTTGCAGTAGAATCAACACCAAATATGCACTCACAACTATAGTTAATACAAAGCAGGTTTTAATGTCCAAGCCTGCAGCTGAGCGAGCCTAAGAATATTAGAAACATCAATATCCTCAGGAAACACCACCCAACTTACTCCCCAATCATTCGTAGTGTTAATATGATCAGCACAAACCAATCTTCCCTTGCCTATGCTTGGCGCAATCATGTCCTCCCTTGATAAATTCATTTCGATAGCCTTTTTAAGAGTACAGAACATATCGATAGGGTTGATCCTGTTATCATCTATCTGATAAAAATCAGGTAACTGTTTAAATCCTAAGACTGTATTATACTGGTCTAACACAGCATTCGCTAAGATACCAACTTCAATTTCACCTGATGTTTGAGAAGCATAATCTCTTTCAGGACCATATAACAGCTCTGGTGAAAGATGCTTCCCTTGAATATATCGGGCAAAAAGAGTGAGAACTTCTGATGGACAAAGGGATCTTTTATCCCTGATGTAATAGTTTGGCCCATCAATAAAATCCTTCGCCATCTCTCTAACATTAGATATTGTAATTGCTCCAGGATCAGTTATCTCATATGCCGTTGATTGCTGTGCAGTAATGTATTCCACATTCGGCTTTTTTAGCGTATATTCAAGAAATTCTCCAAGCATGTTGACAAGCTCATGCATATCTTTTATGGAGCGAGCATTAGATGGCTTCCATTCATCTCGAGGCGTATTTATTCCTCTGCTGTAATTGACTCCGTCCCAGAATTCAGTAGATGAAAATTCACATGGATGATAATATATGCTGATCAGCTGGCATTGTTCTGCATCAGCTTTATTACAAATTTCATCAAACTCCGCTTTTGCCCTTTCCAAGCCGCCTTCCTCAAGATCCATCCTCATAGTAGCCCACAGCCTGGTAAGATTCAATATCCCGCCATACCAGAATGGCTTTTCATCTACAGATATTACTTGATGACTATCTACGTATGTTGGAACACCCCACTTTTTAAGTACTGGAAATACTTGAGGAGCCCAAGATGCACCTGGTTGGCCATAACTGGTGGAAAATTGTCCAGTTATTCTTTGCACATCAAGAAACCCTTGACTCTCCCTTTTCTCAAACTCATTAGCACCTGCTTCAAAACCCATATCCAACAAGTATTCGGTTATTGTAGGATGGACGCTATGATTTTCTGTATGATAACAGACTTCATGTCCGGATAGCAATCTTATAATATCAGTACGGCCCCGTTCTTCCAGCACTCTGGCTTTTTCGCCGACTATCTTGAAGGAACCTCGTATGCCTAACCTGTCCATCATTTCGATTAAAGCTAGTAAGGCATCATCTGCTTGTGGATTGATATAATCCTCTACATCGTACCAGAGCATAACCTTGATATTCTTCATCTGCAATTTCCTTCTTTCTAATAAATTTATAGACTATTGTTCTATTTTTCTGGTCATCCTTATTTTATAATTGCCTTGACAGCACCTGCAAGGTATGCAGCCTGAAGTTTTCTAACTTCTGGTGTAAAGTGTGCATGATCGCAAAAAGCCTCTTCTCCAAATGTGTCAGTAAAAGAAAAAAGATCAATTACAGGAATAGCTCGCTCTGTCATAACCTTTTCAGCAACAGCATTGTACTCCAAAAGGTCCTTCCTGCTCCGCTTAATTTTATTTATAGCTATTCTCTCAGGGTTGTTATGTATTTTATCTATTACTGGTGTAGAGTTAATAAATATTATCTCAACCTTGTTTTCTTGCCAAATATCCAAAGCTTTACTCAAATTGATTTCATAATCTTCTATTAGAACTTGTTGGACACCTGTATCAATATTTGCTTTAATATCATGTAAACCACAGTTAAACATTACATAATCATAAGTAATAGTCCCTTTACCATTTTCATATACCAGGTAATCTCTTAACATTCTGCTATCGCCTATATTAGCACCTGCAGGGATATCTAAGTCTTTATAGGCTTCTTCCAGGCCATCCTTTGTAATGATCTTAAATTCATCTCCTAGAAAACTAATTAGGTATTCGCGATAATGAACTGAAATACTATCTCCAATGGAGCATAACTTTTTCATGAATTATCTATCCCTTCTGTTAATATCAGGCACTTAGATTCTTTAGTTCTTTAGTTTTGAGTTTAGCATTAAGGTGTTGTGCATGTCAACA
>CAYFSR010000175.1:0-605 GCA_964345785.1 uncultured Eubacteriales bacterium | reverse complement strand
ATCGCCAATGGAGCATAATTTCTTCACAAATCATCTATCCCTTCTGTAAATATCAGACATTTTAATCTTTAATTCTCTAGTTTCGAGTTTAGCATTAAGGTGTTGTGCATGTCAACAGACATGCTACTTAAGGCTTTTCAGCTCCAGAAAAGCCGAGGACTATAGCCCATAATTCATACCGTCAATCCAAAATCGTATTGCAAGTAGTCGGGAAGTTCACTGTCCATTGTGATGTCAAAGAGCAATGTACCTTTTGGATTATCCGTATCTCTTGGATTAGTCAGCTTTCCTGTTCCAACATAAGTAAAGGGTAGGACAAGTCCGTTTTCAGATTCTACTTTCCGTATAAACAAATAAGCCTTTTCACTGTTTATCAGTTCAGACTGTTTATCAGTGCTGAGGCCTGCTTCACATTCCCATTGGAATAAGTCAGGTTGTAAAAATTTATCCTTGTAGTTTAAATGTTCCTGGATGGAAGCATCCTTCTTGATAGAAGCAAAAATATAAAAAATACCGTCATAGACATAGGTACCTTTCATGTTATAGCCGGGATTCATGCACAGTTTCAACAGCACTTGTTCCTTGTGGTAACTTTGCCATAGCTT
>CAYFSR010000174.1:0-3146 GCA_964345785.1 uncultured Eubacteriales bacterium | reverse complement strand
TACCTGTCATTCCGGCTTCTGCCAGTTGTTTCTCCAACATATATCCAATTTGAAGGTTACTGTTCACACCCCGTTTTTAAGGGATGAACAAAAAAATAAGGCGAAAGCCTTAATTTTTTTTTAAAAAAAACAGGACTCTTGAGACTTATGGCGAATACATAGTACATGAATATAAATAGAAGACCTGAAATAACAGGAGAGTTAATTAATTTCATTAAAGAGTTTATTGCAATGAACCCAGATAAAGGTCGGACAAAATTGTCAGTAGAGCTTTGCGAAATCTGGGGATGGCGTGATTCGAAGGGCAGAACAAAGGATATGTCGTGTCGCGATATGCTCAGAGCACTGGATAAGGAAGGGAAGATTACTCTTCCCCCGCCGCAGATTGTAAACCGCCGTCCCGGCGACAGTAAAGGGGTTATGCACCTTGTTCACGATGAGAGACCGATTGCTGTAAAACTGAAAGAACTGCAGCCACTTAGGGTGGAGGTCATAGCGTCAAAGGAGTCGATGGAAGAGTTTAAATCGCTTATTGACCAGTATCATTATCTCGGTTTCGATCGCTGTATCGGTGAAAGCATGGCATACATGATATACAGCAATAGCAATCAGATTCTAGCGTGTTTGCTGTTTGGTGCATCTGCCTGGTCTTGTCGTGATCGTGATGCATTTATCGGCTGGAACAAAGATGATCGCAGGAGTAATTTGATTATGACTGCTAACAACGTACGCTTCGTTATTCTACCTTGGGTTAAGGTCTCGCACCTGGCAAGCCATATACTCTCCATAGTATCCAAACGGATATCTATCGACTGGGAGCGTAAATATGGGCATCCAGTATGTCTGCTGGAAACATTTGTTGAGGTTGACCGTTTTCTCGGGACCTGTTACAAGGCTGCTAATTGGATAAATGTAGGACGCACTACAGGGCGTGGGCGAAATGGTGGGCATAACAATGCCATCTTACCATACAAAGATATCTATCTTTATCCCCTATCAAAAGATTGGCGGATGACTTTGTGTGGAGGTAATACTGGTGAGAAGGGAGCGGAAGACTGAATGGGCATGTCAAACACTGCTTTTAAATTCATGACAAACCTTCAATACAAGGTAAAATCTCTAACTTCTCGCATAGAAGCGTTTGAATCTGGGGAAAAATATGTGAAGTTGCATGGAGAATTTAAACAACAGCTAGCAGCTAAAGATCGGGAGATAAAAAAACTCAAATTGGAGCTTGGGAATGCTCACAAAGAGACAGTAACCGTTCGCAACAATTGGTTGCAAGTGATGGACGACATTCAGAATGAGTATGCCAAAGCAATCCAAGATAAAGAGTGTATCAATGAGACTCTCCAAAAGCGCACATTAAAAGCTGAGAGGCGTGTCGACGAGCTTAAGGACGAGAATTTGGAGCTGAAGCGTGAATGCTATGCCGTTAAAACCGAGCTTGAGGAGGAGCGGGATAAAAACCAAAAGCTGGTTGCGCAGATAAACCGCAACTACGAGAATTCATCGATTCCATCATCACAAAAGCCTAACCGAAAACAAATCACCAACAATCGCGAGAAATCAGGGAAATCTCCGGGTGGTCAGCCAGGTCATAAAGGGCATGGACGAAAGAAACAAATACCTGAAAAAACGATAGAGATCACAACTCCGGATGAATATATCAATAACCCTGATTACGAGCCTACTGGAAGAACAATAAGAAGGCAACGTGTTGGACTTAGGGTGATGCCATACACCGAAGAATATACCGCCGTTGAATTCAAGAACAAGAAAACAGGAAAATTTGTATATGCAGAATTTCCTGCCGGATTTGAAAACGATGTGAATTACGATGGGAGCATCAAGGCCTTTGCATTTTTGCTCAACAACTACTGCAATGTCTCAATTGATAAGACACGTGAGTTTTTGTCAGACTTAACAGGCGGAGCCTTGCAAATATCCAAGGGTATGATTTGGGGACTCAGCAAAGAATTCTCAGGGAAAACCAAGGCAGAGCAGACAGGGGCATTCCTAAATCTTGTGGCCGCACCAGTATTAAACATTGATTTTACAACTGCCAAGGTTAATGGTAAAAACGTCAATGTTGCTGTGTGTGCTACACCGCAAGAAGTGGGGTACTACGCACGAGAGCAAAAAGGACACGAAGGTGTTAAAGGCACCCCGGCAGAGCTTAATCCTAACACTTTGGTTCATGATCACGATCGGACATTTTATAAATATGGAAGCATGCATCAGGAGTGCTTAATCCATATTCTTCGCTATCTCTTGGATAGCACTCAAAACGAAAAGCATCTGACATGGAACATGAGAATGCGGGAATTACTAAGAGAGATGATCCATTACCGTAAGTGCCTGGAACCAGACGAGGATTTGGATCCGGTCAAGGTCGAGGCTTTCGTAGAAAGATATGGAGAAATACTTGATAAAGCAGATGAGGAATATGAATATGAGCCCCCCAGCAAATACTACAGGGAAGGGTTTAATCTAAAAAAGAGATTGCGGGAATTCCAGGAGGCTCACCTGCTTTTCCTTCATGATAAAAATGTTCCTTTTGATAACAATCTCGCGGAGCGTCTGCTTAGAATATTTAAACGGAAGCAACGGCAGGTTATGTCTTTTAGAAGCTTTGAAAGTCTCGAATACCTCTGTCATAGTCTAACGATACTAGCGAACCTACGCAACAATGAGGAAAATCTATATGAAAGCATTTCCCGCATCTTTGATTGATTTTTGTTGTGCTATTTTTGGCTACCATGGGGTTGTTGGATCTAATGGTAGCTTTTTTAGTGCGTGTCAGCTCTCCCCCCCCGTCTGAACTGTAACGGTATATACACGGGGTATTTTTTTCAAAGATGAGGGCTAGGAACCGAACTTGAGAACCAAAGTAGGGTTAAGGTGGGTAATTTATGATAGTAAATACTAAAAAAAGTGAAGCCCTGAGTGCTTTGTTAATAATGACTGCTGCTTGTTTATCAGTAGTTATCCCACTAATTGTATTAAAGAAGTTATTATACGTTTTTATATTCTATTACATGATTGTTTGTGTTGCTGTTCCGGTGATAGATCTGCTTATAATTAAAAGATTACCAATAAAAGAATCATTAGACTATCTGGGGTTTAGTAAAATAAATCGTAAG
>CAYFSR010000173.1:0-3290 GCA_964345785.1 uncultured Eubacteriales bacterium | reverse complement strand
TCCTTGAAAATTGGATCTCTGTTTACATAGTACGCACTTCTTATAAAGTGACGTGTTTTGTCCACACTCCATGTAACCTGATCTGTTATAATCGGGCTATGGACCAAGTGTGTTGGAACCCAGTCAGGATTTATCAACCAGGCTATAGTCGAAATATCCCAAATAACCTTAGACCATCCATAGGGATCTTTGGTGTAGTTTCTGACAATATCAGTCAGATATGTTCCTATGGGACTTTTCCCTTCTAAACATTTTTCCAGCTCTGGGATATTGGTTTGTAAATGTGAAGCAACTCCTAAGCAAGGAACTAATACCAAGGGTACCCCACTATCAAATATTGTTCGTGCAGCTAGCACATCCTGCCTTAAATTAAATTCTTTAGTATGGCTCCAAGACAAATCATTACCACCTAACCATACAACAACTATTTTTCTAATAATCTCAGGTTGCAACAAAATTGCTGTCGCTACATTTGTAATAGCACCTATTGCAACTACATAGAGAGGCTTATCATCGTCTGCGGCCATTGCTCGACTAACTAAATCATTAACAGCATCGCTTTTCTCTAAATCCTCAACATTCCTTATATAATCTGTTGATCCTTTGTAAACAAAATTTTCATGCTTTACATTAAGCAGCTCAATAATTTTCAGTATCTCATTATAGCTTCGCTCCATACCATCCTTAGGACTAGATGATCTGCTATTATGGAAAGGTGCTGCATACACAGCTTCGAGATTCAATTTATCACTAGACTTGATTGCATACGCTAGAGCAAATTGATCATCCACTTCGTTATATGTATCAGTATCTAATACAAGGTTAACCTTTTGTGTTGGTAATTCCAATCTATTTAGAAGGAATTGTGTTGTAAGCTTGGGAAATGGCATAACTAATCTCTCCTATTCGATTTCGTGTTTAAGAAAGTCAATTAAAATTTTTATTTTATTTGTAATGCATATATATCAGCATCTATTAACTCAAATTTAAATCGTATTGCTTTTCCACTTAGATGACAAAGGTCAGAGCTTCCGTGCCATGATACTTCTTTTTCCAACTCATCTCCATAGATAACATCACAATCCTCTGTTGAATGAAGAGGTAAAGGCCAACCATTTTCATCAATAATACCTATCCTCACAGACCCAGGCGCGCTAGTGGAATAATTAATGTTTAAGCTTTTTCCATCGAAAACAATAGGCTTTGTTGTAAATGTTCCACCTGAGCGGTCTGCATACATAGAGCCAAAACGATACTTTGGAACGGTAACCCTGCGAATATACGAACTATCCCATCTGTAATTTTCATTTATAAATAATGAAAACTCATCACCTGTTTCAACGATTCCTTGAGCAACAATAAGGTTTCTATCAGTCCAATTGCGCTGGTCTCTTCCTGGCTTAACCCAGCTTTCTAAAAATGTTCTATTCCAATGCCTGCCATCTCGGCTTGTCATCATCACATTGTCAGATACTCCAACGTGTTTATGGTCGTATATCTTATGCCGTTCATGAATAAATCTCATTGGGAAGGAAAAATATATGTGCTCAGCACCGGGACATTGTATTGTAGCATTAGTATAGAAGTGTTCGTACGGTACACCTTCCTCATATGTATTAGGCTTTGGATCTGACCAGTTAATAAAGTCTTCAGAATAGTTATGTTGAATAGCACGGACACCTGAAGAAAGATCAAATGTTTTGTTAGTTGCATCGAAATATCTTGAGTAACAAGCATACTTGTTGTAATTAGTATCAAAGAATACTAAATTATGGGAATCAAATGCTCCTTTAGTAAATAGAGCTTTTTCCTGTATGGGTTCCCAATGTAGGCAATCACTGGATTTATAACCCATTAAGCCACCAGCATGATGACCAGCTACAGCCTTATATTTTTCACCCTCCTTGCATACAGGATTTTTATCTATGAAGGAACTGAAATTGTGTGCATTAGGACCCGTAAACACTAAATTAGTATCCTGACCTTTATACTCAACTATTCCAAGATTAGGACATTGCCAATTAACACCATCGCTGCTTTCAGCATAAGCACACCCTTGACCAGCAGTAGAGTCATTTTCATTTTCAGGAAAAGTAGCTCTGTAGAACATACGGTAAATATCCCCATCCTTGAATACAACCGAATATATACCACTACCTGGTCCTTCCCAGGGTTTATCCATTTTCAGGATACATTCTCGCCTTTGAGGGGTGTTCATGCGTAAAGTCGCTTTATTAGAATTAGCTACAAGATAGTCATCTACAAACATTTCAACCCGATTTCCTATTTTAACAGCTTCATTATTTTTTCCCATAGAATATTCAATCTCCTGTATAAGTTAGATAATCTCTAATGTATCTTTATCAGGTAATAGAGGGAACTTAGCAGCCGGTAATGTCTGATACCAAAAAGCTACTGAAGAGATATCATCCTGCAAAGGAAGATATCGACCTCCACTTCTCCAGCCAAGCGCTTGAATAGTAACCTTCAAGTCATTTTCAAACCTAATTGGGTCAGCTATATGCCAGCGATACATACCGAATCTTGTTTGGGAATTGTATACACCATCTGGTCGTATCACTTGTGGCAGTCCAGCGTATGCTGTGGTGAACTCCTCATATTGTTTGGTCTCTTTGTTCTCAAAATTATAGGATCCACAGAAATAATCTTCCGTGCCGGTTCCACAAATGGTGGGATATTCCGAATCTCCATCCAAATAAAATTTGATTTCCCCTTCTCCCCACCAACCTTTGTTGTTAACACCCCAGCACATATAAACACCGACATACTGGCCTTCGCCCTTCACACCATCAAGGATGGTATAAACTTCTTTATATGGCAGCGGATTCACTCTACGGAATTGAGCATGAAAGTACAGTGCATCTTCTGGCACTTCAGTTAAGCAATAATCAATTTGATAATAAATCGTAGATAGATCATCCGACATATTCTCTATAGTGATTTTACAGCCTTTACGAAATGGCATCTGCCAGTAGCTGTTAAAAGCGCTTCCAGGATTAACACAGACGGCCAGCGAATTCACTGGCGCATATTTACCCCATCCACAAGCAAAAAAATCACCTATGGGGCATTCAACTGAAGGATTCTCTTCTCCATCCCAGTATATTCTTAGAATTAAGTGTCGCAAATTTCCAACAGGTGTCAACCAAATATGCTGTATACAACCAGGTCCTTCAATTTCAGCTATAGCAAACGTGGTGTGAGGTTCGATGCGTATGTATGGGTTTACCTTCCATCCTTTGCCTAAGTCTCGAGCAGCGTTTTTAGCA
>CAYFSR010000172.1:298-3293 GCA_964345785.1 uncultured Eubacteriales bacterium | reverse complement strand
CCTCCGTTTGACAGCCTAAAAGAGAAAAAAGCCCCAGACTCATTGTAAACAGCGAGTTTGCGGGCTTCGTATTTTGCCTAGATACCTAGCACAATTCTTTCTTTTTTGAAGAAGCTAAAATATTTTTTATTTCGTTAAGAAGAAGCCTCTTGTTAGTAAAATCAATGCTAAAAGCTTCTCCAATACAATCTGAAATAGTGCTACGATAGTCGAAGATATAAAGGTTTGCGTCTTCAAGACTACAGCTTATGTTATTGAGGCATGCAATAATCTGTTGTGGCGTGAATTTGTATTCGGTTTTCTTTTGGATAAGGCGCAAGATTACCAGAGATATAAAGCAGGTAAGAACATGAGCGTTAATTCTGTCCTCACGAGAGACGTGAACAGGACGAATATCCAAGTCACTTTTAGAGACCTTAAAATTGTCCTCAATATCAGATAAACCCCGGTATATCTCAATTATACGCTGAGTTTCCATATCCAGTTCGCTGGTTATCAAGCAGTAATATCCATCGTATTTAGCATCTTCATTAGCTTTATCCTCATTAAGTATCAACATTTTGCCCTCTTTAGCAAATACTTCACCAGTCTCTTTGTCATATGTAATGTTCTTAATATACGCAGCGGCACCACTTGCTGTGCTCTTGTTATGCTTTTGAGGATTGGATATGATATCCTGTGCTTTTTTTATGGTTTCAGCACGTTCTGCCCGTGCCTTGTCAGCATACTTTTTACTCCAGAAAACTACTTGCTTTTCGTCTATCAATACACTTTTTTGAGAACCGTTTTTCATGGTAATCTTAATTTCCCTTACTTCAATACGGGATTTAACCTTGTAATCGTAATCATCTTCCAATGGTTTTCCGTCCCTGTCAGTGTAGCCAGCATCATCTAGAACGTATTTCTTAAACTTTGCTGAACCTTTACGGATTGAAAAACTAAAGACATAGCCATTTACGCGTTTATCTCGATCTCCACCCTTAAGAAAGTAGATATTATTGGATGATGTACAACCCATATCAGCAACAGCAATAACTCTACCAGGAGCGAATCTTACACAGACATCATTGAAGACAGGGATAAAGGTCTTGCTATCGTGGGTATTACCTGGAAACAGCTTGTAGTACAGAGGTATACCATCGGCATCCATGGCCAAAGCCATCTGTATAATGGGATCTGGGCGGTTGTTTTTTTCTTTTCCGTTTTTACGAAAATCATCAGTTTCATCAATCTCGAAATGAAAGTTAGTTACATCAAAGTACATGAGCGAAGTATCTCGACCAAACTTTGCGCTTATCTGGTCACTGATGAAGCGTTGGCATTCTGTTCCTATTTTCGAGAAATGAGATAATGCACGGTACACATCATGCAGTTCAAAATCAAACCGCTCGAAGAACATATCTTTATACTCATAAGATCTTTTTTTAGATGAAGGATTCAGAATACGAGTTATGGTTAAAAGCGTCATAATGGAATTAGTGTTATATTCAAAGGGCTCATGTCTTGCTTTATTATTAAAAAAACGATCTAATTCCAGTTCATGATATATTTTCATAATCACAGCATATCCCAAATTATATCGGGTGTGTGTTTCGTTTTTTAGCTTTTCATTCAGGTCAATTTCTAGCTTAATCTTTTTGCTCCCTTTTTCTTCAGTATTCATCTGGTCAACAATATTTTTGTAATATTTAATTGGATCAGGAAGTTGCTTTTGCAAATCATGTAGGTATCCCAGAGTTTCATGATGCTTGGTTCTGGACTGCTTTTTCTCTTTATCCCAGTACTTTTTTTCGATAATTAGATATGTTCCTTTTTTCTTTTCTTTTATGTCCAGTCGATAAGCCATTATATATGCACCCCCAAATTCTAAACTTCAGTAGAATACCATTCCCCAAATGGTTATCCATACGCATCTATTATACCATAGTATGCTATATTACGCTACAATAATATGCAAGAAAATCCAAAAATATTTCCTCTCAACAACTACTGTTGAAAGGATTTCAGGAGCTCCATTTATTTAGGGGCTGTCAAACTGGCGCATTCCTTCCATTACTTTTTTCCACACCTTATCGGCAACATCGTCAGATACCCTGCTGTGGGCGATATGCCCCCACCATATCAATACATCCGTAGAATCCAGTACCGTATCAGTCAAGCCATGTTCCCGTTCTTCCAGAGTTGCTGTTCTAATTTCCAGTTCTCCATACACCCCCAGCATTTTAGCTATTGCTCCATGGATACCGTGTGGATAGACTTTTGCAATTTCCGGTTGTTTTTCATGCAAGAACTCATTCCATATGGTTACTCTTGTTTTACTCAATTATTAATGCCTCCCCTCAATATAATTGCTGGTTTTATTTGTTTCTATTGTAATTGAAAAGTATACGGTTTATAATGTATATACCAACCAAGCTTTTGTAAATTTCGATCATATAAAGAGGTATATATGAATACTGTGAACTTCCATCAATTGAATTCCATGGATGTTTCCTTTTACAACCTAGCATCCATCGCACCAAAATGGAAAGATGGCAGCATCGATAAATATCTAGAAACCGGCCGCAGTGAAAGCATGTTGTATTATATGATTCACGGTGAGCGGACATATTCAATGAATGGGCAGGAGTTTCTCATAATCAGAGATGGCGATATTATATTTGTTCCGGCAAAGTCCCGTTACGTATCAAAACTACGAATGGAGTCCCCAGAAGAGCTATCTACAGGCATTTGCATTAAATTCGATATTAGAGACGAGAAAGGCAATGATGTTATAATAAATAGGTCCGCCCAATGGCTTGCTCATGATATTGACGGGCTTTTTTATGAATTCTTTTCCAAGCTTCATAAGGCAATCATGCAGGGAATGGGTGAAAAGCTCTATAGCAAAGCCCTGCTTTCCCAACTTATGGATGCTTTAATTACAAATGTACGCAAAGATAAAGCCTTTGACAACACTCTTTTACCAATCTACCCTGCAGTTACAATAATCGAG
>CAYFSR010000172.1:0-288 GCA_964345785.1 uncultured Eubacteriales bacterium | reverse complement strand
CAGGACCAGATACCCATAGCAGAGCTAGCAGACATGTGCTTTATGAGTGAAAGCACTTTTCGCAGGAAATTCAAACAGTGCATAGGCACTACTCCCGCCAGCTATCGGAACAAAATACGGGTCAGGAAAGCAATAGAGCTAATAAAAAGCGGGATATATACCCTTGAACAAACAGCAGAAGCAATGGGTTTCACTGATCAGGCCCACTTAAGCAATATGGTCAAAAATCAAACTGGTAAAACTCCGCAGGAGATCGCCTTGCTGGCTAATAAAAGGAGAGCATACAAT
>CAYFSR010000171.1:0-3295 GCA_964345785.1 uncultured Eubacteriales bacterium | reverse complement strand
AAGCTGTTTGGATAACTGTGCCCTTAACCCGGAATTATGTTAAGTATATAGGGAAAGAGCCTATCTTTAGTAGCTTAAACCGTCCATTTTGATGGGAAAAGTCGGTTTGTATTAAATTTTCAAGGTACAGATTGCGATAAAGTTATTAGTTAGCGTGTTTTGACACTCTAATCATTATATTAATGAATCAAGAGTAAAACAGGATATTTTAGTAATTCAATAATATTAGAAAGCAGGGGGTACGAGATGAATGAAAAATTAAACAAACAGTCGCTGGATACTTTATGCGCTTCTTTAGCTTATACTATGGGCATAAGGTGTAGTGATATGGCGGCAGAACCATCTAAACAATTGAATACATATATTGATGAAAGCCTTGCTGGAAAAAAAGCTGACCGGGTTTTCATGTACAATCCGGATGCTATTGGCGAATGGATATATCGAAAATATTCATCACTGCTAAGGAAAGCAATAGAACGGACGGAATTGGAAGTCCCATTTCGCGCAGTAATGCCTTCTGTAACACCTGTATGTTTTGGCACCATGTATACCGGAGCACAACCGGAGGTTCACGGTATCCAAAAATATGAAAAGCCAGTAATTAAGATAGATTCTTTATTTGATGCGTTAATCAGACAGGGAAAGAAGCCGATTATCATCGCAGAAACAGATTGCAGTATGTCAAAAATATTTTTAAAACGGGATATGGACTATTTTTTCTATGATACTATTGAAGAGGTAAATGCAAAAGCGATCGAAGTCATACTGGAAGATAAATATGATTTTATAGCTGTTTACAATGGGAATTATGACTCTGTAATGCACAAGCATGGCCCGGAGAGTATAGAAGCATTATCAGAACTCAGGGTAAATGCAGAAGTATTTGCCATGTTTAATACTTTAATCAAAGAGCATTGGAATAAGCATAATACCCTGGTAGGTTTTGCTATGGACCACGGCTGTCATGAGATTGATGGCAATTGTGGTTCGCACGGCCTTGATATGCCTCAAGATTTAAACATTGTACACTTGTATAAGACATATCCTGCAGTTTGATATTTGGGTTTTCCCATCTATTTTATTGAGCTAGTTTGTGCTAAGTCTGCTATTGAATATTTGAAAGGGGTTACTAGTATGAGAATTAAATTTATCGGAGCAAGTCATGGTGTACCAGAACCAAATAGAAAATGCTCATGTACAATGATTGAAATTAGTGGTCGTTACTATTTCATTGACATGGGTACGCCTCCTATTGACTACTTAGTAACAGCAGGTATCCCAGTTGATGCTGTTAAAGGTGTTTTTATCACACATATGCATGGTGATCATACGAACGGTCTTGTTTCTTTTGTCGACCTTATCAGTTGGTATTTCAAGACAGCAGACCCCACAATTTGTTTACCGAATATCCAAGGCGCTAAAGCAATAGCAAGTTGGATTAACGTTACGCAAAGTTCAGCTCGTGAGTTGCATTATGAGGAGGTAAAGCCTGGTGTGATTTATGATGACAGTTTCATAAAAGTAACTGCTATACCAACGCTTCATGCTGATCGCGCTTATGCATTTTTCTTAGAAGCAGAAGGGAAATCAATTCTCTTTACTGGTGATTTAAGACATCCTAATCAGGATTTTCCAGCAATTGCGAAGGAACGTGAAACTGATTTGATTATATGTGAAAGTGCTCATTTTGACGCAATAGATTATTTGCCACATTTAAAAGCATGCAAAACTAAATTAGTTTACGTAAACCATTACCAAGGCAAGAAAATTCCTTCTATTCTTCAACTCGCTGAAGAGATAGGAGATATCCCTGTAAAGTTGGCATATGATGGAAGCGAAATTATGTTATAAGTTTACTATATAATATTATTGAGTAAAGGCAGTTAACATCTATATTAAGTATAAATATAAAGGTCTTGAAATTTGGTTTCAAAGTTGTAATTTGGGAATAGCAACAGGAATGATAGAGAAAAGGGAGGTCTGTGCAGATCATATCGACATGGCCATTACAAAGTCCGTCAGTTGGTTACCTTCTTAGTAACTTAGTAATCCCAGACATTGCATATTATAGCATAAACTTCGAAAGACTATTAGGGATAAAAATATTAAGGAGGTTTTAGTATGTCCGATAAGGATATCGAGAAATCTTTTGAACTGAGTGCTGAAAGGATGCGGGAGATAACAAAACCTTTGCAGCTGAATTAACGGACAAAGATTTTAACGACCCAGAACAGCATCAAGATCATGATATTAAAATCGATTATAACAGAATTGAAAAATCTCCATCCATGGAAGAAGTCCATGCTTGGCAAAGGGAACACATCAAAAAAGAGGATCAAGGTAAAGAAGGTTATCCCTTAAACACTATTATCGATCCCACAATGCGTGAAATGTACCAGGTAGTACATAATGCAGGTATGACAAATGTTTTTGACCGTTTTAGCGAACAACAACCTACTCAATGTAAGTTCTGTATTGAAGGTTTATCCTGCCAATTATGTGCCAACGGGCCATGTAGAATTAGCAAAAAAGCTCCTAGGGGAGTCTGCGGGGTTGATGCACATACAATGGTTGCAAGGAACTTTGTGTACCGTCATGTAACCATAGGTACATCAGCGAATATTTTTCATTGTCATCAAGCTGCTAGAACCCTTAAAGCTGCTGGTGAACATCCAGAAAGTGGTCTTAAAATCCGCGACACGGAAAAGCTTAAGAAATACGCCGACATGGCTGGGCTTGATGTCAACCAACCCGTCGAAAAACTAGCAGTAGAATTTGCCCAATGGGTAATGGACGATATACATGCACCACATCATGTGGAATCTAAGACTGTAGAAGCCTTTGCTCCAACTAGAAGATAGGTGCGCCCGAGTATCTAGAACAGAAGGCTGTTGCGGATGCTTGTACAGCTGTAGCGCTAGGTTGGTTAGTACATATAGCGCCAGTTCCATTTATAACCGGTAGTGATGTAGTTGTTAAGACGCTCACTGAAACAACTGAAACGCGAGGATTAGGGAAGGTTGTTGTGGAAATGGATGATGTCCGCCGCCTCGAGCGCCCGCGCGTCCTCCACCAGACGACGTGCCTTCTCGGCCGTGCGTCCCTGCGCCTTGTAGCCGCCGAGCATCGTCGCCGACTGCGGCGTCAGGCCGATGTGTCCCATGACCGGGATCCCGGCCTCGACGATCGTCCGCACGCGCGACAGCATCGGCCCGGCGCCCTCGAGCTTGACGGCGTCTGCGCCCGCTTCCTTGACGAAGCGGATCGCGTTCCGCAGAGCGTCCTCGTCGGAGAC
>CAYFSR010000170.1:0-3405 GCA_964345785.1 uncultured Eubacteriales bacterium | reverse complement strand
CGGGAACAAAAAAAAGCGCAAACATATTGCAAATGCGCTTGGAACACTCCTATGAGGTTAGCTGACGGGTTAGGGCGTCCAAGTAGCCCTTCTTATGCAAGATTAACCCCAAATCCGACCGGTTCCCCCATTATTCTTTAATATTCGGAGATTACTATTTAGCAATATAATTATATCATAATTAATAGCTCTGTTAAGCTGCCCAGATACTGGAGTTTAGGCATTTAAGCGTATTCGACTTAACTGAATTTTGACTATGTTTAACTTATGATAATATCACCATGTAGACTCTCATGATATAATTTCACCTATGAAAAGTGAAATCATCCATAGGAGACGCTAAGAACTTTTAGTGATATAATAGCACTACTATAAGTGCAGTCATTCTGAGTGACACGAGGAATCTTGGGGAGAATTATTTAATCTGAGGAGTAAGAATACATGGATGAAACTTATACAAAATTGATAAACGAAACCTTATTACACATGAACGGATTAGTAGTATATCGGGGTATAATTAAAGACGAAATTTTTAAGAAGTATTCTGTACTGATTAATTTGTTAAGAAAATATAGTGAAGACAATCAACTTATCAGTGCAGATCAAATACTTGATTGTTACAGTGAAGTGTTTTCAATGCTAATTGAAAGATACGCGACTGATGAGCGATTAACAGGTGACTTGTGGAAAAACCATATCATTCAGCTGGTAATATCCGATGAGAATACATTTTCTATAGCATGTGAGAATGGGAATATTGATAATTTATCTGATAGTCTATTGGAAATTGTAAAAATGGATCTGAATCACATACATTCACTATTCAGTTTGGATGGTCATGCCTTGCAGAAAATTGTTAAGGTAGTTACAGCTGTTGAACTCTTACCTTCCTGGGAATTAAAGCCGTGTGACTGCTCGCAGAATTGGGATAGTAATATAGATGCTCTTATAAAACATTACAATCAACATGGTTGTGGCGTTTTTAGCAAATACAGGGCGTTTCGATGGGTACAAACAGAAGTTAAAGGTTCTCTTGTCGGGATAAATAATCCAGACTCGATTCAACTTACTGAGTTGATAGGTTACGAAAGGGAACGTTCTGTAGTAATAAAAAATACATTACAGTTTATCAATGGACTTCCATGTAACAATGTGCTTCTGTATGGGGACAGAGGTACGGGAAAATCTGCAACTGTTAAAGCAATATTAAACGAATATGCAAACTCCAGGTTACGATTGATAGAGGTCTCAAAGTACCACCTGAAAAACCTGCCTAATATATTGGAGGTCATTCAGAACCGTGGTCTTAAGTTCATCATTTTTATAGACGATCTATCCTTTGAAAGCGACGAAACCTCATACCGTGAACTGAAATCCGTTTTAGAGGGCGGTATAGAAGCAAAACCTCAAAATGTTGTCATCTATGCAACATCCAATCGCAGGCATCTGATCAAAGAATATTTCAGCGAGCGATCTCTCAATGATGAAGTAAGCAGTCAGGATACCATGCAGGAAAAGCTATCCTTGTCGGATCGTTTTGGTATCACAGTAACCTTTTCAATGCCAGATAAAAAAACATACCTCCAAATTGTTGAAGGTATTGCTAAGCAACGAGGTATAAATTTCGACTCTGATCAAATGAAGGCTGAAGCAGTTAAATGGGAAATGTTATATAATGGCCGCTCTCCTAGAACCGCAAGGCAGTTTGTTGATCACTTGGAAGGTGAACTTAAGTTAGTGTAAAGAAAAGGTCACGGCCTAAAACTCAATACAGATACATGCTATGCTGTTTGCCTTTACATCAGCTTTTACTATGTTGCCTTCTATTTCGATTTCACCCTCTGATAATTCTTTCTCATTAATATCGACATACCATGCTTTGGCAGCTGGATATGCCAGTTTGAACACAGCTGTTGTATCAGTTCCCATTACTTCATAAACACGTATATTCATTTGCTGGTTATTACTGTCTTCTGGAACCTTTATAGCTGATACGGCAACACTGCCTTCTTTAATAGAAAGGAAACTCTTTTCCAGAGGAAGTTCGCCTTTCTGTTTCGTACCGGGTACAAAACCAATGTTATGATTGTAATCAAAAGCCTTAGTAATCAATGCTTTATTATCATGGGGGTCTACCAGTTCTACAGCAAATTGAAACTTTTGTATCCCATTTTCAGGATAAGGATCAGGATCATATGAGCTTCGGATTAAGGTCAGCGACAGAGAATCGTCAAAGCCTCGGAAGCCATATTTAGTATTCGTTACAATCCTTAGTGAATTACCACTATCACTGTCCGGTAAAGCCAATACCCAACTGTTTCCAGGCTGGTCCATATTGGCAGCTTCTCTGACTATTGTGCCAAAGGGTATGTCATATTTATATTTACTGCACTTGTCAGCAAGTGGTACATGAAAATTTAACTGGGGTATGAAAACATTTTTTACCGGACGTTCCTGCCAGTCACATTCCACAACATAATTCAGCTTGTTGCTATTGTGATCAAGAGATATTTCTACTTCAAGCTTAGATTCTCTAAATTCAAGGCTGTATGCCACCCATTGACGAAGCCGGTCTTGACCTAAATAAGCATCTTTCACTTTAACATACTGATTTAAATCATATATATTCATATGCCTGCCAACAATCCATGAGGTCATGCCCTTTTCGGTATCCTCCTCAATCAGCCTGAAAATGCCAGCTGCTTTCTTTGTGTCAATAAGTTCTCTGCTGTCTGCTTTGTCTATAAATGAAACAAGAGAAGCATCCTTTGAGTCTAAAACTACCTTTACATAATTGTTTTCTAGAATATATTGATTATCTGGTTCTTCAATACGCGGCCAATCAGGAATAGTAACTCTTGAATCAGATAAAGAGCGTTCTTTGAGGAGATAAGTACTATAACCGCACGCTGGTACCTTTGCATCAATCAGAAGTTTCATATATTCATGTCCCCAGTAGGCTCTTTCTGAATGCAGTTGTTGAGCTTTATTTCTAATTACTTGATGACGTACAGCCTTTCCATTCATATCGCTGATTTCAATGCGTTGTATATCCCCGGGCCAATCCCATACCGTGATTTCAACCAACTCATATCGATCATAGGGGGATGAATTGAAGAAGTGGATAATTCTGTTTTTACCTCGTCCTCTGTCTGTTTGGGGGATACCAAAATCGGTAATTGAAAAGCCTACGCCTGCCCCTTCAGATATTGTATGCCTGGTGTCATCGTCATCAAAACTTCCGTACAGCGTTGATGTATCAATTCTAGAAGCAATGTTTCGCACTGCCTGTATGTATCCTGTATTCCCAGTGGCAAGCACCTGCTGGAACTGTCCCATAGCGCGCTCCCTTGTATCAATGACACAAGAGCCTGTTATAATATCGTGAAACTGATTAAAAAGCAC
>CAYFSR010000169.1:0-3496 GCA_964345785.1 uncultured Eubacteriales bacterium | reverse complement strand
GCGATTATTTTACCATATAGGCTAAAATAAATCTATTTCTACAAAATTAATAATGATTCTACTGCAAATAGTCGTTGGATTGTCATTCTGAGGAGCTTGCGACGAAGAATCTTGAAAGTAGAAGATGACAAACCTCAGATTCTTCACTGCGTTCAGAATGACATAAAGAGTGCCAGTACACTCAAAAATGAGTTCTTGCGGTAGAATCATATTTATATTGTCAATAAAATTTTCGAAATGGTTCCATATGTATTTATGAGATAGTTGTTAAATATAGCGAGTTTTTCGAAAGTTATTTTTTGAGTTTGAACTTGTTTGAATTTAAATAAAAAAAGACTGTAGATTAAACATCAACAGTCTTTTTTGGTGCGGGAAAGAGGACTTGAACCTCCACCGTATTGCTACGACTAGAACCTGAATCTAGCGCGTCTGCCGATTCCGCCATATCCGCATAAATTGGCAATGAAATTATTATAGCCAATACGGTGATAAAAGTCAATTAATTTTTTTGAGTCTGTTTCCCAGTTTTCTCAGTCTGTATCTCAACCTCGTTTTTTGAAATCTTCTTCGATTTCGTCTTTCCAGTCTTCTGAAACACGATGATTGGCACGGAAATGGCTTACTGCTTTACTAAGGATTTCATAATTAAGCTCAGTACCCTCGCTGTCAGCATGATAATTTACAGCTCTATCTTTTGCTATACCAAACTGACCAGCAGTATCTATTGCATCAATGTTTGCTCCCAGGAACAAAAACTCCCAACCGTGTTTTTCTTTTTGTCTTTCCACAAGCTGACGAACAGTCTTTAGATTGAACTCTCTGCTGGAGTTTTCTAATCCATCTGTTGTTATAACAAACATAACACGGTCTGCCTGTTCTTCTTCTGCAGTGTGTTTTTGCGCATTTCCTATCTTGTTTATGGTTTTTCCTATGGCATCTAAGAGGGCTGTAGTTCCTCTCACAAAATAGTCCTTGTCTGTAATAGGTTTTACACCTTTTAAAGAAATTCTGTCATGTAACAGCTCATATTGGTCATCAAACAAGACAGTTGTAATTATAACTTCACCTGATTCCTTTTTCTGTTTTTCCAGCATGGCATTATAGCCGCCTATTGTATCACTTTCTAAACCACTCATAGATCCGCTTCTGTCTAAAATAAACACCAACTCGGTTAATCCTTTTCTCATTTTGATATCCTCCATTCAATATTATGTTTCGTTGAACTAAGGATAACACTTACAGAAAAAAGAAAGGTCGCATTCCATGCGACAAGTGAACTCGTTTTGCCCCTGGCAAAACATCGGGGATTCAGATGCAGACTCTACATAACTATACGCCCAGCAGCTTCTCATCAAAAGCAAATAAAGCTTCATTTATCTCAAATATATTATAATTTTCTTCCTGGATAAAGTATTCGATAATTATATCAAATTTACTGCTGTGAGTCAGGGCAAATCCTGCCCTATGTAAAAGGTCTTTGGTTTCATCAAGATTTAGCTCTAGTGCAATTGCAAAAGCAATGGAAGTACCCTTGCTGGGCTTATAATTCATATCGTTTCGTATTTTTGAAAAATGTCTCCTGTCAATATTAGCTCTCTTATATGTCTGTGCATCCGTCATCCCTTTCTCGTCAATTAAGCGAAGTAACATCTGAGAAAAGCTCTCATCAGTTTGCTCAAGCAAATCCTCGAGCTTTCTTTCCAGCTTCATAGATGACAAAGGTTCCATGTAGGAATATACAACATCTTCTTGTTCGGTAACAACGAAGGCTTCGTTATATCTATTCCTTCTACGTGATGGATCTGTCTTAATGTATTTATCATCAATATATTGTTTGATTGATGAATATAGTTTCTGAGACAAATGAAATGATGTTTTATCATATACAACAAGGTAGACAGTCATATCATATTGTTGTAAAAAATCTCCAATGCAGGATATAGCAGTCTTCAAAGCCTTGTCTTTGGGATAACCAAAGGCTCCTGATGATATTAACGGGAAGGCTATGCTTTCCAGCTTGTACTCTAGCGCGAGGGCAAGTGAATTTTTATAACAGTCCTCCAGGAGCTTTTCTTCGCCTTGGCTTCCACCCTGCCAAATGGGACCAACAGTATGTATAACATATTTTGCAGGTAAACGGTAAGCCTTAGTCGCCTTCGCTTGTCCTGTTTTACATCCTTCCAAAGTGCGGCATTCTTGCAGCAACTCTGGTCCAGCAGCCAGATGAATTGCACCATCTACTCCACCTCCGCCTAATAGGGAGTTGTTTGCTGCATTAACAATTGCGTCTACTTCAACTTTTGTAATGTCGTTCCGAATTATCTCCAAGGGCATTATAACTCCTCCGTTTCACTCCTAAATGTTTACAATCTCCAGTTGTATACCAATTAATTACCAGCATCTGCTGGGTGAATATCGGCTTGTTATTCACTTAAGCGTCTTTTCTTTAATACCATTTCCAGTATGCTGCCTATCAGACAAAAAATCAAGAAGGTCACTATGGCAATAAACCAACCTTGATGAACAGGCATAGGAGGAAGATTCTTATCCATGATTCTCTCAGTGGGGCCAAACAGTTCTCCTATAATTACACCTATTACATACCCACTTAAGGATATATAAGGGAAATAACGGGATTTTCGTAATGCAGAGATAATAGAAATAATAGCAGCGATCGGTAAGAATTGTCTGGATGTCCATTCAGGTGTATAAATATAATATAAATAATTTTGTGAAACGAAATAGATTAGGCCGTATGCCAGGGCAACAATAATTACACTTAACAAGTGCCTTCTTTTCGTTGATATAGTATTTTTTTCTTTCTTGGCAACCTGGTTGAATAAATTTGCCTCGCCTGTCTTTATATTATTATAAAGTGCTAAACAGGACCATATCAAAGAAAATAAAAGAGAAACAAACAAAAAGTCACCAAAGACACGCAAACCAAATAAAGGTGTCAGAAATGATACGGAAAGAAGCGATTCAACAAATAGCTGTAATGTAAATGTTCCGAAAGAACGTACGAGAATGCTTATCAGCGCAGTTAACAAGGTAAGAAGTCCTGCTGCTATGGAAAGCTTTTGCAGACTATTATAATTCCTGGTCTTATAAGTGAATACTAACCAAAATAAAGTATAAAGAATAGAAACCAAAGCATGAGGAGCTAATGTGCGATTTCCGTATCGCATGGCAGCAAAGTTCAGTCCAATCCCCATTCCTAGCACCAGAAGAACAAGGATAAAAGCAATGATTTTTCCTCTCAACTTAACAAAGCCTGCACTTTCATTGGATGCATTGTTTTTCTTCCCAGTATTCCCTATAGGCGTAATCATTTCTTCATAAATTTTGCTGCACTTGTCGCAATCATTTAAATGCGACTGCACCTCTTCCTTAGTCTTTTGACTGCATGCTCCATCTATATATAATGGAATCAAATCCTGAATTAAATCGCATTCTATTCTAGCCATAAGGATTCTCCTTTCATCTTCTTAATGAT
>CAYFSR010000168.1:0-3544 GCA_964345785.1 uncultured Eubacteriales bacterium | reverse complement strand
AAAGCTGACGGAGTTGCCTGTCTTAATATTGCTAGTATATAATGACCATATATTATAAAGAAAGAAAAGGCGCCCTTGTTTAAATGTGAAACTGTTCTAACAGTAACACCAAGGACGCCCCCAAAGACTATGATCATTATATCAGATTATGAGCTGCAAGAAAAGGCAGACGAAAAAGTTTTTATGTAAGAAGTTTGGAGCAATTTCTTTGTCCATGTTGCAGAAGTAACAGTATGAAGGTCATTGGGAGCAGACCAAGGAAGTATCTGCAGGAAGATGGCTCACAAGTTATACTGATAATCCGAAGGCTGCGCTGCTTGAACTGCAATAAAATACATCACGAGTTACCACACATTCTAGTTCCATACAAACGGTACAAAAGTGAATGCATAGAGGCAGTTGTTGTAGAAGATAACAATACCTCATTGGCTGTAGCATGTGATGACTCTACAATACACCGTTGGAAAAACTGGTTCCATTCTTTAAGTGGGTATTTTGTAGGCTGTCTGCAGTCTATAGCGGTACAATTGGGGAAAGAAACTGAAGAAGCTTCAAGGCCAAAGTCCGTTCTCCATAGGATATGGCATTACGTAGGAGACGCTCCGGGATGGCTGGCGCGAATTGTCCAGCCGCTTGTTAATTCGAATTTATGGGTACAGACCCGTTCTGCATTCCTGTCCGATTGCACATAGTATACACTCGTGTTGAATCTAAACAAAGGGGGTATTCAACATGAGAGATCAAAGAAAAGCAGAGGACATCGCACAGCAGCGGATGGAGCTGATATCACCATTATTGGCAGATGGTTTGGATCCTGCAAAGGCTAGAGAGCTCAAAACCCGTATATGTGAGCAAACCGGCATATCAGAGCGTACTCTTCGAAGGTACTTGGCACAATACAAAGAATCTGGATTTGAAGGTCTGAAGCCCAAAGGAAGGGGACAAAGGAATACAGAGGATGCAATACCACCCCATGTATTGGAGCAGGCCATTCTTTTACGAAGGCAAGTCCCAAGTCGCAGTGTATCACAGCTAATCGATATACTTGAGTGGGAAGGGATTGTGGAGCCAGGTCGGATCAAACGCAGCACTTTGCAAGAGCAATTGGCTAACCGGGGTTACAGTTCCAGGCAGATGAAGATGTATACTTCGACAGGTGTAGCTGCCCGTAGGTTCCAAAAATGTTACCGTAATCAGCTTTGGCATTCGGATATCAAGTATGGCCCGTATCTACCGATTGGCAAGGGTGGTGAAAAAAAGCAGGTGTACTTAGTTCTCTTTGTGGATGATGCTACTCGGTACGTCCTTCATGGAGAGTTTTATCCCACGCTGGACAAGGTAATCGTAGAGGATTGTTTCCGAAAAGCGATTCTTAAGCATGGAGTTCCCGAGACCGTATACTTTGATAATGGTCGCCAGTACAAGAATAAATGGATGACCCGAGCATGTGCAAAGATGGGTATCCGCCTGCTCTTTGCTCGCCCGTACTCGCCTGAATCTTCCGGGAAGGTTGAACGGATTAACCGGATAGTTGATTCCTTTCTTGCGGAAGCAGCTTTAGAGAAACCACAAACCCTTGAGAAGTTGAATGAGCTGTTTCAGGTATGGCTGACTGAATGCTATCAAAACAGGTCTCATTCAGCCCTACATAATGATATAAGCCCAGAAACTGCCTACCGAAGTGATAAAAAACCTCAAAACTTTATTGAGCTGGACACCATAGCTCAAGCATTTTTGCACTTTGAGAGACGAAAAGTTGATAAAGCTGGTTGTATCAGCTTTGATGGTCAAAAGTACGAGGTTGGTCTTACCTTCATTGGGTGTACTGTAGATGTAGTGTATGATCCAGCCTATACAGACGAGCTAACCATCGAGTATGAAGGGCATAGCCCATGGAAGGCAAAGAAATTGGTTATCGGTGAGAGAGCTGGTCAACGCCCCAAACTTCCTGAACACCTTTCTACAGAGAAAGCGGAATCATCTCGCTTGCTGAGAGCTGCAAAAAAGAAAAACGAGCAGCGCAAAGAGCAGTATATTCCTGCTGTCTCCTACAGAAATGTATCCAAGGGTGGTGATCAGCATGTTTGAGGTTTTCTATGGATTTAAGCACACACCTTTTACACGCAATATTCCTACTGCGCAGTTGTATCAGTCCTTAATACTGGAAGAAACACTAGGTCGACTTCAATATGCTGCAGATCGCCAAATGTTCGCTGTTGTTACAGGGGATTGTGGTACCGGAAAAACAACAGCTATCCGTCGCTTTCGTGATATTCTGGATACATCCAAGTTCAGTGTTATGTACCTGGCAGATTCCAAGCTGACTCCCAGACATTTTTACAAAGGTCTACTGGAGCAATTGGGGTGTGAGGCAAAATTCTATCGTGGAGACGCCAAACGTCAACTGCATAGAGAGATTGAGCTTATGCAGGGAATCCATAAACTGCGCCCTGTTGTCATTGTTGACGAAGCTCACCTGCTAGATCGGGAGATGCTGGAAGAAGTTCGTTTCCTGCTGAATTTCAAAATGGACTCTCAAAGTCCTATGGCTTTGATTTTAGTAGGACAATCAGAATTGTGGGATAAATTCCAACTCCAGGCGTATGCTGCTATCAAACAGCGTGTTGATATTCAGTGTAAATTGAATCATTACGACCGGGCACAAGTGGGTGAATATGTACATAGACATTTAGATTATGCAGCTTGTGACAGCGAGATATTTTCTGATGCAGCATTGGATGAGATATTTAAATACTCCAGTGGCTCTGCCAGGCTCATAAACAAACTCTGTACCCATTGTCTGCTGTACGGTGCTCAAAATGGTCGTAGGATTATTGATGATCATATGGTAAAGCTTGTGATACAGGGGGAATTAGCATGATGCAGTTCCACTGTTCTTATCAATGGGATGATGGCAGTAGTGACGCTTGGTATGGCACTGTTGACCAGGTTGTTAGTTTCGGCAGCCACTATGAAATTTTTATACTAAGCCGGTCTAGTTTGCGGGTAATGGTTGGAGAGTCTAGTTCAGGGTTATTTGCTTGTCTTCCTGATTACGGTGCTGGATGCCATTTGAGTACGCTTGATGATACCTTTTACAACAGTGAGAAGTTAATTCGTGCTTTAGACAATGCTGTTGATGGCACTACAATTGCATACGCTCTAAAAGCTTTAGCGTCAGGTTTAAAATTTAACTAATCACTTTGGGTGTCCGCGGATAACCTTTCGGTTATCCGCTTATGCCTTTATTCTCTGGACTATTGTTCGTCAACTTTGGGTCAATTAACAACGTCTGTTTCTTGACTAATTAGGCCAGCATTAACACTTATAGGATGGTATGTTAATGAAATATGGAACAATACTCAAAAGAACAAACAACATAATTATGAGCAATCCAACTTTAAATCTCTTTTTCATCTCCAACTTCCCCCAAAATTACTAATTAATGATTAGAGAAGGTGTTTACGGAATATATGCGGTATATCGCCGACGCGGTTTAGAAAAGTGAAAAATCTTTGATTTACTTTACAATATTATGCTATTG
>CAYFSR010000167.1:0-3589 GCA_964345785.1 uncultured Eubacteriales bacterium | reverse complement strand
AAATTGACAGTACCTATGGTATGCTTAAGGTCTCTGAACGAAGTTTCAATATCCCTTATGCCGATGTTTATTTAATGCCGACTTTTTCTTTAAACCTTTATATTTGCCACTCTTTTAAATGACAATATCGGCATTATTCTTTATCATGTAGTTGTAATAACATCATGATGAGGAGGATATTAAAATGGAGCAATCAGCAAGGCTTAATCATCTTATCGAAAAACTACTTTCTGAGATAAGAAAGTATGGAATCTTAGAGGTGAGTATGGAACAGTATCAAGTGGTATGCAATTGTATTTTGGACTTTGCTATCAGGAAGGAAGTTGAGAGATTTTCAGATGCATTAATATCTGAATATATTAAAACCGTAAAAAAACGCTGTGATGAAGGTGGTATTTGCACTGAATACTTGAGATTTCAACAGAGGGTAGTTAGGATGTTGAAGTCATTAGCCTGTACCGGAAATGTGAATTTCTCAACATCTAGCAGTGGGAAAAAGTATAAGGTATCTAGTGATACCTCGCATTTAGTGGCAGATATTCTTGATGTGAATAAGCTCGTAGGCGAAGCAAGATTTGAAATGGATATCGTAATAAGACATTTTTTCTTTTATGCTGAATATCATAAGATTCCCATAGATGACATTTCAGATGAGATATTCATGGAATTCCTGACAACCGAGATGCCAATAACAAATCAAGGAAGTATTGGAAGGACCTTGCGGGGAATCAAATATATTTCTTCGTACCTAAAATCACACGGCAGATCTGATTTGATACTTGATTTTAGCCAGTTGAAGATAAAAACACGCTCTGTGAAAATGATCCCGCCTTATTCACAGGAAGAAATTAATAACATTTTAGAGGCTGTAGATAGATCTACTCCTGTAGGTTTGAGAGATTATGCAATTCTTCTACTTGGATTTGACACAGGACTTCGTGGGGTAGACATCCGAACACTTTGCCTGTCAGATATTGATTGGAAGGATGGCAAAGTTAAAGTAAGGCAGTGCAAAACCTCAGAACCTTTAATATTACCACTAAGCGTGAGGGTGATGAATGCGATTGCAGATTACATCTTAAAAGGTCGCCACGAATGCGATTATAAAGAAATATTTCTGAATATCAAGAAGCCTGTTCGCCCTATGGATAAGAGACACCACTCATTTACCGGTATCATCACTAAGTATAGTGCTAGGGGTGATGTTGAGTTAAAACCAATGAGGGGTTTTCACAGCTTACGAAGGTCGTTTGCGACAGAACTTTCCATGGCAGGTGTTCCGCTTGAGACCATTTCACAACTTTTAGGACACAAGAGAATAGACGAAGATAAACCATATCTATCTTATAATCGTGAACAGATAGCATTCTGTTCAATGGGGTTCTTAGAGATACCATTAGAAAACGGACTCTATGCACCTGTTTCTCCTGCGGGAGGTGATCATAATGACCTTTCGTGAAGAATTAACTTCATATTTTAAAAAGATGCTGGATTACCGCAAAGCTGTCGGATATGCAACAGATACCTACAAATCCATGGTAATGCCGTTTATTGATTTTTGTGTAAACAATTACCCTGAGGCTGTTGCGATCACGCAGGAAATGGTGGACAGCTGGCTTGAAAAGTATGGGTATTCTACAAATAATCAGGCAGCATTCATTGCATGTCTCAGGCAGTATACTAAATTTATTAATTTTCTCGGGAACACTGCTTTTATTCCAGACGATGATTACTCGATAAAAAGGATATCCTATGAGCCATACCTTTTTAAGGATGAGGAATTAAAAAATCTATTTCATGCTTTTGACAGCTATACAGCATCAACAAGTAATAAGAAATGCAAGCCTGAAATGGTAATTCCACCATTATTCAGAATGATGTATTGCTGTGGCATGCGACCTTCTGAGCCCTTGCATCTTTTATGTGAGGACGTAAATCTCAATACCGGGGATGTCTACATAAGGGAATCTAAGCGTCATAAAGACAGGCACATCATTATGTCAGCGGATATGTTAGCCTTATGCCACCAATATAATGGGTATGCTGGAGACAGGACTTGGTTTTTTGAATACAAAAGCGAGCCATATGTTACGCAATGGATGACTGCGCAGTTTCATCATTGTTGGAAACTAAGCGGATTGAGCAAACATGGAAATCCACGCCCTTACGATCTAAGACATGCGTTTGCCACCAGAAATCTTATGAGTTGGATTGATCATAGGAATGATGTGATGTCATTACTTCCATACCTTAGTACATATATGGGACATTCCGAGATAACGAGTACACTTTACTATGTACATCTTTTGCCAGAAAGAATGAGAAACTCAGCTGGGGTTGATTGGAAACAGTTTTCCTCCATCTATGGGAAAGAAGGTGTATGAATGAAGGCTAAACTCAAAAGCCCAGAGCTTTTTAAATCCATAAAAGGCTTTTTGACATCCTATCTTCCAGTGGTAAAAAAGAAAAGCCCCCATACCATAAGCGCATACCGGTATGCCTTAAATTTATATTTCCAGTTCCTCTCCGAGAGTCATCATCTTGAACTTAAAAATATAAGGACGAATGATTTTAATCAGGAAAAGGTTGTGGAATTCCGGGATTGGTTAAAAACAGTCCGAAAAAACGAGGCAACTACTATTAATCAACGGCTCTCCCATATCAGAGGTTTTTGCAGATATCTGATGAAAAATGATGTGCTCTCGTTTCTATCATATGAAGAAATATGTGATGTTGCTGAAGCAAAGGATACCCGCATAAAAGATTTTGTCTGGCTTAGTATAGAAGAAGTTAAATTAATCCTTGAGCAGCCAGACATAAATAAAAAGACAGGTATCAGGGACAGGTTTTTCCTGGCACTCCTCTATGAAAGTGGGTGTCGTGATGATGAAATACTTCATCTTCGCGTCAAGGATTTTGTAATAAGTCAAAATGGGGAGCCTGACCTCCATATATTTGGAAAAGGCAACAAACACAGGTGTACTCCTTTATCAACCGATATCGTTCCATATTTTAATGAATACTGCAGCATATACCAACCAAATATGAAAGATGAACAAGACGGTATGATGTTTTATACAGTCAGAAATGGGATCAAAACCCAGATGACGGCCGACAATGTCCAGCGGTTTATGAAAGCTTACGAGGAAAAATTAAAGACGACAAAAATTGATATTCCGCATCTGCATCCACATCTTTGGAGAAGAACACGTGCAATGCACTTATATATGGCAGGAGTACCATTGCCATTACTATCAGAATGGCTTGGGCACTCAAATGAGGAGACTACAAGAATCTATGCAAGGGCAACAGATGAAATGAAACGTCAGGCGCAGAGAAAACTTGAGGAAAATGGAGATTCCGTTTTCAAGGATAATGTTACATTTAAATATGCAGATGATGACGAAGTATTAAGAAGGCTGAGTGGGCTGAAATAATTATGCCGATATTTGCCGTAAAGATAACGTGCTTTTACGGCAAATATCAAAAAGTCGGCATTAAATAAACATCGGCATAAGGCAGATTGAAATTTTTTTCAAATGGCTCAAGCAAAACCTGCATGTGAATCACATGTATGGACTCAGTAAAC
>CAYFSR010000166.1:0-3597 GCA_964345785.1 uncultured Eubacteriales bacterium | reverse complement strand
TAAGAGCAGCTTGAAATACTTTGGAATAGTTCACACCTTGAGCCTCTGCAATTTCCTTAAGCCATGCAGGAATAGTCAAGTTTGTTTTAACCGCTCTATTATCTAGCTCATTTCTAACGATATCAGGAAAAATAGTAACAGGAGACACCATATACCCACTTGCTGTTTCAGGATCTATCTGAGGCTCTTTAGATTGATCAGGTATTTTATCCCCGTCCTTTTCCATACCGTAAATATGCAATCCTAAAGCATCAGCCGCCTGTCTTTGTGCTTCTTCAAATCCTTCACCATAGCTTGTGCATCCAGGAAGGTCCGGAAAGTAAACGCTATATCCTGTTTCTGTTGGTTCAAATATTGCCAAATAAGTTAATTTACGCATAATTATATATCTCCTTCCTACGATACAGGAAAGGGCTTTATTTTAGCCCTGCCTGCTTTAGTATGCTATTGAGTGTTCCGGGAGCAATATCTCCTTTGTGGTTAGCTACTGTTACTTTACCCGGTTTTGCTGGATGCTTTAGTTGGATATGTGAGCCTTTTGTTCTTGCGTCGACTTATCTCCATCCATCATTATGTAGTATCTTAAGCACTTCTCTAACCGTCATCAGGCCCCTCCTCGCACTTAATATTATACGCATATTTTACACGCACGTCAATAAGCGTTTTATCTCACTAGATTTCACTCAAATTTCCTAAGCATACACAATTCAACTTACTCATGTTCAACGTGTAACCCACTGAGAGGTGGATATGCCTTCTTCTGTAACTATCTCAAGATAAAAACCATGAGCTTCAGGGGGAAGCACCGTACTTATGACTCTATTCTGTGCTAGCTGTTCTCCTATAGTGGTATTCCCTTCAATAGAATCAGAGATAGAAGCTGGTCCACGTTGCCATACTTGGTCCATATAAGTGTAGCTGGCACCACGATTAAATTTGTCATGTACACTGTAAGTCATAGGTGCATCGATATAATATAATGTTGTGCTTATTATATTAGCTCCTTCAGGAACTCGCACTATTGCTTGGGGATTTTCTACTGTTGGTTGAGTTAGAAACCGGACAAAACCTCTACCATCCCTTACTATCCAATCAGCATAGTTCATAATAGATAGCGGACGCCAACCATCGACATGCGAGTGACCCATGTTGTCTACCATGCTTAATATAGTACGTTCATTGGAAGAAGCCGTTGCAGCATAACTATCGCTGTTGGACATTATAGAAAAGTGGTTGTCGTCATTGTAACAAATCCAAAATATTGGCATATGAACTTGATCGAATCGATCTTCTGCTTGCCAAAGGGCGGCAGTTACCGGATTACGCATTCTTTCTCCAAGGACGGTCAATGATTTACTTAGGAAGCCTGCACCATAGACTGGAATTGCAAAAGCAAAGCGTTGATCATAACCAATCACAATTGAAGCAATTTCCCCACCCCAAGAGATGCCTGTCAAGCCAATACGGTCATTATCTACACAATCAAAGCTACGAAGTACATTGTTAGCCGCTATAACCTGAGAAACTGCATGGGTCATCCACTGTTCTGTAAGAGGGCGGTCTGAACTGGTAAAACCATCATTGTTAGGTGTGATGATATAACCTTCTCTTGCAAAGGGGCCGTGAAGTCCATGTTTGTATAAGGATGAGTCCCCTTCAGTTATTCCTGCATTAACCACTGTTGGGAAAAATCCCACCGTATCCATGGCTATGGCTGCATAACCCCGAGCGTTCCACATACGAACCCATTCAAGATAAGCATGTCCGCCGCCACCATGAACAAGCACGATTCCAGGTACAGTTTTCGCTGATTCACCTGAATCCTCATCCTTCTTAGCACTCTCAGGAAACCCGATATAGGCAAAGCTCTGAGTTTTTTGCCCTTCTACTGTAAGAGCATCGTAGGTAATAGCCTGGATTCCTGCATATTCCGGCAAAGTAGGATCAAACTCTGATTCATGTCGCCAAACAGCAGGTGCAAGCTTCACAGAGTCAAATAGATTTTCTAATGAATTCATGATAATCATTCCTTATCCAGATTTTACTATTAATCAGCTATTCCTTAAAGCTAAGCTTTCCTGCTGCCTGGTTTAACCACAGGAATATCTTCTTTACACAGAGGGCATTCTCCTTCTTCATATGAGACAACCTCCATAGACAATAAGCTTTCAGTTCTTACACCTAAGTTCACTTTACCAGCACTTCTATCTACCAAGAGAGCAGTTCCTATAATATTGGCTCCAGTTTCTCTAACTAAATTTATAACCTCTATCACAGAACCCCCTGTGGTTATAACATCTTCTACTATAAGTACATTATCCCCTGGTTGAATGCTGAATCCTCTACGTAATTCCAGCTTCTCATTTACCCTTTCTGCAAATATGGCTTTAGCCTTTAATTGACGAGCCATTTCATAAGCAACGATGATTCCACCCATAGCAGGCCCAATAACTACATCGATTTGTTCACCTTGGAAGCGTTCCGCCAAATCCTTGCAGAGGATTTCTGTAAAATGAGGATATTGAAGCACCTTGGC
Organism: uncultured Eubacteriales bacterium; assembly: GCA_964345785.1. GTDB lineage: Bacteria > Bacillota > Clostridia > Caldicoprobacterales > DTU083 > UBA5454. The sequence goes on along the minus strand of CAYFSR010000166.1, from coordinate 1,061 downwards.
ACATTGCATATATTGGTCGCTATGACGTCCTGAGGTTAAACGAAAGTGTCCTTTTAGAAGGGCTTCTGATTCAAGAAAGATATTCTCTATTTCTTTATTTGTTAGCATAATAAGCCTCCATCTCTTCTAATATATTTTTAGCTGCTAGTGCTGGATCGTGCGCGTTGGTTATAGGTCTTCCGACAACCAAATGTGTTGCACCAACATTAAGTGCATCACGTGGTGTTGTTATTCTTTTTTGATCGAATACATTACTACCAGCAGGTCTTATTCCGGGAGTTACTATAAGAAACTCATCTCCACACAGCTCCTTGATCAATGCCGCTTCCTTTGGAGAGGACACAACACCATCTAAACCAGAGTTTTTGGCTAACTGAGCCCAGTTTGCAACCACTTCATCTGGCTCTTTGTCCAAACCTATCTCTTTCAAGTCCTCTGTTCCCAAGCTGGTTAAGACTGTTACCGCAATTAAGTTAGGTTTCGTTATGCCTCGCTTGCTGGCTTCATTTGCCACAGCTTCCGCTGCCGCCTCCATCATTTTACGTCCTCCAGAAGCATGTACATTTAGTAAGTCCACACCTAGCCCGGTTAAAACTCTACTTGATTGAGCAACTGTGTTCGGGATGTCGTGCAGCTTCAAGTCACAAAAAATCTTTCCGCCTCTATTTTTTATAACTTCGATTACCTTGGGTCCTAAACTGGTATAAAGCTGTAAGCCAACCTTATACATACCAACATAGGGATTTAGCTTTTCAACCAGACTTTCCACTTCCTGTAAGGTATCCACATCTAGTGCTACAATTAAACGCTCTTTGCAGTTCATTTTCCCACTTCCTTTCTTTTTTCTATACTTTCACAATTACGCTTAGATTCTTCGCTGGCACTCTGAATGACAACCACTTGCTTAGATTCTTCGCTCGCACTCTGAACGGCATCCATTCATGTCATTCCGAATGTAATGAGGAATCTTGAAAGATCCTTCTCGACCTTCTGGATGACAAACCCTTCGCTGGCGCTCTGAATGACAACTATATATTTTACTCTTTATGGGCTATTCCTAT
>CAYFSR010000165.1:0-3657 GCA_964345785.1 uncultured Eubacteriales bacterium | reverse complement strand
CGCTTGCTTAGCGAATCTATTTATGACATCTTCTATGCTAAATTCTGCATGGCCATTCATATAAGTAAGGACTTTGTTGTTGAAATTCCTGTACCAGTGTTCAGGAATACCTGCGGTTCCTAAAATAGCTCCTGCAATGCTTCCTGCCGTTGCTGCCGTACAGTCATTATCGTATCCCATGGCTACAGTCTCGCCAATTACTTTTGTGAAGTCATCTCCGCCAATCATCAGACCGAAAATAGTTAGACAGGCATTGAGGTTGGTATGGACCCCACTCATATCTCCAAACCTTTCTTCTACTGCCTTACGAGCTTCCGCATAGTTACGAATCTCTTTGCCGACTTCAAGAGCCCAACGTATATCCGCTGAAAGTAAGCAGTCAGCTGGTATCTCAGACAACCCGATTTTCAAGGCATCTATGGCATTATCAACATCAAAAGCAGCTGCTATGGCTGCGCTGAAAAACATTTCTCCATATATTCCGTTTCGTCTATGACTGATATAGGCATCTCGATATGCAAGCTCTGCAGCTTTCTCTGGCAGTCCTGGAGCTATATATCCCCAGGGATCCGATCTTATATCAGCACCTATCCATTGACAGTATGGATTGTTGATCTCACCTGCTTTTTCTGCAGGAACACCTGCTTTCAGGTTTTTCAAGGCGATGTCCTCAGCAGTACAAGCATAGGGCAGATATTTCAACCAAGCTTTTCCAACATCATCGATAGAAAAGTCCAGTCCATAATCCTCAGCTATCAACAAACCCAATAAGGTATATGTCACATCATCATCTACAGGTACCCCATCAATTCGACCTCTAGTGTACTCTGCAAACGTATTGATACCATATCTTTTATCATTGGGATTCTTAACGGACGACCAATAATCAGTTGGAGGAAAGGCATCACCGGTGTATTCTGCCCAAGCCTTCATCGCCTCTACGCTCCAAAACTCAACAGGTGCACCAAGGGTACACCCAGCCATCCTGCCGAGAAATGCTCCTTTTAAGCGGTCAAGATATTTTTCTTTGTCAAATTCGGTCCACAGGACTCTAGGCCCATCAGGTCTTAAGTTGCGGATTGCGTGCAAATCATTTGGTTCTTTTTTTGATATAGCTCGGTCCTCGTCAAATCCCTTGACCTTGTCTAAGATACTCATTAGATGCATCTCTGCTTCGTCCATAACTGCCTGAATCTTATCTTTGTCAGCTCCGTACTCGAATTTTAGACGTGAGTACTCTGTCAATTGCTCAAGGATGTGTTTGAAATTCGGTAATTTTGGATATTCCATTGGATACTTCATTGTTTTGTCCCCCTATAATTTCTTCTGTGTAATCATATTTGACTTGACTAACATAATATTCTTCATTAAATCCCTGAATATAGCGAGGCTCACTTTTCCCCTTTTATATCAACCGTATTAATCTCAACTATAATATTCCTGTAGAGCCCTGTCAACCTATTCTGAATTATACGAACAGGCTAGGGAAAAGGTTGCCACCTTCATAAATGCTCCAACCAGCAAAGAAATAGTATTCGTAAGAGGTACTACTGAGGCGATCAATCTGATTGCATCCACCTTTGGTTTAAAGAATCTTTCCGAGGATGATGAAGTCATACTCTCCTGCTTAGAGCACCACGCAAACATTGTGCCTTGGCAAATATTATGCCAGCATACAAAAGCAAAGCTTAAAGTGATACCAGTGGACGAAGATGGACAAATAGTTCTATCTGGGTATGAAAGGCTATTAAACTATAAAACCAAGATCGTGGCAATTACTCATGTGTCTAATGCACTGGGCACTATTACACCACTTAAATTAATTATTGAGTCTGCCCATCAATATGGAGCCAAAGTGTTGGTTGATGGAGCTCAGGCAACTGGACATCTTAAAGTGGATGTACAAGCATTGGATTGTGATTTTTATGCTTTTTCGGGGCATAAGATTTTCGCGCCTAATGGAATCGGTGCACTTTATGGAAAGTCTGAACTTTTAGATACCATGATCCCCTACCAAAGCGGTGGAAACATGAATAGCAGATGTAACCTTTGATCGTTCTCTCTACCAGGAGCCGCCACACCGATTTGAAGCTGGAACTGGCAATATTGCTGGCGCGATTGGGTTAGGCACAGCTATTGATTACCTGATAGAGGTAGGAATGGACCAGATCTATCAGTATGAACACGAATTATTAGAATATGCCACACAAAAATTACAAGAGATACCGGGGCTTAAACTTATAGGAACAGCCAAAGAAAAATCCAGCATCTTGTCCTTTATACTAGAAGGTTACAAAACGGAGGCTGTTGGACAAGCGCTAAATGAAGAAGGAATCGCCGTACGTGCCGGACATCATTGCGCACAGCCTATTTTAAGAAGATTTGGCTTAGAAAGCACAGTGCGCCCATCCCTGGCATTTTATAATACAAAAGAAGATATAGACGCGCTTATAAGGGTTCTGTGGGACTTGGTTTGAGTAAGCTTTCATCCAGGAATCTTAAGATTCTTTCAACTTTCTGAAAGTCAATAAATCGACTTTCTCTGAGGATTTCTTTATTTTCATGCATGATAAGTATTGTTGGGACTGTAAAGACCAAAAATTGTCCTACAATTTCCATATGGTCATCAATATTTATATTTGCTACCTTAATAGAATGACCCTCTACCAGATCCATCACTTTTGGCAAAACCGCATGGCAAACATTGCAGTTATTAGAGCTAAAATAAAGCATAAGAGTTTTCTCTTTAGCCATTAACTCCTCAAAGTGTTCTTTTGATCTAATAAGGATAGGGGTTTCACTACTCATAATCTTTAATCTCCTACACCAATGATTTTAATAAAGCATCCTATAATTAGACTTTGACAGTCTTCATGTAAACGCCAGTCTACGGATATTTCAATAGACTTACAGCTTAGCTTCCCACTCAGCTTCTTTAAAGCCTACCAGTATAAAGTCATCGCCTATTAAAATTGGGCGCTTCACCAGCATGCCATCAGTGGCAAGCAAGGCAAACTGCTCGTCCTCAGTCAAGGAAGACAGCTTTTTTGAGAGTCCCAACGCTCTGTATTGCATACCGCTGGTATTAAAGAAACGCTTTAGGGAAAGGCCGCTTTTAACATGCCACTCACGCAGCTCAGCCTCGGTCGGATTCTCGTCTTTGATATCACGGAAGTCATAGGTCACGCCTTTAGACTCCAGGAAAGCCTGCGCCTTTTTACAGGTGGTGCATTTGGGATAACAAACAAAGAGCATAATCGTTCCTCCATTATCTTTGACATGAATTCTGGTATATGGTAAGAGTTCAAGATTCGTCGGTGTTTTACCTTGAATCAACAATTCCTTTTCCTGCCTGGTAAGGGTCTTTAAGCGATATTCCAGTTTAGAAGCATGGGATCTATCTGGCAATTTCCATGCCGCTTCGAAACGGACAGGGCGGCGGGAGGCAGTATATTTTGCGCCTTTACCACCTTTCCCATCATGCTCGGCGAAGCGACGCATCAGATCAGTGGTGATACCAGTATAAAGACTGCCATCCTCACAGCGTAGAATATACGTATAATAAGCCATTTTACTCCACCTCCACCGATAATTTCTGCCCTGAGTATAACACAATTTGGGGGTAAAATCAGGTAAGTTCAGTTTATTCATATATTT
>CAYFSR010000164.1:0-3666 GCA_964345785.1 uncultured Eubacteriales bacterium | reverse complement strand
ACTGTCAAAGGCCACTAGGGTGTAAACGGGTTGCGTCGTTGCATCTTCTGTTGTTTCAGAATCCTGAGAGCTGTCTGAAAGTGGCCCCCACTCAATAATGTGCTGTGTAAATCCATTTTGTTGCTCCATCCTATGAGTTATCTCAGGAACATCATCAGTAATATCTACCATATCATTTGACCTGCTATAATTGTTGTGTACCATAGTAGTTTTATCTGAACCCTCACCTAGAAAGGAAAGTAAATAGTTCCTCAATCCATCCACTTGGGAAGCAAGTGGAATTTCCCAGTTGGCCTGGGGCACGGCGTTGAAGTCCAAAGCGCTAACTGAATTTATAGGCTGATAGGTGGTGTTACCCATCTTCTGAGAAATATCGAGAAATCGGGTTATACCTTTTCCGGTCGGCGAACCCAGCAGTTGAAAATAATCTTCTGCAACAAGCTCAAAAATACTCCAGCGGTGGATTTCTCTTTCATGAGATACTTCTCCATTTACTTGGGGATATTCGTCCAGACCACGAACTTGATAGTATTCGCTCTCCTTAAATTCTCCAGATGTAAATTCATTATCAAAATGAAAAAAGCTATAGTGATGGCCATATTCGTGAGAAAGATCCTCAGCAATGTCATCTATCTCTTCCCGCTCTTCCCCCTTATATATGCGAATGACTCCCTTATCAACATTCACCTTAAGCTCATAATCTTCAGGTAAAAACCCAGCAAGATTAATAGAGATGCCAATTTGTTGCTGTTCCTGTTCATAACTGGCTGATATCATTTGATTTCCATTTGGCTCTGGACCATTGTGAATTTCAACCCTGTCCAAATATTCCATTTCTATACTATGACGATTCTTGTAAAGCTCTTCTGCAATTTCAGGAAGCTTGTACCCTTGCCAGGTATCAACATAGCTAATAATTTCCAATCCCTCATCAGTAAGATGCACAGTTTCATCATTGCATGCATACTCTAAAGAGGTGTCCACATTAGCAGACACCTCATCAATAGATTCCTCGGCAAAAGCAGCTGTTGGTACGATTACGAGTAGTATACACAAGCTAAGCAGAAGTATATATAAAGTTGTTCTTTTCAACTAGTATCACCCTGTTCGAAATAGAATACAACTATATTGTACCACATCAGTCAGTTATGCAAAAGTGCACCATGTCATCTATGGACATATCGTATTCTTTAAGTGAACCGAGTTATAGCTGAATGTCAATCATCTGAAGGGGTATACTTGAACGAAAGCTCTCGTCCGTCTGAGGTCAAGCCAGTGAAGCTTTCACCGTCTATGGAATACCACTCTTTGTTGGCCTTGGGGAAATCAACTGCTTCATTGCCAGTCAATCCAGCAGGAGCTGAAGATGCCTCAGAAATACCTACCATACCGTTTTTACCACTTATCGACAACTGGTATACCGATGCCTTTCCATCATCATCAATCATATAAGTTTGGCTGATGTAGCCAAAGGATGTTTGACGATATTCAGAAACTAAATTTTCCTTGCCATCTATTATTGCGATACATTTTAGTGCGTTTGCTTTAGGGTCGAATTCACCAGTCATTTCAAATTTTTCTCCGTCATTTCCCTTATACTTTACGCTGTATTGATTACCGTTCTCGCTGTACTCAACATCCGCTGCTCCTAATATGCCAAGTGCTGCTGTTGCAGCCTCTTTCCCCAGGCCAAAGCTGGTAGCTGGTAGTAAGGCCATATCCACCATCATAACGCCTAATAAAGACATGGAATCAAGTTCAGTACCAGGATTATTAGACAGTGCATCGGAGAGTGTAGCTAGTACTTCGGTTTTTGCTTCTAAATAAGCTCCAAAGGATTCAGCTGGAGTGTTAGCTGAGCCCGGGCCAGGTACATTTGTTCCTGGATCCTTCTGATTGTTTGGTTGTGTTGTTTTATCTGGTTGTGTAGTCTTGTCTGGTTTCCCGCTATCGACTGGTTTCCCGCTATCGACAGGTTTCCCTCCACCTGAGGGGTTGCCACCGCCACAACTGACGAGTAATAAAAGGACCAACATTAAGGCTGTTAAGCGTAAAACAAACTGTGAAGATCTCTTAATTCCAGTTTTGGACATGATTGATAGCCTCCCTTTTATAACACTACCCTTACCTATTCCAGATAAGCGAACAGGCAAAGCTAAACGCAATTATAGTGCTTAATGCAGTAATAATATATACACTGTAATTACTTTATAAACCAGCATTCTATTAGTACTCATCCCACAGTTGCTTTATTATCTTCTACGACTGGAAATACTCCGGCATTTCATCATTTTCCTTGATATACTCATATGTCTTCTGCAATCCTTTTCTTGGCTCTATTCCCTTTTTCACCGCATCTTCATACACACTTAACCAATACTCTTCCAGATCATATTGATATAAGAGAAATAGTAAAACATACAAGGATATTTCTTTGTTCTGCTCCTTATAGTTTTGAGTGAAATATTTGATTGCTTTATCATATTCACCTAGGGCCATATTTAAGCGAAAAACTGTCTCAACAAGGTTGTTTAGCCTTTTTTTCTTCTCATACTCATAGAAGTCTGACGAAGAAGACCTCTTGGGTTTATTGGACTTTGGATTAAGCTGTTCTGCTCGTAAAATATAGCATTGTTCAATTGCAATTTCTTTCGTATCTGGCGTCTTAAGATTCTTAACCAGAACATTTATCAAGTATGAGTGTAGAGTTTCTCTGTCAAGCCTGCTGTTAATTACCAATTCAATAGCAGACCTTATCGATTCCTTACTGAATCCATTGCCAAACTTTCTTTGAATGATAGAATCAACCAAATCGGTTTGATTAATGCCAACGGATCGGAATGGATCCTCGGTGTTGAAAATATAGTATCCACAAGCATAGGACAACATCGCATACAATTTATCCATTAAATCAGTAGCGGTTTTTCCCTCCTCACCATCAACAGGAACACTCTCCAGGCTCTTAATATATGCCTTTACCTTAAACCTCCATTTGGGTCTTTCCTTCTTATGGACATAGCTGTTAGGTGCAAAATAATACTGTTTATATGCATATTCAATAAACTCTTCTATTTCAGGCTTCAAAAGATCTAGATCTACTTGCTCTTGTTTTTTCTTTGCTTTTCCCACACTTAGATATCGATTAACATCTTGTAGTAGTTTGTCAATCTCTTTTTCCTCACGTATTTTCTTGGGCATAGCCTTGTATATTTCTACGATTAGAAGTCTCAATTCTTTTTCTTTATACTTATTTAACAATTCACGAAGTTCGGATACCAACATTAGTAAACACCTCAATTTTCTCTGTTTGTTTTTTATAATGTGATTTATTTTATCATTGATTTACATAAAATGCTATCTCGTTTTTTGATGGAAAAACAGTACAAATAAAACATGGCATATCATTGATTATTTGATATGCCATGCTCTAATAAACCTTATATGGTTTTGCCGATTGTTTTTCTATTCTAATCTTGCATTATCAATTAAAATGCTTCCCTTATCATAAGTTTGCCCGGTCATTGTTATAATTTTTCCGTTTTTTATTAATAACATATATTCTCCTTGAAACAAGTAAAATTTGTTTCTTTTATTATTAGCATGACTAAAATTACTATGCTTTTATTATCTTCATGTTATTCAGAAATATTATTATTTCATGTCATG
>CAYFSR010000163.1:0-3706 GCA_964345785.1 uncultured Eubacteriales bacterium | reverse complement strand
ACTGTTGTTTTCTGGACATTAACAATATTATACTTAATACAAATGGCTATGTAAAGATTCCATATTCCGACACATTTCTCATAAAGCCAAATATAAAACGGGGGTATATAAATGGATACAAAGCTAACAAATAAGGTAAAAGAGTATGCACTCAGTCTGGGAGCAGATCTTGTAGGGGTAGCTAATATTGAGCGTTATGAAAACGCGCCGATAAAAATGAGCCCTCAAGGGATTCTTCCAACAGCAAAATCGGTTATCGTGTGTGCGATACATCATCCGGATGCTGCCATCGAACTGGACGGTGAGGTTCATTCTCAGATTATGGGGCCATATCGGGTCCAATATATCATGAACTCAAAGCTTGATTTTCTATCCTTTAAAATCGGTCGCTTTCTGGAAGACATGGGTTACAAATCTGTACCAATTGCCAGTTCAAATATTTGGCGTTACAGAGGTTATAAAGACCTTGATGCAGTTTTTGCTCCAGATATCAGCCATATATATAGCGCTGTTGCTGCAGGGCTTGGCGAATTAGGTTGGAATGGTCTTTGCATGACACCGGAATATGGTACTAGAAACCGATTTGTATCGATTATTACAGATGCTGAATTAGAGCCTAATCCCCTTTATGATGGGGAGAAATTATGTGATATGTGTGGCAGATGCATCGAGCATTGCCCTACAAATGCCTATCGCGAGGAAGTAGATGGCGTAAAAGATGTTGTTATTGAAGGCAAGCACCATCGTTTTGCCAATAAGAACTTATGGAGATGTGCATGGGGAGAACACTTTGACATAGACTTAGACTTACCAATACCAGAAAAAGTAGACGAAGAAGTTTTGCTTGACCGAAGACAAAAGCATGGCAGAAGAGGCGGAGAGATGGGTGTCTGCTTGAAAGTATGCCTTCCAAAGCATTTACGAAAACCCGATCCAGAATACTGCCAAATTGCTGATAGACGAAATCGCCATAGTGTAGCTTCTGATCTTCCAATGGATCGTTCTAACTATGATCACATTTTGAAAATTAGCCGGAATTGGGACGTTGACAGTGTACATTTCGTATCTCCGGAAACACTGGCGAAAAATAACATTGACATTACAAATGAATTACCTGACGGACAAAGTATAATTCTTGTTACACAACGTTTCAGCCTTCCCATGAATGGTTCTGAGGATAAGTACATAGAAAAGTTCCCTGAAGTATGGCACAGCTATCAACAGATTACTAGCTTCAACACTGGTTATGCGGAACTTGATATTTGCAGACTTTTAGAAAAGCAGGGATACTCTACCCTACCTAAGACATATATGGATCATGAACCAATACGTAAACTCTGTGGTATAAAAAATGAAGGAAATACCCTTGTAAACACTGCAATGATCCTGACCGCTGCTCCTGTAGTGGATAAGGCCTATACAAAATTAAATAAATCAAGTAATCCCAAAAACCTTAAGCAAGAGATCATTAATGTAGCACGTGAAAAAGGTGCTGATATGGCCGGAGTTGCATCAGCTAAAACCATAGATTCCATAGCTGAACAACTGAAAGATATCAGAAAAAATGAAACCATTATTTCTGCTACAGATAAGAATGAGCCCTTTAATCCCTACGATCCTTTAATAGAGATTAAGAAACGTGCCATCCGTAATACATCGGATTACATTGACGGAGCCAAATCTGTAATAGTTTTAGGCGTTCATTATCCTGAAACTCCTGTAGAAAGATTGGGACAGCCGCCAGCAGAAGCTGTTGGACCCTATGTATTCGTTCAATATGAAACCAATTGGCAGCTGGGTCATGTCGGTTATTCCGTATGCCAGGCACTTGAAAACCAAGGTTATAAAGCGGTTTATACTTATGACTTAACTGGAGCAGGATCTGTTGTTGGCAGTCCCCGTGGACAATTTGCTGATGCGACATGTAATACATTAGAAGCAGTTGCTGCCGGTCTCGGCAATTTGGCACTAAATGGTTCCGTAAATACCGATAAGCATGGCATCCACCAGAGATTCATTGCTATAGTTACCGATGCTGAACTTGAAGCAGATGATATTATAGAAGGCAATCCAGAGTTATGCGGTGATTGCGGTAAATGTATCAAAGCATGCCCAACATTAGCATTGAGCGCCGACGATATGGTTGATCTGGATATGGATGGAGTTAAGGTTCCCTACCTGCCAGTTGATCGTAATCGTTGTGACTGGGCCAGCAAGTATGCTCTCACCGGTGAAGACGGCAATAAATTTGGTGGTTCTACTACAGATATCCCCTGCCCTGATGAGGTTACACCTGAGAACCTTGCAGATGCACTGAGACAGCATGATAATGTATACAAGTTCCGTCCAGTTACAGGAGAAAGCTGTATCGTAACCTGCCCGCTGAGTGGATCGAAGTCTGTAGGATAACAGTATTAATTTTGTACTACAATGAAGTTGTATTTTAGTACGATGATGAGTACACACATAGGCGAATTACATATATGGTGCTAACTAAGTATGCAAGATATATTTCAAAAGAGTATAGTGCTTTGGTATTAGAATAAACAACCCCAAGACGTCTTTACAATAGACATCTTGGGGTTGTTTATTGAAACCCTCATAGAGAATATTTTACGAAAGCCTTTGATGTTGGCAGAGACTCAATGTTAACGGCAAATCGTGGATATCTAATATGTAAATAATAATTAGTGTGACAGCTAGCTTGACAATTTCAGTTTGTGGATAAATGATAAATATACTTTATACTTAATTTACTGTTCCCTTAACCCATAGTCTTTTATATCTTCCAGGAGAAGTAAACTCAATTAAGCCAGTATCGCGTAATTGCTGCAATATCTGACGCACCTTAGCTTCTCTATTATGATTTTCAGGAAATACCTCTCTTAATTTCTCCGCTATATATCTAACTTCTTTTGTTGAAAAAACATCTTCCTGCATAGAATTCAATATGATAAAAACGCTTTTCTTCCATCCAGTAAGAGACTCAGCAATAGGATTAATATCAGATTCGTAAGTTGCTGATAAATCTAACTGCGGATATGATGTTTTCTGAACAGAGGGTATTTTATCAAGAATCTTTGCTATATCAGAAATAGATTGCAATGTGATTTTACCTACTCTATCATCATTGATTATTGAATTATATTCATGCATCGATGAATCAACCAAGGTTAAATCATCTGTTAACACACTGCATTCGAGATTTCTTCGAAGACCTGATGTCGTTAGGTTTGCGGAGGTTACAAGACATTTTTCACTATCAAAAATGTAAAGTTTTGCATGTAAAGTTGTACAATTATATATTGAGCCTTTACTTATAAACTTTTCCATTGCGCTAAGATCTGATACCCTTCGGTGAAAGCTCTGCAAATTTATATTTGTTATTAACTGCATTGATAGTCGTCTATCTATTACGGAAAAAATATCATCAACAATTTCCTTCTTCACAAAGGGTGCACATAGCATAATATTTTGACGGGCATCAGCACACATCTGAAGAAACTCCTCATAAATCGGCTGTGTAGTAATTTTAGTCATCTTATCACCTCTTTTAGATTATGATTAGAGTGTCGAAAGACGCTAATCATTCTATAACAAAAAAATAAAAAAACAATAGTAAAAAGAAATATTTTTCATTTAATATGAAAGAAATATCTTTTAACAAGAAAAGCATGTAACCTGAAAGCTAATAGGTAACATGCTT
>CAYFSR010000162.1:0-3765 GCA_964345785.1 uncultured Eubacteriales bacterium | reverse complement strand
CTAAGCTTGTTCATCACGTATTCATCCTCCGATTAAGTTGTTCAGAAGATTATTATGCAGACAAGCCATCAAATATGATTATTAATCAGATTTCGCTTTCTAAACCATTAATAATTAACACTCTGTTTTAAGAAATCTCCACTTCTTAATTCCTTAAATGCCAAATTCAGTTCTTCTCTTGTATTCATTACGATGGGGCCGCCCCAGGATATTGGCTCCTCCAGTTTTTCTGAACTTAAGAATAAAATCTGAGCTTCCTCATCTAAGGCTTCTAGATCTAAGGAAGTTCCTTCTGTTAGTTTAACAGCTGTCTTCACCTTAACTATCTCACCAGCTACTTTGGCATCACCTAACAATAAAAACACCATTACAGATTTATTTTCTTCCATCTCCACGGTAAATTTAGTGCCGGGATTCAGATAAATATGATAATAGTCTAAGGGCTGGTATTTTGGTTTAAATCCTGTATGCCCTTTGTAACTTCCACTGATTAGCCTTAAGGTTCCGCCTTCAATCGGAATTTCTTCGATGTCGTCTTTGCTAATGTTATAGTAAGCAGGATGAGCCATCTTGTCTTTAGCAGGCATGTTTAACCAGAGCTGAACTCCCAACATTCTCTCGGAAGCAGGCAAGTTTTCTTCATGCATTATGCCTGAACCGGCTGTCATCCATTGGACTTCTCCATCTGTGATTGCGTCTTCATTTCCTAAGCTGTCCTTATGTACCATATTCCCTCTTACAATAAGGCTGATAGTCTCAATTCCTCTGTGAGGATGCAGTGGGAAACCTGCTGTGTAGTCATCCGGATTTACACTGTCAAAAGAGTCCAACATTAAAATTGGGTCATAAGTCTCCACTGTTGTATTTCCTAAAACCCTGACTAAACTAACGCCAGCACCATCTGTAGTCCTAAAACCTGTAACTTTTTCTCTTATAGTTCTCTTCATATTAATCAGAGTTCGGAGACCCGTGACTTTAGTCGTGGGAGGAGAACTCCTTTTACGCCACCTTTCTTTCTACTAGTAATGTATTTTGTTTTTCCAATAACTTTAATTTCTTATAACTAGCACTTCTGTGAATTACTGTACCATCCAACTTAGTCATAAAATTGCTCTAATTTATCACTTAACAAACCTGCAGCCAAACCAGCTCCGATTACTGATACTGTCCAGCCCGTTTCGATAGCCCACGGTCCCCAGCCTACATCTGCATTAATCCCATAAACCTCCATAATATCAACATCCATGGCCCTGGCCCATGCACCATCAATCATTTTATTACTGCTATGGATTTGAGCGGACACAAAAAACTTTGCTATATCCTCCCAAAGAGTTTTGAAATATGGATCCTTCGTTACAAAGTATGCTTGTGAAAATGCCATTGGTAACCAGTTCAATGAATATAATAAGTCTACCACCAGATCACCATTTTTGGTCAGCATGGTACTTTCCTGGCCTTCACCGGCGCTATTGCGATCAGCTTGATAGCCAGTGTCCCACTCAAGATAAGCTCCAGAAGGATGTTTCAACCTTACAATATCCTTGGTAACCTGATACAGCCATTCCTTATGTTTAGGATCTCCAGTAGCCCAATACAACCAGGACAAAGGCATCACCAATCTACACATTTCTTGAGTTTCACTATATTCCCGCCTGGTGTTAGGATAATGTGACATGATTGTTTCCAAGCCTCTTATTCCGACTACCTTATATTCCTCTTTGCCGGTTATCTTGTATGCAAGTAATAGCGCGCCCAGGTAGTAGGCATTGTAATGAGCACATATGTAGTTACCTGGTGTGTCAGCCAGCAGCTTTAACCTTTCATCTGATAAGTTGATGTTGTCCGTCCTCTGAACCCGTGTTCCGTCTGTGCCAGTTGTTCTAACCAAAAAGTCCAGCGCATCAACACACTCTTCCAGGTATTTTTTCTCGTTTGTATACAAGCACATTAGCAATTGTGAGATAAGCACTCTGGCGGCATCGTCCTGGTAACAGACTCCCCATGCCTCTTGTGTCCATCTAAGCATACCTTTGAGTTTTCCTTCTTTACATTGCATGAAGTCAAAACATACAGACATCAAATTATCGGATATGTATTTACTTCTCATATCATGATCTAAATAATACCTCTTGAACCTCTCATGACTAAAGTCACGAGATTCTATTGCAAGCAATAAGGCGTGTCCAATTCGCCTCTACACTGTAAGACTTAAAAAGTCTATCAGCTTACGTTTATTTAAGTTCTTATGCTATCTTAATCCGGCTTGGCTGCTTAAGTATATCCGGAGAACTCTGAATTTTTGTAAGATCCACAATATTTAATTTTCGAAGGATATTTAGGCTCCCATTAACATCAGCATTGATAACCTTGCCTACTGCTGATTGATATTGACCTCTGCTGATCCTTTTGCCACTAAATATATAGGTCTCATCTTTCTTAGGCTCAAATACTGGAAGTGGATCATTAACCAAGAAATCGGACTTACTAGTATAGCTTTCTTCCTGTTTGTGAAATTCAATGTTATTCCGTGTACACAGATAATCCAATTTATCTGATATGTGACCAAAAGGTATGTTTACAAAGTTTTGGTTATTCCTTCTTCCCATATTACAGTTCCTCTGTAACTCAGGGTTATAACCTATTACAATATTGCCTATATCATTCTCAATACAATACTTGATGATATAGGAGCAGGTCTTACTGATGTAGTCATTTACCTTATTATTACGCTTGTTCCATAATGCTTGCTGTTTCCTGGTAGTGCCCTCTATCCCTCTTTTATCCTTATTGCTTTGTAGTACTTTATTTTGTTTGTTAGCCCCTTGATTAATTGATTTTAACCTCTTACCATCAATAATGAAAGCATCACCATGGTTAGTTGTACAAGTACAGAGATTATCTAATCCTAAATCTATAGCCAGTGCATTGCTTGGGTTATACTTTTCCTCTGATTCTGGTATTTCATAGACATACTGGATCTCAAAGAACCTAGCATTGTATTTAGGGATAATTCTAATCTCTTTTATCTTCTTGTTTTTTAAATTATCAGGGACTTTAATTTTGACGCTACCATATTCCCTTCGAAAGGCAGGTGACATTGGAATACTCAAAATACCATGTTTACTTATTCTGATTTGACCTATTATTATGCTAAAGAACCCATCCTTCTCAAGATACTCAGGAAGTCTTACACTCTTAAAATCTTGTTTTCCTTCCTTAGCTAATCTAATTAAGGAGAAAAAGGATTTAAAGCTACCATCTACTTCCTTTAGTATTTGTTGCGCAATATTACTGTTTAATTCTTCATAGTTCTCATTGGTTCTACATAGTGGATAATTGGATTCATAGGATAGATATTCTCTATTCTCAAAGTAATATTGTCGAACATTATATAGCCCCACGTTATACATGTTCTTGGCTAAATGTGACATAGTTCTTAAGGCCAGATATTCTTCTTTGGTTAAATCCTTCAACTGCTGCTTCTGCGTTCCGAAGAGTTTATCTTTGGATGCTGTTTTCAACGTTTCCACCCCCTTAAGTGTAGAACTCCGCTTTAAATTCTTCTATAACAACAAAATAACTGCAAATTGAGTTCTGGTTGCTTAGAACATAATTGATATTAGTATGCCGTAATATACGGCATTTTTTTATCAGTAGTTGTTGACCTATACACAATAATTCCATATAGTAATGCTTATATGAAAAAAGAGGAAGAGCGACCCACCACAGTTGCCTCTCCCTCTCTTTCGCTCATGCACCTAGCTT
>CAYFSR010000161.1:0-3820 GCA_964345785.1 uncultured Eubacteriales bacterium | reverse complement strand
GACTTTCAAAACCAGCAGCGTGGATACATAGTAGATTCCATATATAGATGGACTGATGTATTATTTTAAAATATTCGGTTCCAAAAGTCTACCCTTAAAACCAACAGTTCTGACGAGTAAAAATATTAGATCGGCGTTTTTAACCCAGTTTGCTCAGATAATATAAGTTAAATTTTACCAGTAAGCTTTTTTATTTTTTTGCCGGACGGGCTACGCCTGATCTATGTTGCCAAATTTTATAAAATTCTAGGAAAACACTCTTCCTTTTTTATCACCACCTTGCTATACTGGTATTGTTATGTGAAACGTATTTGTATACGTTTCTGAATATCCTCGGTATTTGTTAGAATGCTCGTGCGAAAGGATTCCAATAATACTGAGGATATTTCTTTTATCCCTTTCTTTAGATCCTTTATTATCGTCAAGCCTTCATCAAATAGTTGCCGTAATATATCTGCTATCTGAGTAATGAGATAATGATTCTGCATAGCATTGTAATCCATGCAGTTAACGTGCTCTAATTTATATTTCTTGGTCTTTTGGTTATTAAAGCCTTGATTTTCTATTTTCCATCGACTCCTACCAAAGCATACTACTTCGTTAAAATTCCTTTTTGTTATTCTTATGTCTGTTATGAATATGAATTCTTTCATGCCCTTATCAGTCTCGATTTCAGCCTCGATTAGATTAACACATCTACTGTTATAGCCAATATCATTTATCCAGATGCAACCATTCTCTTTTTCCGCATCCATTTCCTTTAATATCTGGAACTCTTTAGCTACACTCTTAATTCGACCTTCCTTAAATCTAAAAAGGTACTTCCAGTTGTTCTCTTCGCATATATCAAATACTGGTTCACATGCATATAGACTGTCTCCCAGTAAGCATATGGGTAATCGAGGATATTTATTTTTTAGTTTGACTTGAAGTCTTTTAAATGCATTGATTTCGCAGTCTTGCTTGTCTACATTTTCATCTTCATTTTCTATGAATTCTGTAGCTATACTGAATACCATATTCCCTGCAACAAGTTTAGCTTCTAACACATGATGATAATAGACAGTCCTCTCAACTTCACCAGTTTCCTTGTTCTTATATTCTTTCTTAAGGCAATGTTCGCAATGTCTTTCTGTGAAGCTGAAAAGTCCTGTGCCATCTACTGCTATACACCAATATTTGTCCAATAGCCTGAACTTCTCCAAACTCCTTTTTCTGAATAATTCTCCTATCATATAGTCTCTAATTTTTTCCAATTGCGTAGTTTCCAAGTTATGTAGGTAATTGTTGATCGTGTCATAGTGTGGCAGTTCTTCCAATGTTTCGTATCCCAAGACTGTTCTAACATTTTCTATGCACTCATCTTTGTTAAATTTCTCTGTCATGTTTCTCATGCTTGGTATGGCACATATATTCTTCATAATCATGCTAAAGATCAATATATCTGGACCATATTCAATATAGCTTTGGTGCCTGGGATCTTTTACTCTCTTCAATCGCTCCACTAATGAACTAAAAAAGTGTTTTTGTATCTTGATAAATTCCTCGAAGAAATTTATATTTTCCTCCTTCTTTCTTTTTTCTTTTCTGGTTACTTTTCTCATCTTTTATTCCCCCAAACTGTTAATATGACTGACTTTTATCTAAGTATATTATATCATTTTTATACAGTTTTGGGAATATTTAACTCGAAAAATATTGACATTTAATTTGCTCTTCAGAACTGCTTATTTGTAGAAATTTTATGAGTAAAGTTAACACTAAGGGCTGTACTATATTTCAAATAAACGACCATTATGATATACTTAATCTCATACAAAAGAAGTGAATTAAGTTTTGATTAACAACCTAAATCATTCTAAAACAACTTAAACGAAAAGAAGAAAACATGATGATACCCATGTACAATGATGTAGATAATAGGAGGAGACAATATGATGGAAAACACCACTGATACATCCATTACATTTGATGAATTAAGGAGAAAATTAGGTTATAGAATAGTTAATATGGGTTGGGCACAACTTGAAGATAATTACAGATATACTCCAGAAACAATAGCAAGGGTAGCAGATAACAAAAGTATTCAGTTTTATAATAATGCGAACTTTGATTCTTCTGATCCGATTCCAGTAAAAGAAGGTGATATTTGGAGAGTAATTACTAGAAGCTCAGATTTTGTTAATTGGAGCCCCACAGATAGAGGGTTATTTTTAGATAATAGTGATAGGTTCATCGCTTACATTTCGCCTGAGAATGATTGCTCTTCAGATGGAGTTTGTACTTTCAAGATACCAAAAGGTGCAAGTAAAATGATTGTAAATACATATAAATCTGATACCCCCCATGGGCGCACTCATATTCTCAAACTATGCGATTGGAATAATATTTGGCATAAAGAAAAGTATGGATACTTTAAAAATAAATACGTAGATGAAAATGGGGTTATAAGCAACACTTCCGAAAATATAGCTATGACTGGAGAAATACCTGTATCCCCTGGTGAGATTTATAGGATTGCTAATACACATGCAACAAGTCTAGAATTTAGAGGTGTGTTTTTTAATGATATAGGTAATTTAGTCTCTCAAATACCCGTGCCCAATAATAATATTCCATACAACTGGAACGATATAATTGTTCCAGACGGAGCCTCCAAAATGATTGTTAACTACAATTATGAAATACAAACAAGAAAAGATACGTCTGATAGCTTGTCTATAAATAGAGCAGTGCCCGCGCAAATTGAATATAGTAATAGTTTTAGTAAGCTAAAAGGTAAAGTTTTAGCAGCATATGGCGACAGCACTACATGGTATGGTGGATGGCTACGATTAGTAGAAAACGTTACGGGATTATCAGTATATAATAATGGATATGGATCTGCGTCAATGAGCACCTACCGAGGCGATAATATACTATGTGACGATGATAGAATTGATAAATTAATGAGCTGCGATCCTGACATTGTTACCATTCTTAGTGGATTAAATTCAGGTGACACTCTCATCGGTGATGAAGGCGACTTTTTTGTTGAAGTCGGGCAAGAAGATAAATCCACATTCTTAGGAGCATATTCTTATGTAGTTAAAAGGATATTAACTATTAAACCCCATGTTAAAATTATTGTCATGACCACTTCTTATAATGATTATGAATATAAGAATGATGGTGGAAATGAAATTACAGGTTTATCTTCCCTTGACTTTGCGAGAGCCTCAAAAAAAGTTGCTGAATATTTTGGATTACAGATTGCTGACCTTAGACATACAACTCAAATGAATAAGTACACTAGTGATTTAATGCTCTCAGATAATGTTCATTTCAGCATGCGAGGAGAAGAAGCCATCGCTGGCACACTACTACGAGAGCTTAAAAACATAAATTGGTTTAGCAAGTAAGATTGGTTTAGAAGTAATCGCTAATAACATCCTCACTTATGATGTTATTAGCGATTACTCTTATAATGAATAATCCATGTATGAGGAATGAGTTTTATAGAAAAAAATCAAGGTTAACTATATTTAATAGAAACCTTGATTTTTGTTGTTTTGGTGCCGAAGACCGGAATCGAACCGGTACGATCTTTGAGGATCGCAGGATTTTAAGTCCTGTGCGTCTGCCTGTTCCGCCACTTCGGCATATTCTTATGTTGGTACCTGGACAAATATTTTATTCAAAAGAATAAAATGGAGGCGGCACCCAGATTTGAACTGGGGGTAAAGGATTTGCAGTCCTCTGCCTTACCACTTGGCTATGCCGCCTTAAAAAAATGGAGCGGAAGACGAGATTCGAACTCGCGACCCTCGCCTTGGCAAGG
>CAYFSR010000160.1:0-3841 GCA_964345785.1 uncultured Eubacteriales bacterium | reverse complement strand
CCAATTTCTTTAAGATACATGCGTACCGGGTCATCTATATTCACACTCTCGGGAACACTGATAGAGGTATCATCCTTATCAGATGAAGCTTCATCTTCTTCTACAATTTCATCCAGTACATCTATGCCGAGGGATTCCAAGGTTTCATATACTTTTTCAATCTGCTCAGGCTGAAGGTCCACGTCTTCCAGCATGTCCATAATTTCTTTATAAGTAAGGACTCCTTTTGCCTTACCCTTTTCAATGAGCTCTTTAATTTTGCTTATTTTAGATTCTCCGTTTTTCACGCATTTCCCTCCTTTCCAATTCTGGTGCTCAACCTGTGATTGAGCTGCTGCAGTTCTTCCAGCAAAGATTTATATTTATCAGGATCCGCAATTCCGTCTTGATCCATTGAGCTAATTTCGCTTTGTATTTCCTGCCTTTGCTTTTCTTTTTTCCTCGTTCATACCTTGTTACGACAATCACACAGAAAGCTATCTCTTTTATCATACTCAATTTCTCGCCTAAATATATCCACTAATTTTCTAACATCTTCCTTATTTTCCAAGTGACTTAACACTCGAGCCTCGCTAACCTCTCCTTTTCTTTCCAACAGGCCTTGGACAATCTCCACCACCTGCTGATATAGGGGGTTTTCCAGGGTAAGTCCCTCCAGCCCTTTAAGTATTTTAGCAGCGTTGACTTTTCCCTGTACCATCAAATTTACCAAATGGGCTTCAGCCCCTTCATTACCAGGGTTAAGAATGCTTGCGCGAGGCTTGTTTTTAGTATACCTATAATTACCAGTACTATTCCTTTGCCCTTTACTTTGCTTCTGGCTTGCAGCCTGTATCTTGGCAATCTGATCGTAAATGGCACGAGAACGAATCCCCAATAAAGATTCCAGTTCTTGTATATAGGCGTCCCTTTCAATTGAGTTATTTAACTCCGCAAGTATCTGAGCCGCACCTGTTGCAAAGTCAACCTTGCCTTCAGTGGTGTCCAAATCATGCTCTCCTCGCAGCTTGGACAACTTATAGTCAATAAGTGACGGGCTATTGTCCATGAGTTTTTTGAAGAATTCGGGCCCATACTGCTTGAGTACATCATCGGGGTCCATCTTGTTGGGAAATAGCATGACACGAACCTTGCAACCAGCATCTCTCAATATGTCTAATGCTCTCAAGGTAGCTGTCTGACCAGCGCTGTCCCCGTCGTAAGCTATATACACCTCGGAAGCAAACCTTCTCATAAGCTTCGCTTGCTCTGGTGTAAGTGCAGTGCCCAATGTAGCAACCGCTTGTGAAAACCCATATTGATGCAAAGATATTACATCCATATAGCCTTCTACTATGATTAGATATTCCAGCGGCCTCACCTTGGCGGCCAAATGAAGACCAAACAAGTTAATGCTTTTGTTAAAGGTAGGACTGTCTGGAGAGTTTAGATACTTTGGCATTGAATCATCCATTACCCTGCCGCCAAAGCCCAATATGTCGCCTCTAACGTTTATAATCGGAAATATAATCCGATTGCGAAATCTGTCATAAATACGGTTTTTTTCCGCATTTTCAACAGTAATACCTGCCTTTAATATCTGCCCGTCGGTGTAGCCCAGACCTTTGAGATGATTTCTAGCACCATCCCATTTGTTAGGGGCAAAACCCAATCCGAAAATTCGGAGTATCCGTGCATCCAGACCACGTGAGTTTAAGTACCCTAAGGCATCCTTTCCGTCAGATTCCATCAAGTTTTGATGAAAATACCTGGCACATTCTTTATTGATTTCTAGTAATTGCTGCTTCTCATCCCGATCCTGCTGAACTCGCCCTTGGTCCGTCCCTTCTGGTAGAGGCATGCCTACACGTTCTGCCAGGAACTTCATAGATTCAACAAATTCCATCCGCTCCAGATTCATTATGAAGGAAACTACATTTCCTCCCTCTCCACAACCAAAGCAATGATAAATTTGTCTTTCAGGAGATACATGAAAAGAGGCAGTCTTTTCATTATGAAATGGACAAAGTCCGAAATATCCTCTCCCGCTGGGCTTTATGACCACATATTCATTAACAACATCAACGATATCGTTCCTGGAAACTACTTCGTCGATCCAATCCTCGGGAAACCACGGCATATGCTTCACCTATTTCTTGTACATATATACGTTCGCCAAAACCGCAAATTTTCCTTCTTTTTTATTTTTTATAGAATCAATTATCTAAAATTGCCGGATAATTGGTGTCTCTGGATAAAGCTTACCCAAGAGAATATATATTCGACATTATTTTCATTAATCCTTCAAAGTTTTTGTTTTAAATCTGTTTCCAAGACGAGGGCATGAATAACTCATGGAAAATTCGCATAGCGTATCGATCCGTCATTCCTGCTATATAGTCGCATACAGCCTGCTCTTCACCATAAAGAGGAATCTGCTTATGATATTCCATTGGAAGCAGATTGGGACTTTTCATGAAATGATGAAAAAGTTCCTCCAGAATGTACATAGCTTTGCTCTCTTCTGACTTTGCAAAGGAATCGATATACACTCGCTGGAACATAAAGTCTCTCAAATGCTCGGTAGCCTGACCCACTTCCTGGCTCATTGTCACTTTATCCTTACCTACGCTATTATGGATTATATCCTTAACCATAGTATCAATTCGGGCCTTGTGAGAATTCCCAAGGATATCGGTGCACTCCTTTGGAAGGTCCTCTTCTAATATTATTCTTGCCCGAATGGCATCATCAATATCATGGTTAATATAGGCAATACGGTCACTTATGGATAAAATATGTCCTTCCAAGGTAGCAGGTTTGCCGGATTTAGTATGATTTAGGATTCCATCCCTTACTTCCCAGGTCAAATTAAGCCCTTTTCCACCTTCCAATATATCTACAACTCGTAAGCTGTGCACATTATGCTTAAAACCTGTGGTAGTAATTTTATTAAGAAGTCTTTCCCCTGTATGGCCAAATGGCGTATGCCCTAGATCATGACCTAGGGAAATTGCTTCTGTTAGATCTTCGTTAAGCCAAAGGGCCCGGGCTATAGTGCGGGCAATTTGTGAAACTTCAAGGGTATGAGTCAACCTGGTTCGGTAATGATCGCCTTCTGGAGAAATAAAAACCTGAGTCTTATGCTTTAATCGGCGAAAAGACTTACAATGCAGGATTTTATCTCTGTCTCGCTGAAATTCTGTACGAATTTCGCAGGATTCTGTCGGGCGCATCCGCCCCTTGGTTTTACTACTTCTAGCAGCATAGGGGGATAATGTAGCATCTTCCTTCTTTTCCAGCTCTTCGCGAATCATAGAACTCACTCCCTATTCTTCACTTACTACTAATATCAGCTTGTCCTTACTGTTATTAAACTTTTCAGCAGATCTCATTCTTTCCTAAATCTTATTGAAACAAATGCAGTTCATCCATTCCATTCTATTGTATCTCATACACATGGTGGTTCTTAATTAACGCATGTTAACCTAATTTACTTCGCTTACTTCATTTACTTAATCTGTTTCTTGCTTATTGCCTTATATATACCCGTTATGTATATATACCACACAGAAGGCACTAATTCCTGCCAAATAGAAAAACCCCACAAAACTCCATGTTATCTGAGGTCCTACTTTGTAATGAATTAATTGTAAAGTGAATGTTTGAAAAATTTAATACCAGCACTAAACAGTAATTAAATGTTTCTTTAATAACTCAATTATTCTGTAATAATATGTAATACTCTGTAATATTATGTAGTGTTATGTAACAATATGTAATGGCCTATAATGTTATGTAGTGTTATGTAATAATACTTATAGAAAAGTTTAGACGCCATCACTGTAGCTGCTACTTATTC
>CAYFSR010000159.1:0-3907 GCA_964345785.1 uncultured Eubacteriales bacterium | reverse complement strand
TGGCGGTGGGGACTGGCAGTGGTCACTGAACGCAATTGCTGACTGTCCAAACATTTATACCGACATCAGTGGTAGCGTATATGATGAGGGCCTTATCGAGCAAACTGTATCTTATTTGGGGGCAGAAAGAGTTTTATTCGGCACCGATGGTTCCTTTTCTCAGGGTATAGGGAAACTGCTTGCAGCTAATATATCAGAAAAAGATAAAATTGAAATACTCAATAACACCAAGTTTTCAAGATACCTGGAAAGGGGTGCAAAATAATGTTAATTGATATCAATACATATATAGGTCATTGGCCTTTCAGACAACTTAGAAATAATACAGCCTCTGGCCTGCTATCTACCATGGATGAATACGGAATAGACATGGCGGCAGTTTCTTCCTTAAACGCCGTATTCTATAAGGATAACCAGGAAGGTAACCGAGAGCTGATAGAGGAAATTCGTGATAATAAGGACCGTTTTATCCCCTTTGCCATCATTAATCCCAAGTATGTTGCTTGGGAAAAGGACTTTAAAGATTGTGTTGAAAACCTAAGAATGAAGGGATTAGAGCTTTATCCATATTATCACCGTTATAATCTAACAGAACCTGAATCTGTAGAATTAGTTAAACTTGCAGGTGAAATGAATATTCCTGTTCATCTACCTTGTGCTATTGTCAATGTGAGACAACGCCACTGGATGGATACCAATGACAATTTGGAATATGACCAAGTTGAAAAGCTACTAGCCTTATGCCCTGATACGGACTTTATCATAAGCAATGGTCCTTCCCATGTAATTGCCCAACAGCTGAAAAAAGCTACAGAGGGAAGAAAGGGTAGAGTATATTATGATTTCGCTAGAGTAGATTCTTTTACCCTGCGATCACCTACAACGGATTTAGAAACTTTGATTCAGCATGCTGGTATTGACCACGTTGTTTTTGGATCGGTCTTGCCATTCCAGTACGCAGATCCCCAGTTTGTGAGGCTAGCATATGCGGGCTTGAGTGAAGAAGATATGGAGAAGGTTACATCTGGAAACCTGAAGAAGTTGTTCCAGCTATAGAGAAAAATAGCTTATGCAACAGCCAATAGCAGTTTGAGCAGTAAACAGAAAAATGAGTAACTAATAGAAATATGTAGTATATGAATACTAATGGCAGCATGTACCAATTAATAAAGTATCAGCATATAACAGCAAACAACTTAGCACCTATGATGATCTATAGGTGCTTTCTATTTTTAGAAATGGAACATTATTCGTCAAATACGAAGAAAATCATGTCGAAATTCATGATGCTGCTATGTATAATTTACTTATATATTGTCTAATTTATTGTAATTTATGTATAATTAATTTTGGTTCTATACTATACAATGAAATAATAGTATAAAAAAGTAGAATAAGTCAAGTTTATGGTATTTTTTTGCATTGCTTATTCATGAAATATTCTATACAATGTCACTAGCGTTGCATGAAATTTAAGTAAAAAAGTAAAGTCCAAATATCTTCAACAGTTTTGTTTTTAATGGAAATCATAACATAATATGTAAATGTGTTTTTCCTAGTCAGGGCTAAAACGACTGATACCAATAGAAAGTAGCCCTTATCCACATTTTTACATATACTGTTTAAAGAATTACTGGGTCATAAGTTAAATCATCCAGAAAATCAGCCTCACCATCAATAACTTGTCTCAAGGTCTGCTGAAATACTATCTCATGATTCAATCGCCGTCTTCCCCTAGAGGTCCGTTTGCTCTTGTAATTAAGCTTTTGAAGGAATGTTTCGATCGAATCATAGAGACAAACACGCAGAAGTCGCTTAATCGTTAGTAATGGACCATCGTAACCAGAGTTCAGTTTAATTATCATCATCAGACAGTAAGTGACTAATGCGATAAACAACTGATTTTCTACAGCCTGCTTACTGAGTCCGAACATGTGCTTCACATGCAGGTTTTGCTTGAGCCATTTGAAAAATAATTCTATCTGCCAACGGTAACGATACAGGTCACTAATTTCTTCAGCAGCCATAGATAGGTCATTGGTCACTATGGTGATGGGATTTCCCTCTGTGTCAATTACTTCAATCAAGCGTACTGGATACTTCATTTTAGTAAGCGTTCCACCAAGAGTAACAATGCAATCCCTTTCGATTGTACTTCCTGGTGCTACTTGAAGTTCTTGCTGTACATCAATCACAGCATTAGATTTTAGCCTAGTGACAAACCTGACTCCGTTTTCACAATAATCATCGAACTTCTTGTAGTCTATGTATCCACGATCGAAGATATTGATAGCATCTTGTTCCACGACTACCAGGTTATCCATCTGAGACCGATCACTGGGTTTTGCAGGTGTAATCTCAGTGTGATCCGGAAGCACACCATCCTCGAATAATCGCAATCTTAGATGAAGTTTTATACCACCTTTGGTTTTACGATATACTGCCCAGTTGTAACGACTCAAACAAAGGCTTATAACCGATGCGTCGATTATATATATGCGTCCAAGATCGTTGCGGATTTTTTCAAATCCCATCTTGATGCCGGCATGTTTTATTAGATCCTCAAAAATGAGTTGAAAAACATCGGTGGGCATTGTATTTAACCTTCGGGAGATCTGAGAGTGACTTATCGACTCCAGACCAACGCTTTGACTAAGATCTTCATTATTAAGACTGTTGCTAATGTCCCGCAAACCTTTGCACTGCTCAAGCTGGGAATGGGATAATAACTGAAAAAGTTTTATGGCGTCTAGCTTCTTAACATATTTATCTACCCCTTTATCGTCAATGTATTGTGGGCCTGGTCCTTGAAAAACTGGTTGAAACAATTGAAAAAATGTGGTTTTTGTGGTATCCTTGTCTTGCATTGTTTTCTCCTTTGTAATGGGATTTGGACAAGAACTACCCTATATCTCTATTATAAAGGAGATTTCTTTATTTTTCAATGTTTATAACCATATTCCTATCGCTTACTCTGGTTTACCCCGTATTCCTGGCTAATACGATGTTTGACAAATGGTTTATAATTTTATGCAACGCTAGTGATTTCAAACGAAAGACTGAATGACATTCGGCTAAAGAAGATGGATAACCTTAAGAGCCCAGATTTAGTCAATTTGTCTTTACATATTAGACAACACGCCTGTGCAGGGTATCAGGAACTGATAATTGATGATTTGGTCAATGACATTCAGGGAAATTAATCTAAACTACACACAGCGTGTGAGCAGTAAATGCTTATATTTTTTCGAAATAAATCACTTTTGTTCTTGCATATCAAGCTGATTTTCGATAAGATGGAACCATTAGTACTACATATATGTTTATAAGAGAAAGCAGGCGAACATTATGGCAACTTTAAAGGATATTGCAAAAATTGCTGGTGTAAATGTATCTACTGTCTCCAAAGCACTTAGAGGTAGCTCAGATATTAACGAACAAACCATGGAAAGTATCAGAAAAATTGCAGATGAGTTGGGCTATAAATACGAGATACGGGTTAAAAGTGCAGACAAAACACTACAACAGGATAGTCTCAAGACCATAGGAATTATATGCCCTGAAATCATCAGTAGTTACTATTCCGAAATAGTCAATATGATAACCAAGGAAATGCGCAAGAGAGGTTATTATTGCATCATTGGCTTTACAGATTTCGACAATAAGAATGAAGGCCAATACCTGGAAGGCCTATTAAAATCTAATGTAAAAGGTATAATTTTTATAACAGAAAGTGTAGAAATAGGGTATACTCTCAGCTTAATTAAGAACAACGGAAATTCTATTCCCCTAGTTGTTATTGCGCAAAATTCAGACACCAAAGAATATGACTGCATACGAATTGATGACAAATATGGGATAAAGCTTTCTATTGAACATCTGCTGGAACAAGGGCACACAGATATTG
>CAYFSR010000158.1:0-3912 GCA_964345785.1 uncultured Eubacteriales bacterium | reverse complement strand
ACGACTTCCTCCTACATTTATATAAATTAATTCCAATATATAAAAATAGGGTTATATAAGGTGCTGCTTGTGTTTGGTTATAATTGGTAGATAAAAGTCGAGCGTTATCAAAATTCTGATTTCTGACTCCTGACATCTGACTACTGTCTTCTTTGATGTCTTCTTTGATTGAAGCCAACAGCTTCGGTATGTTATAATATTATTGCAACAACTGTATAGACTCACAAGAATTTTATTATAACAAAGAGAGGATGAGCCTATAATGGTTCGTGTTTTCTCCAAAGGTAAGAAGAACAGTATCGATGAGAATGCCTTGGAGATTTTATTTAATGATTATTATGACATGGTATACAAAACTGCGTATTCGGTTGTTCTTAATAAGGAACATGCAAAAGAAGCTACTCAGGAAGCATTTATCAAAGCATTCAGAAAGATAGACACTCTTAAGGATAAAAGCAAGTTCGGACCGTGGATACGTACAATTACGGTTAATGTAAGCAAAGATATGTTAAGGGAAATTATAATAAACAGAAAAAATTCTATGCCTATTTATGATGCTGAAGGAAAATTGAAAGAATATATTCAAGAATTAGGTGACTATAACACTCCCGAGAATATATATGAAAATACTGAAGTAATAAAAGAATTGAGGTATTGGATAAGCCAATTAGATAAGGATACACAAATGATTATAACCTTTAAATATTACCATGACTATACTTATAAGAAAATCGCTGAGACTATGGATATGAAGGAAGGTACAGTAAAGATAAAGCTACATAGGGCCAAGCAGAAAATTGCAAAGGGCATGGTGAAGTTTTTTGATTTGAAAGGAGAGGAGGATAACAATGCATTGTAACACTGATCCACTGTTAAAAGAAGCTGTACATGAGCAAATTAATAATGTAATTCCACCGCCTAAAGAGGAGATGTGGGAAAACATCAAAAATGGCTTAGTAAAAAACAGCAAACGAAAAAGCTTCAAGTTTTCTAGGTTTGTGATAGCAACCTGTATTGCCCTTGTAATATTTATATCCCTTGCACTTTTTGATACTCCTGTTAAAGCCTTTTCAGTAAACATTATAAGAAGCATAGAGGAAATCATTGGAGATACCCTCATCGTAAAGAAAATAGTTGGTTATGATAATAATAATGAGACCCTTGATGAGGTAAAGAGCCAGTCAGGTGATCCTAGAATAGACGGAGCCAATGGTCAGGTGTCATTTGAAATATTAGTTCCCAGCTATATTCCTGTAGACTATGAACTTTATATAGTTGATGTTTTTAATAAAGTCAAAGAAAACGAATCAGTAACTTTGCTTTATATAAACACAAAAGACAAACATAAAAGAGAAGGTTTTGAAATAGCAATTCGAAGTCTTCCTATTGGTAGTGAAATTGATATAAATTATGTAATAAATGATGACACCGTTATAGAACATATTACCATAAACGATATAGAATGCACTTTACTAAATTACGGTGAGAGAGATAATGAATTGTTCTGGGATAAGCATAAGTTAAGCTATACGATAGGAGGTAATATCAGCAAAGAAGAGATTATAAAAATTGCCAAGTCATTGAAACCAATTAACTAAACATATCACAATCGTAGTCAGCAAGAGTCGTTACAATAATCTGGTTTTGTAGCGGCTCTTCATGTTTTTGACATTTTTAATTATTTTTGTGACTTTTATTTTCGCATTCATCCTTAACTTCCTAACTTCTTCTCACTCAAACTTAAATATAGCCATACTCTGCCGACAACACACCAATAAAATCAGGAAGGCTTCCTGAAAATAAATATCATTCACCTTTGTCATCTGACATCAGAAATTCATAGATTTCTTCATAGGATTTACTACTGTTCTCAATGGCTTTATAGAGCTCCTGCTTCTTCAAGGCTTCTTTCTTATCCATTAGATTTCTCAGTTCTTTAACTGCTGACTCATATTTTTCCTTGGTCTTTTCTACTAATACCTGGGCTTTTGCTATCTTTTCATCTATTGAAATTGCTGGGTTTGTTCTAGCCATGATATTCTCCTCCAAAAATTATCTTTCATCATTCTTGCTTATTACTTCACTTAGTTCTATGGATTTATTTTTAACATAACTGCTATCCATACCAAAGGCTTTTAATATTGTCTTCTGAGTAGCTGTGATTGCATGATCCAGCCTATACTTACCATCGAGATGTCTAACCATTTCTATTTTTTCAAGTTCTTTTAACGCTGCTGGCACGGTCATGAAATTTGGTCTCTTCACCAACTTCATCATTTCATCCTTTAACAAGGTATAAATTTTATTCCGTATGATCAGAGCCACAAATTCAACAAATATCTTAGCAGAAGCTGACTTATCAGTATGTACTCGCAAGCTCTTGTTGCCTAGATAGGATTTATCTCCACGGAATAGTTTTTCCGATGTGTCCCTGCTTTTATATAGTTCAAGAGCTTTCTTGGAGCTCATCTTATCGGATGTCACTATGACAAAGTAGCCACATAGTGATATCTCTTTTTCAATCACTTCTTTACGTTCTCTAGCAAAAAGGAATACATCGTCTTTTGGATCAATCTCTATATGAAAATATTGTTTATAGCTTTCCCCGATTGTGACAACTTTACCTTCCTGTTTCTTCAAATAGGCAGCCATATTTTCCAACCTAGCTTCCAGCTGCTCACGCTCAGCATATTCCTTTTGGCTTGAATAGTATAAGTGAAAATATCTATCCTCTTGATCTGTTGCATACAGTTGTTTACGTATGGTCATGCCATAAGTTTTATATTCCCTAATGCTACAATCCCTACTGTTTTCAAACTTTCCTTTGTTTTCAAGAATCAGATTCCTAACAAAGGAAGCCATGCCTTTGACCATTATGACAAAGTCATATCCACAACTGTCCATGTACTGGATATTTTCTTTGCTGAAATAGCCTCTATCCAGGATAAATCCAACATGTCTGTAACCATATCCTTTGGCTTTTTCCAGCATATACTGCAGTTGTGATACATCTACTATACTTCCAGGATACTGCTCATAAAATAACGGCTCACGGTTATGGGTGTCATAGGCTATAGCATAATTGTACACCGGCAAATCTTTATTGTCCTTGGCATGGCCAAACTCTATCATCTCTATGTCACCGGCCTGACAGTTCTTGTTAGTAGAGTCATAAGATATGTAAATTCTTTCCCTATGATCCCTAGCTGCATTCCATTCGTTCAAAAAACCTATGCTTTGTTCATCCGTTACTGAAGTAAAGAAATCAGAAACTTTGGAATCACTGTACATAAGCATTCTTTCTGTGAACAAAGGATGATTGTAGGCATAGTCTGGGTAATATTGGCCTGCGTTATTCTCGCAAACAATGGAGTAGGTAGCAAGATCAAGAAAAAGACCACAATCATTAATACTAAAATATTTGGCGAGAATTCGCTGCAAGTCATATCCTTCTATGATTCTTCTGATTACTAGATAGGAACCAATACGAAGACAGCTGCTCCTTAATTTGGTTTTCTTGATATCCGGTATTTCTACTTCACCAAAATATTTCAAGAAGTTTTCATTAGGAATCATGAGGAGCGGATCTTCTTTAGAGCGTTTCCCGATGATCCTCTGATCGGGAATATTATACTTTTTGTCCGGGTGGTAGGTGCGTCCCACTACATAGCGGATGTAAGTGGTATTACCCTTTGTAATTTGATTAATTTTTCCCGGAACCTTTGGTATGGGCACCGTACAATTTAGATACATAGAAACCTCCTTTTTGGAGAAGTTTTGAGCGTCACTTCACACTCATAAGTATACTATATATCCAATATTTTTGCAATCTTTTTTTGTAAAAAATTCAGTGTTTTCAAGGGTTTCAGCGCCTTTTCTATTGCACTCATATTTTGAGTGAGAATTTCTCTG
>CAYFSR010000157.1:0-3928 GCA_964345785.1 uncultured Eubacteriales bacterium | reverse complement strand
ATTATTTCAACACTAGTATCGTTTAGTAGTTGAGTTTTAATTCGTTATTTGCAAGGAAGTGCAATTTGCATTGACTGAATGCAATATACTAATGTATAATGAATCCAATGTTGACAAGAAGTCAACTATGTTACCTACAAAAAAGGTTATGGTGTATGTTAGTTGTAATAGCATTAATTAATAGCATCGGTTGAGCTATTGTATAACAGTATGGAAATGGAAGTAAATAGTTATTATTATTGTAGCAATGCATAAAATGCATGCTAAAGTATTTGTATTTGTGTTTGTATAAATTAAATATTGTATTAAATTTTGCCACGAAGGTATATGTTTTTAAGTATAAAAACAAGTCTTTCGTGGCTTTTTATTATCTTTATATTATAAGGAGGATTCTCATGAAAAAAACTACTACTCTACATTTGGTGCTGGCAGCTATGTTTATTGCCTTAGGTATACTATTACCTATTATTTTAAGCCCAATTCCTCAGGTAGGTCAGGTAATACTGCCAATGCACATTCCCATACTCCTATGTGGATTTATACTAGGGAAAGAATATGGTGCTTTAGTAGGTTTCGTTGTCCCACTTCTTGCCAGTGCATTTACGGGTAAGCCACCACTTTTCCCGGTAGCTATTTCAATGGCATTTGAACTAGCTACTTATGGATTCGTCGCAGGTTTGTTGTATAAGAATTTTAAGCTAAATGTATTTATTTCTTTAATAGGTGCTATGTTAGCAGGTCGAGTTGTAATGGGTATCGCCAATGTCATATTGTTAGGTTTTGCAGGTAATAGCTATTCTTTCTCTGGTTTCATAGCAGGTGCTTTTGTAACCGCTTGGCCTGGAATCGTCATTCAACTGATACTAATACCTATAATCTTGTTAGGT
The DNA here is from genome assembly GCA_964345785.1 of uncultured Eubacteriales bacterium. GTDB lineage: Bacteria > Bacillota > Clostridia > Caldicoprobacterales > DTU083 > UBA5454. Next base: position 3,041 of record CAYFSR010000157.1, on the reverse strand, counting down.
CTTGAGAAGACGGATGTAATGAAAAAGCTATAACTCTCTCAACTGCAAGTTGAACATAGTCAGTAAGACTTAGATTTTGAGTACTCACCACGTGGCTGTTGCATTTGTTACTGGGAATCAGGAATTTATATGCATGAGATCCGCTAATAGCAGCGGCCATTTGTGGGGTTACTTCTCCCAATAGTGAGTTAGCTAAAACAATGCCTATAGGGCCTACAATGATATCAGCATCCTTACAATTATGAATAACAGGGTTTTCACCTGTTGCACCCATGTCGGCACCGGCTTTTAGCATTGTAGATGTAGCAATACTATTTGTTCCTATGGCTATAATACTTTGGTTAGGTAAGGCTACCTTTAATTGCTCTACAATTGCTTTACCTACTTTTCCACCTTGTCCGTCAATAACTAGTAACTTCAAATTAACTTCTCCTATTGTTATTAGATACATCAATATACCACATTAGGTAGAATAACATCCATCTAAAAAGGATGGCAACAGCTAAAATGTCATTCCGAGTATGCGAGGAATCTTTCTTAAAACTTTACAGACAAATCTATCCATTGAGGGTTCTTACTCTCTATTAATTCGTTCTTCTTTTGTCTGCTCCATCCTTTAATCTTCTTTTCCATTGATATCGCTGAGTTTACATCATTTGTATAGTCATAGTATACCAATTTATTTATGTTATATTTGGCAGTGAAGCCTTGAACTAATTTATTCTTATGTTCGTATACTCTATGTTCTAAATTATTGGTAACGCCTGTATACAGGACCTTATTGTTCCAGCTACTCATCATATAAACATAATACAAGTTATCACCCCTAAGATTCCTCATTAGTCGGAATGACAAAAAACTACCAGTATCCAGTATCTAGTAACCGATATCTGGCATCATCCATACATTTTACCCAAAACGAACTCAACCAATCGACCAGGGAGTACACGTTTCAATTGTGTAAACACTTTATAATCCAAGCCAATAGTAATTTTGCTTGGTGGATTCTTCGTATTCAGCAATTTTCCGATGGTTTGAGCAATTCCGTTTGGTTGATTTCCGTTTCGCTCATCTTTTATCATCTTTTCAATCGAAGCTTTGCCTTTGGGATAAGCCGTATCCTCCGATTCCTGGCTATAATATCGATTGTCGGTAAAACCGGTCTGTGTGTCGCCAGGCTCTATAATAACAGCTCGAATGCCGAAATCCCGCACTTCCATACGAAGTGCTTCTGTATAGGTTTTCATAGCAGATTTCGTTGCAGAATACATGGATTGATAGGGAATGGAGAATGTTCCTGCTACAGAACCGATGTTGACAATAAGCCCTTTCTTTTGCTTTCGCATAATAGGAAGAACCTTTCTGCACATTCGATGCATACCAAAAAAGTTTGTATTGAATTGAGTAAAGGCCTCCTCTTCTGAGGTTTCCTCTATGGCACCTGAAATCCCAAAACCAGCATTGTTAATGAGGACGTCGATACGACCTTCCACCTGCATTACATAATCAACTGCATTCTTTACTGACAAATCATCGCAAACATCCAGGCGGACCATCTTCACAAAGCCTTTTCGAGTGGTCTGCGTTCTGTTCTCGGGAAACACAACAGTCCCATTTTCTCCTTTTCTGGAGGTTCCATATACCTTGCAGCCTAATTCAGCCAGGTGCTCAGCAGTTAGTTTACCGATCCCAGAAGATGCCCCTGTAAGCAAAACAACATTACCATAACAAAATTCCATCAATAGTTCCTCCAAGGATAATATTTTTCATACAAATACATTTATAATTTCTATATTTAAGTTCTATAGATATAAAGAAATTCCTGCTTCAACTATTACATAAGAGTCTAATAGAGATAGAAACACAAACTAATACTCACACAAGGTCACATGAAATCAAAGCAAATAATGTCGAAACGGTCTTATCATTTTGTCACTCTTATGATATACTCTTATTGAAAAGCATAATAGCTTTCAAAAAGCACCCTCAAACGAGTGCTGTAAATAACATGTAAACGGTTTTCAAACCCACTCTCATGCGAGTGAGATTATCAAATCAATTTTATAGGAGGATTAACCATGGATAACAGTTTTAACTTCACACCAATCGATTGGGCTCCAATTAAAGACAGAGAACTATTGGCTAGGCTAGCCAAAATGACACCTGAGGAAATTGAACAGCATCCAAATCCCGATGTACGAATTAAAATCCTTTCAGGCTATGGTTCAGTGGTAATGGCAGATAAGTTTGCCGGAATAAAGGAATCTTATGAGCAAAACAAAAAATTCTCAACCATTTTTGGTAATCCAAACCCCAATACCCATATGGTCCTAGCAGAATTGATCAACACTCATCGTGTAGACTGTAAAAATTGTGTTTTTGTAGCAATGGACGAATGGGCTGATGAAGACGATAACATTGCACCTATTACATACAAATCCGGTTTCATATATTCATTTATGAAATACTTTATCAATAAAATTGATCCGGATTTACGACCTTTAGAAGAAAATATACTATATCCCACAAATAAGAATATCGATCATTTCTCCGATTTAATTGATGAAAAAACCGATGGAGGAATTGATTACTTTACATCGGGCCCCGGATGGGCAGGACATATTGCCTTTATCGACCCTGTTCCAGAATATACAGAGGTTGATTCTATAGAAGAATATCTCGAGCAACCAGCAAAAATTATAAATCTACATCCATTAACCATAGTACAAAACTCATTACATGGTGTTTTTGGTTGCTCTGGAAATGTTGGAGCTGTTCCACCTAAGGCTGCAACAATAGGACCTAGAGATGTAAAACATGCTAAGAAAAGGGTTGAAGGTCATGGATTAGGAACCATGGGCACATTCTCTTCATGGCAGCGTATGACATCCCGCCTAATTACTCACGGACCAGTAACTCCAATGATGCCAGGTTCTATTTATCAGGTTCTGCCTAGCACAATCTATATAGACCCGAACATTGCAAAACCTATTGAAATCCTTGAGACAGTAGGATATTAAGTCAACTAAAAAATAAATTAT
>CAYFSR010000156.1:0-3970 GCA_964345785.1 uncultured Eubacteriales bacterium | reverse complement strand
TACTTCATTGAGGTAGGTACTATTGTTGTGTCATCAATACTGCTCTCACATCATGGCACGATAGGGTCACCTTGATATCTTAATAGCAATTTGGTACATTATTTTAAGTTTAACCATTCAATAACAGGCAGGAGATTTTCCTCTCTTACACCGTCAAAACCGTTTTCTATAATAGAGATGGCCTCATCGGTTTTCTCGTCTTTGTCCTTACGCCTTTTAAGCATCTTTATGAACATGGAAAGCATGATTTTATCCATGCCCATTATCTCTCTTAAGGGAAAACAACCACCACGCAGATAAAAAAATGGTATATTTTTAATGTTATTTCTTGTGATAACTGCTTCTGTATCAGGTTCAGCGGTTTGTCCAGTACCAGATCCACAAACAACTTTAAGGTTATACTTCCGTAGTTTATAAAGACCCTGTATCTTCCCGACTTTCATCCAACCGAGAAAAATGATTTCTTCGTCACGATTAACCTTTGCAAGCTCTTTGACTCTATAAACTTTTAGTCCCGTCTTCGCAGAGAGCATGTCGGCATATCTCTTGGTAAAACCCGTTTTTGATTCATAAACAATTACCATTTTTCTTTGGCCTCCATAATTTATTTTGCAGAAATATCTTATTTAACTATACAGTCAACCTGACGACATAAACCTACCAAGACCATAATCATCTTTTGGTATATAACTGTTATCGAAATAAATTGAACTGTCTTTTTTCTACAATCCTAACAGTTTCTTTGCATTTCCACTTAAAATCATGACCTTTTCTTCCTCGGTGAGCAAGGAATCCAAAAGCACACCACCAAGAAACATCGCTGGGTTGCAGACAGGATAATCGGTACCGAACAGGAAACGCTCTGGACCTAACTCGTCAATCCCGCGTCGAAGCATGCCATGCCTAAACAGCCCAGTGCCTCACAAGTCAAGATAGTAATTTTCACTCATTTTCATTCGTTCTAAATGTCTGATGTATGTAGGATATTCACCCGGATGAGCAGCTACTAGAATAGTGTTAGGGTGCTTTTTAACCATTTCATCCATTTTGTCATCGTCCATGGAGTGAAAGTTCACAATCATATGATACTCGGTGGCTACGTCTAGAATTTCATCGAACTCCTTACAGGAGTAGTCCTCCCAACCATGAATGTAAGGCACCAGCTCTCCTACCAAACGAATACCTAGCTTACTCATTTTCTCTATTTCTTCAATTGATTCTTTCAAATAACCCGGATGAACATGAAAGCCTGGTATATAGAAATCACCATATTGCTCCTTCAAATTCAGAGCGCGACGATTACTGTCTGCAATCATCTCCCACTCATTAGCATAGGTAACTTCCTGGTCGATGTTTCTGCATACAACAGACCCACAAATTTTAGAAATACTCAGTCCCTTCATATAGCTGACTGTGCTTTCTGCTGACATATTACAGTATTCTTTGTGGTTACAGAAATTAGTAGCATCATCATCAAAAGGATGCGCATGAAAATCAATGATTTCGTAACTCTTCTGATTTTCTTCATAAGATTCCTTAGTCATGTTCCTTCTCCTTCCTCGTGGTCATAGGTGTCTTTACATCCCTCCACTACGCTACATCATACAACTATATCTCTATCAAGTAACGTACATCCGTATCTGTCCCTGCAACGCACAGTAGCAACATACAGCATGCTAGTAACTTATAACCGTATCTGTCCCTGCAACATACAGTAACAGCATGCTAGTTTACTTCAACCAACATTTAACAAGGTATTAATTTACTTCAATTTATATTTAACAACATACTTATCTATATCAATCTTCATTATATTCTACGCTCGTGTTAAATAATCCTCTTACAACGAAAGGGTTTCATTCGGTTACTTATACTTTGTGGCTAATTTTAGGTTAATCCATCTATTTAGTTCTATTTAGTTCGGTTAAGGTAGAAGAAAGCTTAGAAAGGCTCACTTTTACTGTTCACTCGCTCTGTTGTTCGGTACATTGGGCTATACAGATGGTTAGTTTTTCAAGTGTCCACAAAATGGGGTACACCTCAAGTGATTTCGGATGTATTAGATGAAATGCTCAAAAAATCAACTAATGAGTGGATATGAGAAGCAAAAGTGCACATTAATTGAAAAAGTGAGCAAATATGGCCAATATTGGGCGAAAATATGCACATTACTTGAAAATATGAGCATAAGCCACCAATGAAACACTATATATGATGAAAAAATACACATTAGTTGAAAAAGTGAGCATGACCAATAACTTAAATCCCTAGTCGCTAACAAGAAATGCTCATTACTTGAAAAAGTGAGCACGAGTATAAAAGGTTAGGTCGGTTTTTTGCAATGCATTTCCAATATAATGTAATAACACTTGAAATCGTGCACATTCAGCTGTATAATTTTTGTATGAAAGCATATTTGAGTTATTTTTCGGCTGCGGCCTATTGGAATATTCCATATCTTGAAACTGTGCTTGGTTATAAGATCGATGAAACAAGCATGGTCAATTTTACTGCTCTTGAAGGCAATAAAAGATCAATTAGGAAGGACAAAACAATACATTTTAGTGAACTTGATTTGCCTGATAAGGCTGTAGTGACTAGAGATGACATTATGGTGGCTTCGCCTGAATTGGTGTTTCTCCAACTTGCTAGCAGATTGGATATTCATAGGCTTATATTGCTCGGTTTACAGCTATGCTCCCACCCACCTGGAAAACCTTCTGAAGCAATTACTTCAAAAGTAAAACTAAAGCAATTTCTTGCAAAAACTCAAGGTCATCGTGGATACCGCAAAGCCTTAAGAGCGGTTAGATTCATAGAAGATGGTTCTGCTTCTGTCATGGAATCGATTACTTATATGATTCTAACTCTGTCATATGCCTTGGGCGGTTTTGGACTTAGCGGTGCTGTTTTCAACCATGAGATCACACTTAAAGATGAAGTCTCTAAACGACTTGGACAGAGACGTTGTTTTGTTGATTTATATTACAAAACAGCTAAGCTGGCTATTGAATACGATAGCTTCGCATTTCATAGCACTCCAGCTGAGCAGGGTAAAGATGCAATACGTTCAACAATCCTCAGAAGACAAAGTATAGAAGTAATGCAAATAAGTACTATTCAGCTATACAATAAGGATGTGTTCAAGGATTTTGCTTTTAATCTCGCATCTCGGCTTGGAAAGCGAATGCAAATCCGCGCAAAAAATTTTGAGCAGATGCATACACTCCTACGTACACTGTTACCAGTAGGAAAAGCAGCCTATGAGCTTGTCAATGACGAACTTTAGTAAGAAAGCTGGCTATACTTCTTACTCGGGATTATAGTATATCTCTAATCTTGCGAAAAGTTAGTTTGTGTCTGTCATGTTATTAATATGGCATTCTTTATGCTAGAGCAAATATTATAGTGAACTGCGGAATGTTATTTGCATATAATTAGATGGGAGGTAGTACCTATAATTAAAATCACAAGAAGCAGGTATGATATTGTAGTTGAGATTCTATGTATACTTTGTCTTTTAGGAACCGTTCTATACCTAATAATTAATTGGGGTAGCATTCCGAATGAAATACCTGGGCACTATAATGCAATGGGGCAAGTGGATAGAGTAACTAAAAAAAGCTCCATATTTGCAGTACCTATAATTAATTTGATTATGTACTTAGGCATGTCTGCTGTAGAAAGGTTTCCTCAGGTTTGGAATACCGGTGTAAGGATAACTGAGGAGAATAAGTATCGAGTTTATCGTATTATAAAGGATATGGTAAAGACAATAAAGTTACTGATGCTGATTGTGTTTTCATATTTAACCATAAATTCTGCTACTGCGACAGAGCTATCTCCCTGGCTTTTACCAGTTTTCCTTATTCTAATGTTTGGTAGTATGATTTATTATATAGTGAAATTAGTTAGGAATAAGTAGCAGCTACAGTGATGGCGTCTAAACTTTTCTATAAGTATTATTACA
>CAYFSR010000155.1:0-4039 GCA_964345785.1 uncultured Eubacteriales bacterium | reverse complement strand
TAGTTTCAACTATAATATTCTTGCAGAACTCTGTCAACATTTTAAGTTTGTTCGAACAAAAAGTATTTTCATCAAAAAACCCCAGGCTGCAGCTGGCAGCCCAGGGTACTTAGCTCAATCAATTTTAACTAGTTTTATATAGTCTACATTCAAAGCAGAAGATAAGTTCATCATATAAATTGTATGTTCACCTTCTGTTAATTCAAATGTTATTGGGTTTCCTTCAAGGTCACATAATGCAACATCCAGCCAGTTTTCCCAGCCATATGTCGATGGGAAATATCTATAGGCGTCCAATCATTAGCAGTATATATTTTACTAGATTCTTTATAAATGATCCGAGTTCCAGCCGCATTATAAACTTGAATGCGAAAATATGCACTACCGGTGAAATCTTCTGTTTTCATCCATTGTTTTATATTATATGTTTTGTCCCGCTGTTCTTCAGATAAACTAATTCTTTGGTTGATCGTCCCTCTGCTCTCTACTTCCGCACTGATTTTTACGGATTTTGAACCATTTCTATAAACGGTATCATCAACCGTAAATTGCGGATTGCCTGTTGGTTTCCATGTTCCCCAGGAACTTGCCCATCCATTTTCGTCAAGTGTTTCAAAACTTCCATTAATCAATAAGTTGTTTTCCTTAGCATTAACATATAAATTCTGTGGAAATAAAGGAAAACAAGACAGTAAAAGTACCAATACTAACAATAAAGCAATTCTTTTCTGATTAAAACGTAATTCCATTGTTTTTCCTCCTCAGTGATGAATTTTTATTGATTGGAACACAAAATCATTTGTTTTGTTGCTTCACCCCCAGGCATAAATGGACATTAGTAGTTTTTGTAATGATAGTAATGGGTCAGAAATGTGATATTAATTTTTTGCGCATAAAAAACTCTCCTTTCGGTGGCCAGGCTGCCAGTTAAGGCCCTTTAGCTTTGCGTCCCATCGTTTCCGATGGTTTGCCATTGTCGGTGAAAAGTTGTCGTTTTAATGCTTAAAGTATTTAGTTATAGAAATCCTACGCCCATTGTAATAATATCCCCATTAACTGTAAATATCCAAAAGTTAGAAAATGTATCAAATATATCGAATTTATTAGCTTGATGCCTACTATAATGGCATTTTTCTCCCAAAGATTACTTTTAAATAAAAAAAGGATCAGCAGAACTTCTTCAGTCTACGGATCCTTCAAAATTTGATATCTACTTAAATCCCATGGTTAAATCCCATCTACATCCCATGAGAACATGTGAGCTTTATCCGCCCCCCAGGTTTCTTCCGGTATAAATCGTAAAGCAGATGCAGTAATATCAGTTTCTATTTTTACCAGACGCTGATAATTATTGTCAACCTTAAGAGCTGTATTCCACTTGCCGCTTTCATCCAATGCTTCAATTCGGAACTTCTTGATCATCGACTCTGGAACTGCATGTTTTTTGCTGTTAAGGGGAAAGCTGCAAGGCATATTTTTAATCTTACGATTTAAATTGCTGTCAAAGATAAATCTCATAGAATTAATATTCCTTTGCTTATCAAACTTATATTCAATCCAGGAATCCTTTAATGAGCCTGTCCAACCATTATCTTCTGAGCCAATTGGTCGATCCAAACCGTTGCGAATAGGCTCCGGATTACCTTCTGAGGCAGTTAGTTCTGCATTGCGGCTTATTTCCGGTATTTCTCTTTTATTCCAGGGCAGGTAGGAATCATCATCCATCAGCATTTGCTGTAACTCCTTGATGCTGTTCTCATACACTCCACGCGGACTAAGATTGTCCCGAACGGCAATAGCAGCTGCGGTTCCAACTGCCTGACCAAGAGTAGCACAGGTAGCCATTACCCTGGTAGCACTTAAGGCAGCATGTGTTACACTGATATTTCTACCTGCAAAATACAGGTTGTCAATATTCTTCGAATACAAGCTTCGATATGGGATACCAAAGGGACAAGGTGCCGGATGGAAAATCGTTGGAATTCCAGGATAATTCATTCCACCAGGATGGTGATCGTCCATGCTCCAACCTCCATAAGCAACCAGGTCGTCAAATCTTCCCTCTGCCTCCACATCATTTTGGTTCATTATATGATCTCCTACATAACGGCGGCTTTCCCTCTTTCCGGGTAAAAATCCGACCCAATCCAGAACCCAATTTTCAGCACCGTGGTCACCGTAGTTTTTGATGTGATCCCAAACACCAAAGGCAACCTTCAATAACTCATCCCGTATTTCCTCTGTATCATGAATGGAGTCCTGCTCTCCTCCCAGCTCAATCCACCAAAAATTACTGGACCAGCTGTTAATATCATGACCTCGATGAGGTAAATCCTCCTCGGTTGGATACTTGTAAGCCCATTCAGGTGGTATATAGGTCTGAGGGCGGTCTGTTTCTCGTGCTTGTATAAGGCAGCTCATACCCATGGTTTTCTTATCTGCCTGCTCTGGTTCAATACTTTCATTAAACTCACTAGAGGCTTCACGTCCCACACGATACTCAGCACCGGTAAGAGGCGCTAATATACTGTCCCCAGAACAATCAGCAAACAGCTTGGCTTCAACAGTATGCCATGTTTCTGTTGTTAATTGCCATCCCCGAATGGATTTAATACGATTGCCGTCCATTGTTGCATCATTACAGCTACAGTTAAGTAATAAGGTTATATTATCCTGATACTTTACCTTCTCATATAAAACGCTGTCCCATATGGAATAAGATGTATTTGGATTGCGATACAAGTTTTCCAGCTCTATCTCTTCTACTATTCCCGTTTCCAGGTTATTTTCGCCATGGGCACCAGCGCCGCAGATCCACATACGTACCTCTGATGATGCATTGCCACCCAAAACTGGTCGGTCTTGCATCAATATAACCTTAGCACCACGACGTGCTGCAGAAATAGCTACACTCATTCCTGCCAGGCCTCCGCCTACAACACATAAATCCGTCTTGTGAGTAATTTCCTTCATAGATAACCCACCCTTTCATTTTTATATCCCGAACCATTTTGACTACAATTATAGCTGTAATTTCTTTTATGTACGATTATAATACATTCTTGAATATATCTCCTTAAAAATACTGTTATATATCTTAAATATTCTGCACAGAAAAGTCATTATTACATTGCAGTTAGGGTGAAATTAAGATAAAATATACATATATAGTCATAGGAGGCACTTGTTTTGAATACACGTACATATTCAGTGTTGCTTGATTATCTGACTGTTATCTCTTCAGACTATGAAATCAGTCTGTGCATTAACGATTTTTCAGGCTTTATTTATTCTAATCCAGAACTAACAGAACTGCTTCAGCCCTTCATGATACACAGCAATCCATATTGTATGATGATTAAGTCAGATAAGGCTCTATGGAGTAAATGTATCTGTATGAAAAAGCCGATTGCAGAAAAATGCAGATTAAACAAAGGCATATACTACGGTATGTGCTATGCAGGTGTTGAGGAATATATTATCCCCTTGTTCCATAATGGTCAGCTGATAGGCACCTTAAATGCCGGTGCCTTCCGCACTCGAACCGATACAGCAGAGCGATTAATTAAGCGTATAGTGCAAAGAACCCCATCATTGGATGAGTCATCATTGTTAGACTTGTATGAAACGTCGTTAAATACTAATGTCCCGAGCATGGAGAAAACAAGCAGTCTTTTGGGCATAGCCGCCGAGCTGATAACGAGAATTTTCCATGATTTTTCCCTGTCTCATCCCGAACTCATAAATCGTAACAGATTTAGCTCAAATGAAGACAATACCTTAAGCCACATACTTGAATATATCAAGAGAAATTATAAGGATGAGGTCAGCGTGCCCGACATTGCCCGCTTTTGCCATTGCAGTGATTCCTATATCAATCACATTTTCAAAAAGAATATGAAGGTAAATATAAAGCGATACACAAATCAACTTAGGATAGAAGACGCAAAGGCATATCTGAGTGGAACAGATATGCCTATCAAAGCTATTTCCTCCAAAGTTGGATTCAATGACTCGAACTATTTTTGCAAGGTATTCA
>CAYFSR010000154.1:0-4124 GCA_964345785.1 uncultured Eubacteriales bacterium | reverse complement strand
TTCCTGCCGATTACAAACATTCGAATTGATTGTTCGGCTAAATTATTACTTAATTGTATTCTTCCATCTTTAAGGAAGGAACATAGATACTCTTTTTGATTAATTGCATAGGTAATAGCCTTACCTAGTAAGCTCTGTGGTAAGGTTTTTAAGGAAACTTCATTTATCCAAGTATAAAACTCATCAATTACTTTCCTGGATTTATCTTGTCTTAAGACAAGTCTTTCCTCATATGAATAGTTATTATTATCTGCTATCTTTTCTATAGCAAATATTTTTTTAAGATAGTTTTCTCCTATCTTAGCATTTTCATTAGATTGTCCAGCTATATAGGCTTCATGGAACTTACGCTTTGCATGTACTAGGCAACCACAAAGAGTGACATCCTTTAGCTTTTTGTAGCCGCCATAGCCATCACAGTGTAGATACTTGCCTTGCCAATCCTTTAAAAAAGCTTTAGCATGCTCACCACTTCTCCCCATCTGATAATCATAAATCACTACCGATCGATTGGTGTCAGTAGAGGTTCTATACAACCACATATAGGATTTCCCTTTTGTTTCTCTACCAGGTTCATGTATAACTTCTAGAGTGGTTTCATCGGCATGTAAAAGTTCATGGGATAGAAGTTCTTTTTTAAGTAGCTCATACAAAGGCTTAAGTATCCTAGCGCCAGCCATGTCCCAATTAGATAGGTTTTGTCTGCTAAGATTTATACCAAGTCTAGCATATTCTCCTTCTTGTCTATAAAAAGGAGTTGCCATTACATATTTCTCACATTGTAAATGTGATAGTAAGCTTGGTGACACCATGCTTTTAGGTATCAAAGCTTTTGGACTATCTGCTGATTTAATAAAGCCTGATATTCCTTCTTTATCACACGCTCTACAACTATAAACATGAGTTACATGTTCTAGCACTTTAACTTGTGCTGGAATTATTACCAGTTCCTTGCGGACTTCTTTTTTCATTTCTGTTAAAGGTGATGCATGAAGTAATAATTGATATCTATAAGTAAATGAATCTTATTTGAGCCCTGAACCTATGGGCTCATTATCATACCCAGAATAAAGTCAATTGATCCGGGCAGAATATAAAATGTATTATAGATTAAATATAATTGTTTACAAACGTACTTTAGTAAAGTATAATTAAAGAACGAAAGTAACAGTGAAATAACTAGAAAGCGAGGTGACACACATGGATACATCTTATAAAATTATTAAAGATATTGCAGAAACATCAGATGGAATTATCACAACAAAGCAGGTAGAAGATTCCGGATTAAGCAGAACCGTTCTAAAACCATATGTAGATGACGGTCTCCTTGTTAAAGAATCTCAAGGGATTTATTCATTATCAGACACTATAGCGGACGAATACAAACTGATACAGATAAGAAGTGAAAAAGCCATTTTTTCATATGGAACGGCTTTATATTTATTGGGCATGTCTGACCGAGTGCCTCATAACATTGATGTAACGGTTCCACAAGGTTATAATGTATCGCGGATTAAAAAAGATTATCCATCTATTCGTTTTCATTATGTGAAAAAAGAATTATGGGAACTGGGAATTACTAGTATCCAGTCACCCATGGGAGCAACAGTGAGAGTATATGATAAAGAGCGTTGTATTTGTGATCTGATTCGTGATAAGAAGAAAATGGATATGCAGCTGTACACCCAGGCGATCAAGGAATATTTTAAAGCAGGTAGTAATATGAGAAAGATACTAAAATACGGGAAACAGTTTGGAGTAGAAGAAATACTTCGGACATATATAGAAGTATTGAGCTAAATGAGGAGTGCGGATGAAAACACCAGAACAATTAAAAGGAGCAATCAAAAATATTGCCAAAGATAAGAAACTGAAGCCACAGGAAGTGTTACAGATGTTTCTGTTTGAACGTATTTTGGAGAGACTTTCATTATCTAGGTACAAGGACAATTTTATCTTAAAAGGTGGCCTTTTGATCTCTTCTATGATTGGAGTAGAAGGAAGAAGCACCTTGGATATGGATACGACAGTCAGAGGAATTCCAATGGAAGAAGAGAGCATTCATCAAATAATATTGGAATTATTACAATTGGATGTTGGAGATGGAATACAATTTGTATTCGAGAAAATGGAACCAATAAGAGAAGATGATGCCTACAACAACTTCCGGGTACATATTAGGGCTTCTTATGGGAAAATAAAAGCACCTATGAAAATAGATATTACAACGGGAGATAGTATTACTCCTGCAGCAATTACATATTCATATCGGTTTTTATTTGAAGATAGATCAGTTCCTGTTATGGCTTATAGTATCGAGACTATTCTTGCTGAAAAATATGAGACCATTATTCGTAGGAATATTGGAACTACAAGAGCCAGAGATTTTTATGATTTGTATATATTGTATAAGAGCAGATTTGATGAAATCAGAATGCCAATATTTAAATTGGCAGTTGAGAATACAGCAAGAAAGCGTGGCTCTTTGGAAGATATGGCAGAATGGATGGAAATCTGTGAAGATATTAAGAAAGAGCCAGCTTTAGAGAGACTTTGGAACAATTATCGGAGGGATAACCAATATGCATCAGATATTAATTTTGAAGATGTAGTAGAGAATCTGTTTGAAGTGGGGAATCAATTAGAACGTGCAAATTCCGTTAACAATGCAGCAATACCAGATGAATAATATTTACGACCAACTTACGACAGAGTTATGACCATTTATAAAGAATTGTAATGAATAATGAATTGGAAGAATAATAGAACATGCATGAAATAAGGAAATGAAGACTTATATAAGGATTTAAAATATCGGGATTGAGTTTCCGACGATGAAGAGTCTTGATAAGTAAATCGTTGTAAACTCGTGTATATTGATTTAAAATTGGTTATACAGAGCATTGGTCTAAGGGTGTTTGACCAACTTTTGACCAAGAAAATTTATAGTCAAATAAAGGGATTTACGTTTATTTAAAGAATGACTTGACCCGAATTTAATAGAATTAGCATTACTTAGAGGATATTTTCTAAAGAAATTTAGAAGATATCCTCTTTTTTGCGTTATAGGAATCAATAGAAAATTAAACTTTAGAATGGAAGGAGTATTGCTATGGAACGTAAATCAAATGAAAGAATGGATAAGAAGAAAAGAGAAAAATTTGTGAGGTACAGTGAAGGAGCAGAGATGTATCATATGAGTCAATCAAAGTTTATGCAACTGGCAAAAGATGCAAAAGCTTGTTATAAGGTAGGGCAGATGGTGTTAGTTAAACTTGAGATACTTGATGAGTACTTAGAGACATTTAGAATTGTAGAAGATGATTTTTATAAGTAGGTGAGAACATGGCAGGGAAATTATCGCCGAGAGGCAAAGAAGATGCACAAATGAAGATTCGCTTTGTACGATATGAAGAGGTACCAAGTTATTTCAATATGGATGAAGAGCTGCTATATGCTTATGCAAAAGCAGCAGGTGCTGTTTATCAGTTGGCGAAGATACGACTAATTAAGATAGAATTGTTGGAGGAATTTATGAAGCATTTAACGAAGGTTGGAAAAACGTCGAAGCTGATACAAAGGAAATATGTGAGAGTAGGTGAAGGTACACTTATATATAACATAGGCAGACATAGATTCATTGAAATGGCAAGAGCAGCAGGTGCGGTATATAAGATTGGTGACAGTAAAGGAAGCAAGGTTCTTGTGAGGCTGGATATTTTTGATGAATATATGGAGCAATTTAGAGAGAAACCAGTAGAAATGAAGCATCCGTTATGGAAGGAGGATTAACATGGGATATTCATATAAAACATATTCTGATACCAAGCAGGTATTAAAAAAGTATGTTAATGCTGCGGAGGGGGAAGCGGTTTATGGAATAAGTAGAAGTCATATTATAGAGCTTGCCAGAGAAGCAGGAGCAGTTTATAAGGTAGGAATGTCGGCTTTAATCAATACAGAGGTATTTGAGAGTTATTTAGAGCGGTTTAGAGAGAATCCTGTACCCTTACCCAAATACATAGTAGACAAAAATGAGATGAAAAAATAAATACACCAGTTTTTGGTGTGATATTTGAAAAATACACCAAACCAGTCCATATCCAAAATAAAAAATCCAGTTT
>CAYFSR010000153.1:0-4168 GCA_964345785.1 uncultured Eubacteriales bacterium | reverse complement strand
GCTTTGGGCGCAACTTTCCATCTGGCGTAGTGAGTGGTAACAACCTGCAACCAATAAACCTCTGAGGTGCGCCACACTCATCTACATTTATATGGGCAGCTTCTGAACAAATAATGGCCTGATAAGGGGACACCATTGAAGCCAGACCAGTGATATTTGCACCAGTGCCGTTATAGACAAAATATACATCAATATCCTGTCCAAAAACCTCTCTAAATTTTGCAACAGCTGACTCTGTGTAAATGTCTTCCCCATAAGACAAGCAATGCCCAGTATTAACCTTATTCAAAGCTTCCATTATTTTAGGGTGGACAATAGCATTGTTGTCACTAGCAAAACTTTTTGTGTATCTTTTTATCATAGTTGTATGCTCCTAACTTACATAAAAATGCTAAATATAGAAGTAATTATATCACAAATCAACATACAAAATATTTGGTTTTTTATGTACTTAAATTATCCTATTACATATCTTCTGAAGATTTTTTTGTATGCAATTTATATAATCCCACAACTAAAAAACCAAATGCAAATACCTCTAATATTTATCCATCAAGTTTTTACGGATTAGAATCTTCATAGATAATTGTATCGTGCAAATCATAGCCCTTTATCTCTATAAAGTAAGGTTTGTTACTTTCTCCCGTCCATGTCAAAAGAAACATGTCCTCATAAAAGTCTGTTTGAGTAAGAACCGTGCCATCACTTAGTATACCCTCTATCTTCTTCACTCGTTCGTCATTTATAATACCATAAACCTTGTAATATCCCTCACTGTAATGCCAAGTATAACTTACAGCCTTTGATAAATCATTCTCTATTCCAGTGACCTGGCTTCCAAATCTCCAAAAAAACAACAGCTCTCTATTTATTGTGTTACAAGAAATCCACTTATCATATTTACAGAGAAAATACTTGCCTTCCTCAAAGTCCTGAATATACACTACCTGTGAGGGGCCATAGTGTATGCTTCGTTCAGAATGCTTATGAGCAGATAATGGACTTAGATATAAACCTGAACGATATAATACCAAAGGAACAAGTATTGCCATAATCAGTAGGTTTAGTATAACCTTCCTATTTCTATTCATTATTGCACCTGCCTGCAAGGGGTATTTCCACCCTGTACTTTCTGTTGTACTGGTCGTAATCAATAATTAAGGTATCTGCTTCAATTGAGAAGTTAGAAACAGTTTTCCTGCACCTGGATACAATAGCTCCTATTTCATCAGTGCCGCCTGTCCCATATTGATTTCCAAGATTATCAAAAATATTACCTATCCCCGGATGGCTCCATCCCATTCCCCAAAGCCTAGTGTCGTAATATTCGTAATAGATATGCAAATCTTCGCCCTTACTTAATATCACTTTACTAAAATTAATTACCCTGTCATCCAGCTTCACTTTCTTATTTACATCAACCTTATATACAATATCTGCTGCTGGAATTTTATCTATTTTGTTAAAAGATAAAACCGAAGAAATTAAAGGAAAAACAAAAATAATTACACTATAAAATATTAACATAACAACAACCACATTTGTTGCCAGCCAAATCCACCCTAGAACCGGGTTGTGCTGCTTGTTCAAAGCGCGCCCAATATCTCTGGTGTCTCCCATATCCTGAACAGCTAAACTTTCAGCTTCATCCCAACTATAGCCTTGTTCTCTGTAATCATTTGTTTTATCTAAAATGTGATTTTCCAATTCTGAACTGATATCCTCCCTATCAAAGGGAAAGTGAATGTAGCTTAATACTTCCTGTAAGAAGTTATCCTTTTCATGCAAAGGCATGTATCTCACCACCCAGAACTTTATTTACCGAAGCTGTAAATACTGCCCACTTTTCCTTTTCTTCTGCTAATTGTTTTACGCCATTTTTTGTGATTTTATAGTATTTTCGTTTCCTACCGGTATCCCCCGTTGCCATATAAGACTTTATATAGCCACTGTTTTCTAACTTATGTAGTACAGGATATAACGTTCCTTCTTTAAATTGAAAAGTTTTATCCGAACGATGCTCTAATTCTTTTATTATTTCGTAGCCATATTTATCGGCCTCGCTCAGTAAAGACAGCAATAATAAGGTAGTGCTTCCCCCTATTAGGCCTTTATCAATTTTCACAATTCCACCTCCACCATTTATTTAAAACCATACCTTGATATTCTATGTATCATTATACCTAGAACATCAAGGTGTGTCAATGGTTTCTGTAGAAAATTTTTTTACAGTTTGACTATCTCATTGTAAACAGGTTTTAGACCTGGATAAATGGACTTATAAATATCATAATGTCTTTCATATTCGCTATTCTCGGATTCATCAGGTGAATACTGCCTGCTAAACAAGGGTTCTACGGCTGATTCATAATCTTTAAAAATGCCAACACCTACTCCCGCTGCAATGGCTGCACCTAAGGATGTGGCGACCCCGGGGGAACTGTGAACCTTTACTGGTATGTTGAAAATATTACATAGCATTTCGTTCCATAGCCTACTCTTTGCCCCTCCACCGATCAATATCATATCATGGATGTTTGCCTGGTTCTCCCTAAATACATCTAGAACACTTCTTAAGGCGTATGCCACACCCTCATAGACGGATCTCACCATATCACTACGGTTATGATATAGGGTGAATCCGACAAAAGCACCTCTGGTATTAGGATCCCACAAAGGCGTTCGTTCTCCCATTAGATACGGTAGAAAAAATAAACCATTAGAACCAATAGGTGCATTTCGGGCAAGAGCTTCCATTTTATCATAGAATTTCTGTGGATCATGTAATAGATCATTAGAATTCTGTCCCAGCATATCCATTGCCCAGTTGTATGATGCAGCTGCACTTTGAACTGTTCCACATACAATCATGTGCTTGCCATCTAGATCAAAGTAATTGAATATCCTAGCATCTTTGTCAAGTATAGGAGAATCACTTAAATTAGCAATCCAGGAGCTGCTGCCAAAATAATTATAGGTGTCTCCTGGGTTTTTTACACCGGAACCTCTGGTAGCACAGGCTCCATCCCCTCCACCTACTGTTACAGGAGTTCCGGGAATTAACCCTAACAAATCCGCTGCTTCTTTTGACAAGCCTCCTGCTATTTCATTGGAAGAATGTAATGATGGAAGCTTACCAGCATCCAAGCCAAGGTATTTTAGCATATCATATGCCCAATCGCCTGTGGTTAAATCCAACATACAAGTAAGAGAGGCATCTGAGTAATCCGTAATTCCCAAGTTTCCAGTAAGGCAATAGGAAATGTAGTCTTTCGTGTTAATGAAATATCGTGTTTGATGATATATTTCAGGATGATTCTCTTTCAACCATAATACCTTAGGTAGAGTATAATGAGGGTCTATGCGATTACCAGTAATTTGATAGAAAGAATCAAAATCAATATTCCCTTGTATAAAAGCACATTGTGACTGAGTTCTGCAATCAGAATGAATTATATTGTTGTACAGCGCATTGCCCTTCTTATCAATTGGTATACAGCCATTCATATGACCGGAAATGCCAATAACTGCAATACCCCTTGGTTCAAGTCCTACGCGGTCAATCAATACTCGAGTTCCCGTTACTACACTTTGCCAAAAATCATGAGGATCTTGCTCAGACCAGCCAGGCTTGGGAAAGATAGTATCATAAGGCACTGTTGTTGCCATCACTTCTTGACCTATACTGTCAAAAACCGTACACTTGTTGCCTGTGGTACCTATATCGTATGTCAGGATATAGTTCTTTTTCATAGTTAGATTATCTCCCTTTCCATCATATTCGGCATTTACCTATTATATAAATGTATGTTGGCTAAGATAGATTCCATAATTATTGCGTTAATTATATCACAGTACAACACTTTATAGGAGATAAGAGATTTTATTTACTTTACTTTTTATTTTTGTAGTAAGTTCTTGTTTCAGGATGATCTCAAGGTCATAATAGAAACTGATTTCACCACAGATTTAACTATTAAGAGATTCCATCCTAATAATGTAGATACTTTTGTATATTTATAATCCTTTTTTAACTTTATCGGATTACACTTATTCTAATACTTGTGCATAAAATTTACTATCGCATAACCTTTAATTGTTGGTTTTCTCAGCCAGCCTTCTTGCCAGCATAGTATTCCTCTTAGCTATCTTATTGTTACGAATAGCC
>CAYFSR010000152.1:0-4227 GCA_964345785.1 uncultured Eubacteriales bacterium | reverse complement strand
AGCATCAACAGAGTTTCCAAGGTTGTTAAGGGTGGGCGAAACTTCCGCTTCAACACAGTAGTAGTTGTAGGGGATGAAAACGGACATGTTGGTGTCGGCGTTGGAAAAGCAACGGAGATTCCGGAGGCCATCCGTAAAGGCACAGAAGATGCCAAAAAGCATTTGATCAAGGTGCCAATCGTTAACACAACAATTCCTCATGAGATCAATGGCCGATTTGGATCGGGAAGCGTTTTAATGATGCCAGCTAAGGAAGGTACCGGAGTTATTGCCGGTGGACCTGTTCTTGCGGTATTGGAACTGGCAGGTATTAGTGATATTAGAACTAAATCATTAGGTTCCAACAACCCAAGAAACATGATTAATGCTACTATCAACGGACTTGCTAGTCTAAAGACCGTTGAGGACGTTGCCAAATTAAGAGGCAAAACCGTTGAAGAGATACTAGGTTAGGAGGGAACTTACAATGGCGAAGCTGAAAGTTACCCAAACCAGGAGCACCATAGGCCGTATTAAGAACCAAATTGCAACTATGGAAGCCCTTGGATTAAAAAAGATTGGTTCTTTTAAGATACATGATGATAATGCCGTTATTAAAGGCATGATAGAGAAAGTGAAGCATCTTGTTTCTGTGGAAGAAATCGAAGGATAAAGGAGGTGCAGCCCCATGAAATTACATGAATTACAGCCGGCAGAAGGTTCGGTGAAAACTCCTTTAAGAAAAGGCCGTGGACCCGGTTCCGGTTTAGGAAAAACATCAGGACGAGGTCATAAAGGTCAGAAATCCAGAAGCGGCGGCGGAGTAAGACCCGGGTTTGAAGGCGGACAAATGCCTTTAACCAGACGATTGCCCAAACGAGGATTCACAAATATATTTGCCAAGGTTTATTCCCTGGTTAATGTTAAGGATTTGGATGGGTTCGAAGAGGGTACTATTGTTACACCCCAGCTACTGCAGGAGAGCGGCCTGATCAAGAAACATAATGATGGCGTTAAGATATTGGGAGAAGGAGAAATTACCAAGAATCTTACCGTTCAGGCCCATAAATTCAGCAAGTCTGCCAAGGAGAAGATTGAAGCCTCAGGCGGAAAGGCAGAGGTGATATAAATGTGGGAAACCATTAAGAATGCCTGGAAGATAGAGGACCTGAGGAAGAAAATGATATTTACCCTGGTTATGCTGCTGGTTTATCGTGTAGGAAGCTTTGTACCGGTACCAGGCATTGATGTTTCCTTATTTAGAACAGTTATCGATGAAGGCGGGCTACTGGGTTTCTTTAATATTATGTCCGGTGGTGCATTTGCAAATTTCACTATATTTGCAATGTCTATTACCCCATACATCAACTCCTCCATTATTATGCAGTTGTTGACTGTAGCTATTCCGTCTTTGGAAAGGTTATCCAAGGAAGGGGAAGAAGGCAGAAAGAAAATCGCCCAGTATACCAGATACGCTACTATTATTTTAGCTTTCGTTCAGGCGTTTGGTATTACCTATGGTCTGGCAAGGACTTCAGGAGCATTACTCCAAAACAACATTTGGTCGTATATGGTCATATCTTTGACTTTAACAGCAGGTACTGCATTCTTAATGTGGATGGGGGAACAAATCACTGAAAAAGGTATTGGAAATGGAATCTCCCTAATTATTTTCACTAGTATTATATCAAGAGCACCTATGGCAGTGGTTCAGCTGTTTAGGATGGCTTTCCAGACGAATGAAATTAGTCCGCTGTTATTACCTGTTATAGCCATTTTTATGTTAGTGCTAATTGCCGGTGTTATCTTTATTGATTTAGGTCAGAGAAGAATCCCGGTTCAATACTCCAAGAGAGTAGTAGGTAGGAAAATGTATGGCGGACAAAGCACCCATATTCCCATGAAGGTTAATTCCTCTGG
Organism: uncultured Eubacteriales bacterium; assembly: GCA_964345785.1. Classification (GTDB taxonomy): domain Bacteria; phylum Bacillota; class Clostridia; order Caldicoprobacterales; family DTU083; genus UBA5454. The sequence continues at coordinate 2,328 of CAYFSR010000152.1, read as the reverse complement.
TGTACTTCCTGTCATTTTTGCTGTATCTATACTGGCTGTACCACAAACTATTGCCCAGTTTATGTCCCAAGACAGCGGATTTGTCATATGGGTTGGAAAATGGTTCGGTCAAGATAAAGCTTTATATGCCATCCTATATGCACTGATGATTATATTCTTCACGTATTTTTATACGCAAATTAGCTTTAACCCTGTGGAGATCGCGAATAATCTCAAGCAATATGGTGGTTTTGTACAAGGAATCCGTCCTGGGAGACCCACTTCGGATTACCTGATGAAAATATCTAACAGGCTGACACTGGTGGGAGGACTTTATCTGGCTTTAGTAGCCATTCTTCCCATTATAGTTACTAAAATAACCAGTGTTCCTATGGCGTTTGGGGGAACCGCTATATTGATTGTAGTCGGAGTAGCCCTGGAAACATCCAAGCAATTGGAATCCCAGATGCTAATGCGACATTATAAAGGCTTTTTGAAGTAAGGAAGCGTTATAATGATTATTCTAAAGTCTAATAAGGAATTGGAAATTATGCGGGAGGCTGGCAAAATAACCGCCGGTGCCCTGCAAGTGGTAGAGCAGCAAATACGGCCTGGGGTAACTACGGCTCACCTGAACAGGGTAGCGGAAGAATATATTTTAAGTCATAATGCAACCCCGGTATTTAAAGGTTACAACGGATTCCCAGCCAGTATTTGCGCATCCATTAATGCTCAGGTTGTACACGGATTCCCCAATGATGAAGAGCTGCAGGAAGGGGATATTGCCAGCATAGATGTTGGCGCTGTGTACAATGGCTATGTCGGTGATGCAGCCAGAACATTTCCCGTTGGAAATATAACGGTCGAGGCCGCTGCATTAATTGAAGCAACAAAGAACTCGTTCTTTGAGGGCTTGAAATACGCCCGTTTGGGCTACCGTCTTTCCGATATATCTCATGCAATTCAGAGCTATGTTGAAGCCAGAGGCTTTTCTGTAGTAAAAGCCTTTGTGGGTCATGGAATTGGTAGAAACATGCACGAGGACCCGCAGATACCCAATTTTGGGTTACCAGGTAAGGGACCAAGATTACGCCCCGGAATGACATTGGCCATAGAGCCTATGATAAACCAGGGAACGGATCAAGTGGACATTATGGAAGACGGTTGGACGGTATACACAAGAGATCGACGCCTTTCTGCCCATTATGAAAACACCATTGCCATAACAGAAGGGGATCCCCTCATTCTAACTTTGGAAGGAGAGGAAACCCTACCATGAATATGGAACAGTTTCAGATAGGCAGGGTTGTGCTGGCGAAAGCCGGTAGAGATAAAGGAAAGGCCTTTATCATCATCCAGCGGCTGGACGATGAGTACGTGCTCATTGCAGATGGTGTAGGCCGGAGAATAGAACAACCAAAGAAAAAGAAGTTAAAGCATCTTAAACCTAAACCCATACTGGTTGAAGAAATAAAGCGAAAGCTGGAATCAGGGGCAACGGTATTGAATGCGGATCTAAGGAAAAGCTTACAAACGCTGGGATATGAGAATTAAGGAGGGTGGTATTTCTTGGCAAAGGACGATGTACTAGAAGTTGAGGGTAAAGTTGTAGAGGCAATGCCCAATGCCATGTTCCAAGTAGAACTGGAAAATGGACATCAGATACTAGCCCATATATCAGGAAAACTTAGAATGAATTTTATACGAATTCTGCCGGGCGACAAGGTTACAGTAGAATTGTCCCCGTATGATTTAACCCGTGGCCGTATTACATGGCGCGGAAAAGGATAAGAGGAGGGTTGGATGAGATGAAGGTAAGACCATCTGTAAAGGCTATATGTGAAAAATGCCAGATCATCAAAAGAAAAGGTAAAGTAATGGTCATCTGCGAAAACCCCAGACATAAACAAAAACAGGGTTAAAAACTGCTAAAATATGCAATAATTAACATGGAGGTGTAATGATGGCACGAATTTCCGGTATAGATCTTCCCCGTGACAAAAGAGTGGAGATTGGTTTAACTTATATATTCGGTATCGGACGAAGCACAGCAAAAGAAATTCTATCTGCCACGGGTGTTAACCCGGACACTCGAGTTAAGGATTTATCAGAATCAGATGTTTCCAAGCTTAGAGAATATATTGACAGATATGTAAAGGTCGAAGGTGACCTGCGAAGAGAGGTATCCCTTAACATTAAGCGCCTAGTAGAAATCGGCTGCTACAGAGGAATACGTCATCGCAGAAGTCTGCCTGTCAGAGGACAAAGCACTAAGCAGAATGCAAGGACACGAAAAGGTCCCAAACGTACCGCAGGCGTCCGCGGAAAGAAATAAGGAGGGTCAGAAAT
>CAYFSR010000151.1:0-4244 GCA_964345785.1 uncultured Eubacteriales bacterium | reverse complement strand
ACAAGTTTCCTAACATATAGAGACTATTAGGCTGTTGCAAAATGCAACAGCCTTTTCAGAAGATTTGTAGATAAAAATCGGTCAATCCACCAATTTTTGTATTACTTCTGATGCCCAATCTATATCCTCGTAGCTCAGCGCATCAGAGACCTGAAGTCGAATTCTTGCTTGGTCTTTCGGAACAACAGGATAGCTGAAACCAGTTACATAGATACCCTGCTCGAACAGTTTATTTGCAAGGCTTACTGCTTTTAGCGCATCATATATCATGATGGGAATAATCGCACTGTCCCCTTCTAATATGTTTAGACCTCTGTCCTTCAACTGCTTTCTGAAGTAGTTGGTTTTCTCTCTTAGAGATTGCACTATTTCCGGATTGCTCATTAAATATTCCAATGCTGTTTTTGCAATAGATGTCAGCACTGGCGGCAGAGAATTTGAAAACAAATGGGGCCGGGAAACCTGAACCATTAAATCGATAACTTCCTGCTTGCCGGCAACAAAGCCTCCACCCGCGCCACCTAAGGCCTTCCCAAAGGTGCTGGTTATAATATCAGCTGAACCTATCATATCGTAATATTCCTCAGTTCCCCTGCCAGTTTTTCCAATAACACCTGTTGCATGAGAATCATCTATCATCAAGATAGCGTCATATTTACGAACTAATTCTACAATTTCGGGCAGCTTAGCAATGTCGCCTTCCATTGAAAACACGCCATCAGTAATAACTAGCTTAACTGGGCTGTCCTTGGCTTCCTTAAGCTTTTCCTCCAAATGAGCCATATCCGAATGACGATAAACTCCCTTGTTTACCCCTCTTGAAATGAGTCTACATCCATCAACTATACTGGCATGATTAAGCTCATCTGATAATACTGTGTCCCCTGGTTGTAGCAATGCAGGAATAACTGCTGTATTGGCAGCCCAGCAGGATGTATAAGTGAGGGCCGCCTCAGTTCCAAGGAATTCTGCTACCTTGTTTTCCAGCGCTTGATGGATGTCATAAGTACCACAGATAAATCGAACGCTGGCACCGCCGGCACCATATTTCTCCAAGGCCTTGATCCCGCTTTGTATCAGTTCTTTATTATCAGCCAAACCTAGATAGTTGTTGGAGCATAATACCAGCACATCACCCTTTGATTGTATATGGGATCGTGCGCTCATTGGCGATTCCAAGTAGCGATACTCCTTATATGTACCTGCTTCCTTCATCCCTTCTAGTCGATTTCGTATTCCTTCATAGAATTGTTTTTTCAATGAACTCCCCTCCTGTTTTTAGATCCTTCACGACCTTCTGGTTGACACTAGGTAGTCTTTATGAGCTAAGCGAAGAATCTTGTTCAACTGTCTAATTATTCATTAGTATCCCAGTTAAGTATAACCTTTCCTGAATTACCCGATGCCATTACATCAAAAGCATCCTGAAAATCAGTGTAATCATAATGATGAGTGATAACCGGCGAGATATCCAGACCAGACTGAATCATAACCTGCATCTTATACCAGGTTTCAAACATCTCACGACCATAAATTCCCTTGATGGTCAAACCATTGAACACAACCTTATCCCAATCAATAGCTGTGTTTCCGTCCTGAATTCCTAATAAAGCAATCTTACCACCATGGCACATGACATCCAGCATGCTTCTAAAAGCACTATCATTCCCTGACATTTCCATACCAACGTCAAAGCCTTCTTTCATGCCTAGCTGCTTCATACAATCCTCTATAGATTCTGTTCTCACATCAATTGCAACAGTGACTCCCATTTTCCTGGCAAGTTCTAAGCGATAAGGGTTAATGTCGGTAATAACTACATATCGAGCCCCTGCGTGACGAGCTACGGCAGCTGCCATAATACCAATTGGTCCAGCTCCTGTTATGAGGACATCTTCTCCCAATACATCGAAGCTAAGGGCCGTATGTACAGCATTGCCTAGAGGATCGAAGCAACTAAACTGTTCTTCAGGGATGGACTTATCGCAATACCATACATTGGTTTGAGGTATCACAACATATTCGGCGAATGCACCTGGCCGGTTTACTCCAATTCCACTTGTGCTCTTACACAAATGCCGTCTTCCTGCTAGGCAGTTCCTACAGAGACCGCACACCACATGACCTTCTCCCGAAACTAAATCACCAGGTTTGAAATCCCGCACATTACTACCAACTGTGTCTATAACTCCAACAAATTCGTGACCAATGATCATAGGTGCCGGTATGGTTTTCTGAGCCCATTCATTCCACTTATAAATATGGATGTCTGTTCCACATATGGATGTCTTTCGAATTTTTATACGTACATCGTTGATGCCAACCTCCGGTACAGGTACTTCGTCCAACCATATGCCGGGTTTTGCATATTTCTTTACCAGAGCCTTCATTGTTTTACTCATGAATACCATTCCTTCTTTCTTAAATGCAATCTGGTGCCGAGCTGCAATGTTAAATTCTGCTGTCCAGTTATGTTCTGTATATTGTACTTTATTTCATTATATTGTACAATACCATTAGATGTCAATGAAATTTTATATTATCTTATATAAAATTTTTAATTTTTTGTATCGCACTTCAGTCTATTTTTAAACTTTAATCTCTATGCGATTTGCAAGCTGAAATATTTGATATATAATTAGAACTAGTCAGAAAGGAGTGGCTTTATGGATATTAGCCATCTATCTATTGGTAAGAACATTATGCATTATCGTAAACGAAAAGGGATCAGCCTGGATGAGCTTTCAAAGCGTTCGGGTGTTTCCAAGTCCATGCTGTCCCAAATTGAGCAAGAAAAAACCAACCCTACTGTAGTGACCTTGTGGAAGATATCCCAAGCGTTGGATACCACCCTCGAGGATCTGGTGGAAGCCGAAAGTGATTTTCCGATTGAAGTTTTGCGTAGTACGCAGGTTCCTCTATTTTACTCCGATGACCGGTCCTGTGTCATCCAAGTGAACTCTCCCATGCATATGAAAGATGATTTAGAGCTATACACTCTGTCCTTCAAACCCAAGGGAGAGCTGCATTCCAAACCTCACTATCCCAAGACTACTGAGTTCTTAACTGTAATTACCGGGGAAGTAAAGGTAATAGCTAGTGAATTCCAGGCCACACTAAAAGAAGGAGATACTGCACGTTACCGAGCTGACCGCGATCACTCCATAATTAATTTGGTAGACAAGAAAACCACTGCTTATCTGGTCGTTATTTTTCCTTGATAGCTTGTAATTTACATTAAAAATACACAACTTTATTCTCATCAGCTGACAACCTAGCTTTCAAACAAGCATCAGTTATATAGAAAGAATCTTCAGCTGATATCATACATATACCCTCGCCTCGTACTTGTCGAACAAAATCTACAAATATTTGCTGCTCGGGCATGAGAGGAATCTCTTGCATTCCCTCTGCATCTCCATTAATTAAATAAACCTTCTCGTTTCTAATTTCAATCACACCATCTGTTCCTGCAATTCTTATACGATCATCAGCATGAGAAGGAGCTGAACCAGGTCGCAAATAGTCTATATTAACAGACCCAAAGACTTCATTTGTAAAGGTGAAATGGCAGAGAGCCGACATTTCGAGGTCTCCATGATCTTTATTGTAACTACTTGAATGAGAAGCATAAACGGTCTTAAATTGTTCCCCACTAAACCAGTGCAGCCAGTCAATAGCATGACTTCCAACCCAGGGTATTGTACCGCCATAATCTTTTCGGTTCTTGTAGTGATCCCCTCGAGAGCCCAGCTTGTAGGACTTTTGAGCATTCATCAAACGAACCTTACCGATAGCTCCCTCTTGTACCTTATCCCAAGCAGTTAGAAATGGAGAAGTATATCGTATACCAAACATAGCAGCTAATTGGGCGTTGTTTTCGTTATACGCTTCTACTATGCGATTTAGATCCTCACTAGTAGTAGCTACGGGTTTTTCGGCAAACACATGGATATTGCGCTGTAAGGCTTCTATTACATATTTGGCATGATCTCCAAAATGACAAGCTACAACTACAATATCAGGTTTCGCCTCATCAAGCATAATTCTATAGTCTTCATACCCAATCGAAGGACTTCCTAATATTTTTGCTTGCTCCAGCACAGCATCCATCTTCTCACCAGTTGAACCAGGTGTCACACCTGCTATACTTATATCTTTCATTTCTCGAATGCCATTAAATACATAGCCTACATGTCCTGTTGATCCTACAATACACACCTTCATAATTACATCCCCCTAGT
>CAYFSR010000150.1:0-4270 GCA_964345785.1 uncultured Eubacteriales bacterium | reverse complement strand
AACCTATATGCTGTATAGTTTTCAAGATAAAGTAGTTTTGACACCTAAATCATATAGTAGTATTCACATCAGACTTTTAAAATCACTATAATTTGTACAACCTATTAGTATACAAAAATTAATGATAAAATATTAACTGCACAATTAATGTTCGGAAACAGAAATGAAGGTTTGTTAAGATTACCTAAAGCAACAATAATTAAATAAAAGAAAGAGGATGTATCGAAGACATCCTCATGTTGAAATATTGGGTTAATCACTTTATCGTTGGCTCACCGTCTCATAACACCATTTTGCAATCTCTGTGATAAACTCTAAAGGAAGCGGCTTATTATAAGGAAACTGTACTGCGCCTTTGCTTGTCTTATATTCTTTCAAACGGGGAGCAAAATGCACTATTGCTTCTGGACCGGGATACAATCCTATATGGTTTTTATTTGCTGCAAAATGAATGATGTTATGTTTGTTCCAGTAGGTCGGCATGCTCCATGAAATCTTCTCCTTTGCCTCAGGGAGAGCATTACGCAGGTTATCGCGTACTTGGTGCAAAAAAGGCTGAATGTTCTCTGGTTCAGATAAAATATATTCATCTATGGTTTTGGGTGGCTCACCGCAAAAGTGATCCTGGCCTTCGTTCTTGAATTCGCGTCCACATTCGGGGCACTTCCACATAGTAATATACTCTCCTTCGTAAATGATAGATTAAGGTGCCTTTTACTAATCTAGGCTTTTTCTATAATACCACCTAGAATCATCACATAACAGTAAAAAAATAAAACTCTACTCTTTTATTTGATTATAGCGAATAAGCATAAAGATTAAAATTCAAGAATTTTCAAGTAATAATGGACAAGTCTTCTGGAATTGGGATATACTGATAAGAGCAGAACAAAAAGGGTAACAAAGCGAGGGAGGACATGTTATGACGGACCCAAGAATTAAAACGCTGGCACATAATCTAATTAATTATTCCTGCGAGCTGAAAAAGGGAGAAAAGGTCTTTATAGAGAATATCGGACTGGAACCACCTCTAATTAAGGAATTAATAAGGGAGGCTTATAAAATAGGAGCTATTCCTTTGGTTTCTTTAAAAGATAATGAAATCAACCGGGTACTCTATACAGAATGTACAGTAGAGCAAATGGAGCTTATGGCCAAATATGAAGCAGCCCGTATGTCTGATGCAGATGCCTATATCGGCGTACGATCCGGACGAAATGCTTCTGAAATGTCTGATGTTCCAGCAGATAAGATGGAACTGTATATGAAACACTTCTGGCAAGAGGTTCATGGGAAGATTCGGGTTCCTAAAACTAAATGGGTAGTCTTGAGATATCCTTCTCCGTCAATGGCTCAGTTGGCAGGGATGAGCACCGAAGCCTTTGAAGACCATTACTTCCATGTATGCAACCTGGATTATTCCAAGATGTCTAAAGCCATGGATCCACTGATAGAACTGATGGACCGCACTGATAAGGTTCGCATTACCGGTAAGGATACTGATTTAATATTTTCTATTAAGGGTATGCCAGCCATCAAATGTGATGGTAAAATGAACATACCTGATGGTGAAGTCTTTACTGCGCCAGTTAAGGACTCTGTCAATGGTGTCATCACTTATAATACTCCATCTGAATACAATGGGTTCACCTACCAAAATGTTTCTCTCACCTTTGAAAATGGTAAGATCATTAAAGCGGAATCCAATGACAATGTGAAGATTAATCAGGTGTTCGATACAGACGAAGGAGCCAGATATGTTGGCGAATTTGCAATTGGTGTAAATCCTTATATCACACGAGCGATGAATGATATTCTCTTTGATGAGAAGATTGCAGGCTCATTCCACTTTACACCAGGCAGCTGTTATGACGAGTGTGACAACGGCAACAAGTCCGCTGTTCACTGGGATTTGGTTAACATTCAAACCCCTGAATATGGCGGCGGAGAAATGTATTTTGATGAAGTCCTGGTCCGCAAAGATGGAATCTTTGTTCTGCCGGAATTAGAAGCTCTTAACCCGGAGAATCTAAAGTAAAAAATTAAAGTTTGGAGTTATTATGGAAAAACAGAATTATGCAATATTTATAGACCTGGAGAACACAGGTGGTAAAACTATCACCTTAAACCGGGTCATTGAAAAGGTGAAGATCAGAGGAGACATCCTGATAGGCAAGGTTTATGGTTATCAGGAAGCCTTTTCCGGCTTAAAGGAAGTCCTTTTGTCTAACACCTTTAACGTGGTGCCGTCCCTTAGATACGGTGTCAATCAAAAAAACAACCTGGATATTCAGCTGGTCATCGATGCACTGGATGTAGCTTATACTAATGAAAACATTGATTGTTTTTGCATTGTATCAGGTGACAGCGACTACACCCCTTTAGTGGGCAAGCTAAAATCCATGGGCAAATATGTATTGGGAATTTCCCGTTCGGAGGTTGCTTCCAATATATTTATTAAGGCCTGTAATGAGTTTATATTCCTGGAATCAGTAACAACGGATTCTGGAAAACAACCGGCTAATGGAGATGACGCTACTGGTGAGCCAGAAGATTTGATGGAAGTACTGGGGAAAATCATTAGCGATCAATCTGACACTGAAGGTACCATGTTTGTCAGCGAATTGAAAAAGACCTTGCTTCGTTTACGACCGGATTTCAGCGAGAAGAGCTATGGATATACCTCTTTCGGAAAGCTTTTAAATACCCTTGAGAATAAATACAATACTATTAAGGTGTTTGGTGACACAAATTCTCTTAAGGTAAAGATGAAGGTTGATAACAAAGCTGTGACAGAGCAGATAAACAAAAGCAATTGGATGGATGTTATGCAAAGTCATCTTGATAAGCTGAAAAGAAATGGTTTTGATCGGGTCAACCCCAGTATAATTAAATCTGAGCTGCAAAAGGAATATCCTGATTTTGACGAGCGTCAGGTGGGATTTAGGAAGTTCAGCGACATGCTGAAGAGGCTTGAACGGGAGAAGATGGTATCCATTGAGTTTAATGAAGCTCGAACCATGCTGATTAAAATCCTGTAAATCAAAAATTGGGCTCTTGCACAGAGAGCCCAATGGTGATATAATCGTCTATTGTAACATCCTTGCTCTGCAGGACATGCAGGGCCATAGTCCAAAGGGAGGTGAATTTGCCATGAATAAATACGAATCCATTTACATTATCCGTCCTACTGTCGAGGAAGAAGGCATCAAAGCGCTGATAGAAAGGTTTAGCAACCTTATTCAGCAAGAAGGTGGCCAGATAGAAAATGTGGACGAGTGGGGCAAGAGAAGGCTTGCATACCCCATTGATGATCTCAATGAGGGATACTATGTTTTAGTTAACTTTTCTGCCGAATCCGATTTACCGGAAGAACTGGAACGTAACTACAAGATAACTGATGATATTCTACGTTATCTAACAATCCGCTTAGATGAAAAATAATAAAGGTGGTGGAGAAGATGTTAAATAAAATTATTCTTATTGGCCGTTTAACAAGGGATCCAGAAATGAAATCTACATCCAGCAATATTAGTGTTACCACCTTCACACTAGCGGTTGATCGTAGCTTTACCAATCAACAAGGGGAAAGAGAAGCGGATTTTATTCCCATAGTTACATGGCGCAAATTAGCTGAAACTTGTGCAAGGTTTTTAAGCAAGGGCAGGCTGGTAGCCGTATCGGGGCGTCTTCAGGTGAGAACCTATGACGACAACAACGGTCAAAGGCGCTATATCTCTGAGGTAGTTGCAGACGAAGTTCAATTTTTGGAACGGAATCCTTCCGGAAATCAAAATGAAGGCGGTCCACAATATACCCCAAACCAAAACGAAAAGCCAGCGTCGTCAACAGGATTTATGGATGAAATTGATGTAGATGACGATGAGCTTCCATTCTAAATAAGACAGGAGGATTAATCATGGCTGAATATGCAAGAAAGCCAAGAGGCGGCGGCGGTGGAAGAAGGCCTCGAAAACGCGTATGTGCTTTTTGTGTAGACAAAGTTACACATATTGATCATAAAGAAGTTTTCAAACTAAGAAAGTACATTACTGAGCGGGGAAAGATTCTTCCCAGAAGAATCTCAGGCAACTGTGCAAAGCATCAGCGTCAAGTGACAATTGCTATTAAAAGAGCTCGTCACATTGCACTGCTACCCTACTCATCTGATTGATTGAGTACACAAACCGTTCCCAAAAAGGAGCGGTTTTCTTTTTTGCAGGGCAGACAGGGTCGTCTGCCCCTACTTTCCGTTTTACTAGTATCTAGT
>CAYFSR010000149.1:0-4380 GCA_964345785.1 uncultured Eubacteriales bacterium | reverse complement strand
CAGAAGCCTTGGCTATGCCTAAGAATTTCAACGAAGATCTATATGAGCTGGCACAAGTGCTGTCTATTTAAATTACTATATTCGTGAATATTTAACTTAGATTTAACCTAACATGTCTTTTGAATTTTACTTTTCTCTTATAAAATCTTAATTAGATGAAAAACTATATGATAAAGAAAAAGGAGAATGAAAAAGAACATGAAGAAAATAAGGGGAACACAGTGAAAACGCACAGGACTTCCTGGACTTTGTATTATCCAAACAGGGGCAGGAAATAGTTACAGGAGACGGCTACATTGCTCTTGCTGATGCACCTGAATACACAGGCTCCATGAGCTCTGGTAAGGTTACAGTACATGGATCCACTTCAGTTGCCCCAGTTATGGGAAAAATAAAGGAAGCCTATGAAGAACTAAACTCTGGAGTTACTATCGAAATACAATCTAGTGGTTCTTCAGCAGGTATGACAGATGCTATCGATGGAACTTGTGACATAGGTATGGCATCTCGTGAAGTAAAAGACTCGGAAATAGAAGCAGGTCTAACACCAGTTGTAATGGCAATGGACGGAATTGCGGTTATCGTACACAATGATAATCCAGTAGACAACTTGTCATCAGAACAGATTATGAACATTTTCACTGGTGAAATTAACAAATGGTCGGAAGTAATTGGTGAATAAATCCAGCATAAGAGGCTCGGCTAAGTTCAAGCCTCTTTGCCATGCCTAGAAGGGGAACAGATATTGCTTAGAAAAGGATTTAAAGAGCAAATCATGAAGGTCGTCTTTATTCTGACAGCTTGTGTGTCTATTGCTGCAGTAGCTTTGATTTGTCTCTTCGTTTTTGCCAACGGCCTTCCAGCTATATTTGAAATAGGAGTTTTTAAATTTTTATTTGGAAAGATATGGCGACCGGCTAATGATTTATACGGAATTTTCCCGATGATTATCGGCAGCATATACGTAACAGCTGGTGCGCTTATAATTGGCGTACCTATTGGAATTTTAACAGCCATATTTATGGCTAAGTTTTGCCCTGCTAGATTATATAAATTTATGAAACCTGCAGTTGATTTATTAGCAGGCATTCCTTCTGTTGTATATGGTTTCTTTGGACTTGTTGTTTTAGTTCCCTTTGTAAGAGAGAATTTTGGGGGACGTGGCTTCAGTGTCTTAACGGCATCAGTGCTTTTAGGTATTATGATTTTACCAACCATTATCAGTGTCTCCGAAGCTGCCATTCGTGCAGTGCCAAAAAGCTATTATGAGGGCGGGCTTGCACTAGGAGCAACCCATGAGCGCAGTATATTTCATGCAACTGTACCTGCTGCAAAATCTGGTATCTTTGCAGGGGTGGTCCTAGGAGTGGGCCGGGCAATTGGCGAGACTATGGCTGTGATGATGGTAGCAGGAAATCAGGCGGTAGTTCCCAATAAACTAACTGCCGGTGTGCGCACCATGACAACCAACATCGTACTTGATAAACCCTTTGGTATGATGGAGATGGTGTCTCGAGTGAAGGCTGTGCTGAGGCGCACTTCACCTAAAACAGACAGCCAGGAAATCCGCGTAGGGGATCTCGTCTTAAATCTAGCTGAGCATACAGTCACTGCAAAAGGTGAACGAGTGAACTTAACTCTGAAGGAATATGAAGTGCTTCGCACCTTTATGGAAAATTTAGGTCTTGTATTTACAAGGGACCAACTGCTTACAGCAATATGGGGTATAGATTATGACGGGGAAACACGAACGGTGGATGTGCATATACGAACTTTACGCAACAAGCTGGGGGATTGTGGGGACTACATAGATACTGTACGTGGCGTTGGTTACTAGCCGTTTTTATCACTTCCCTTATGATTATAATGAGCCTTTTATATGATTATTTTGCTCAGTTGCAGCAAAATGATCTGAAGATTCTTACTGTCAATACTTCTCATGGTATTGAGTTAAGTGGTATTGAATACTTTGATGGGATTAAGTTGAATAATTATCGTATAACGTGGATTGATAAAGATGGCAATGTGTTACACGATAGCCAGGTAGATGCCTCAGAAATGGAAAACCATGGAGACCGCAAAGAAGTAGAGGATGCACTTAAGCTGGGTTACGGAGAAAGCACTCGTTATTCTACTACACTCCTGGAAAAGCAAATTTACACTGCACAACGAATAGCAGATGGCTCCGTTGTCCGCATTTCTAGAACACAGATTACTTCCCTGGCCTTTTTGCTGCAGATGATTCAACCTACTGTGGTTATCGTTATTATTGCTTTATTACTTTCATTAATACTTGCATCCCATCTGTCAAAACTAATTGTAAAGCCATTAAATTCATTTAATTTGGATGAACCGCTAGCCAATGATAACTATGAAGAGCTGGCTCCCCTGTTTACACGTTTAGAATATCAACGTAGACAAATCAACAAGCAGGTATCTGAACTTAAACGCAGACAGGACGAGTTTGAGGCTGTTACCGGTAGTATGACAGAAGGTTTAGTATTGCTGAATAGCAAGGATACAATAATAAGCATTAATAAGAGTGCTATGAAGTTACTTGGTACAGATAAAAGCTGCATTGGCAAGAATATATTGACGATTAATCGTACACTGGGATTACAAGAACTATTAAGAATAGCCCAAAATGGAGAAAAAGTGGAGAAAATAATAGAGATAGGTAGTGGAGATTATGAACTTGTAGCTAGCCCTGTAGTTTCAAATGGAGCAAACAATGGTGTAGCCTTGTTGATTTTTGATGTTACTGAAAAAATGAATGCCGAGCAAAGACGGCGTGAATTTACTGCTAATGTCTCCCATGAGCTTAGGACTCCTTTACATTCCATATCTGGTCATGCAGAGCTTTTAAGAAATGGAGTAGTAAAACCAGAGGATGTAACAAGGTTTACAGATCAAATATATTTTGAAGCCCTGCACATGTCGGAGATGGTGGATGATATTATCCGTTTGTCCCGCTTGGACGAGGGTACAGAAGATATGACAAGGGAAGAAACAGATCTCATGTCTATAGCTCAGGATGTTGTTCATAGTCTTGAACCTACTGCAAAGGAAAAAGAATTAATGGTGAGCTTACAAGGAGATAAGGCTATTATTAATGGTATCCCACATCTCATTTCTGGAATAATATACAATCTCTGTGACAATGCTATAAAATATAATCATCAAGCAGGGAAAGTAGATATCATATTAAGCGACCAACCAAAAGTAGTAACCGTGACTGTTGCAGATACTGGCATTGGAATTCCAGAACCCCAACAAAGTAGAGTTTTTGAACGCTTTTATCGAGCAGAAGAAAGTCATCACAATAAAATAGGTGGTTCTGGATTAGGTTTATCTATAGTTAAGCATTCAGTTCGTTTACACAATGGAAGCATTAAATTGGACAGTGAAGTAGGTAAAGGAACCATAATAACAGTTACGTTTCCGAAATAAAACTAATTAGAAACTTTTGTAAAATAAGAAAACCCCTTAATTGGACGATATGTTCTTTGATAATATCTCTACATTTAAGGGGTTTTAGTGCCTTTCAATTTACGAGACTTAGAGTCTTAATTTATACTTGCTGTTTTTGACCATCTATCGTGATCATGAATTTGTTAACTTCTATATTTTTACCTGAAGCCAATGCAGCTTGCTCTGCGGCATATACAATACCATTACAGCAGGGAACTTCCATAAAGGCAACAGTTACACTGTTTAGATCATTGGACTTCAATATAGCTGTTAGCTTTTCTATATACATGCTTAAATCATCTAATTTTGGACAGCCTATAACTACTTTTTTACCTTTCAATAGCTTGGGATGATAATCCGGATAGGCAAAGGGTACACAGTCAGCTGTAATTAAAAGATCCGCATCTTGGAAATAAGGTGCTTTAACTGGCACTAGGCTAAGTTGAACAGGCCACTGCTGTAGCTGTGACTTTAGACTAAAAGCAATGTCGCCACTTCCTGCTGTTTCTAGTTCAGGTGTTGAACTTTCTTGGTTCAAAGTACGCATTCTGCTTCCTGGGCAGCCGCCACCAACATGAACAGGTCTCTCTATCTTCTTTTCTTCTTTTTCCTTCACTTCCAGCTCTTCAAGAGCAGTAGTTTTACCTTCTTCCAGATTTTTCACAAAAGCCATAGCTGCATCCATATCAAATTCGTCGGCTTCTCTTTTTATAATATGAAGAGCGTCTTCTGGACAATGTCCCAAGCATGCTCCTAAACCATCGCAGTATTGGTCTTTTACAAGCTTTGCTTTTCCATCTATAATTTGAATAGCACCTTCCGCACAATTAGGAACGCATAATCCACATCCATTACATTTGTCTTCATCTATTTGTATAATCTCTCGTATCATATCTATATCCTCTCCTT
>CAYFSR010000148.1:0-4456 GCA_964345785.1 uncultured Eubacteriales bacterium | reverse complement strand
ATTAAATCGCATTCTATTCTAGCCATAAGGATTCTCCTTTCATCTTCTTAATGATCATTTGCTTGGCACGATAATAGGTAACACGTGCCCAACTATCACTTTTTTCAAACAATTGACTTATTTGTTTAAGGGGTACCTCACCGAGAATATGCAAGGTGAAAACTTCCTGATAAGGTTCAGCAAGCTCATTTAAGAAGGCTAAAATACTTTGAGCAGATTCTTTATTAATCAAATCTTGTTCTAAAGAATTTTCGCTGGGCTCAGAATAATTCAGTTCTGTGATGGAAACCGTCTTCTTGTTTTTGTTGTACCATTCAAAATATAAGTTCTTAGCTATCTGAAACAACCAAACCGAAAGCTTACAGTTTCCCCTAAAGGATTTGATATTTAGGATAGCACGAAGCATAGTCTCCTGAGTAAGGTCTTCAGAAACATGAATATTTCGAGATAATGAAAGTAGAAAGTAATATACCTTCAATGCATTTTCTTCATATAGCTTATGCATATCTTCCATTATCTCACCCCTCTTACAACTATGATGAAGGAAAAGCCAAAACGTTACAAGTTTTTTGTATACAGGATGTGAAAATATTTTTAGCTAAAATTTGCTATTGCTTACTATAGGTCTATACTGTAACAGATTGGGTTTCAATAGTATCCCGCTTACGGATATGTTTCCGTGCATAGAAGAAAATAGCTACCTGGCCAAGCCCTGCTAAAGCCCAGGTAACGGGATAGCAGACGAAAAGCGTAAAAGGTGTAGGGTTCCATGCAAACACTGTATATATCCAAGCTATTCTAGCAATGCAAGCTCCAACTAACGTACTTATCATAGGTAGTATGGAATATCCCATTGCTCGGGTTAAGCCCGGATATACGTTCATAATACCACAGGTGAAATAGGCAGCCATCATGATTTTAATGCGCATCATACCCAGCTCCATTACTTCAGGATCAGTAGTATAAATGTTCAGTAGCGGTTCTCCAAAAATCATAAGGGCACCACCTACAATAATCCAGGTTACAAAAACCAAAGCAGTACAGATTTTAGCAATAGTATCTATTCTATCATATTTCTTTGCTCCCATATTTTGCCCTGTAAAGGTGATGGCAGCGTTGTAAAATGCATTCATTGTTGTTCCTGCAAAGCCTTCTATATTACCAGCTGCAGAGCTGGCAGCTACCATGGTAGAGCCAAATGAGTTGACAGCAGACTGAACCAATACATTTGAGATTGAAAATAACAAGCCTTGCAGACCTGCTGGTAAACCTATTCTAGTTATGGCTTTCAGCTGTTGTTTATGGATCCGCATTTGCTTTGGTATAAAGCGAATGGCACCATGGCTCCTATAAAGACAAATTA
This sequence comes from uncultured Eubacteriales bacterium, assembly GCA_964345785.1. Lineage (GTDB taxonomy): Bacteria > Bacillota > Clostridia > Caldicoprobacterales > DTU083 > UBA5454. Next base: position 3,093 of record CAYFSR010000148.1, on the reverse strand, counting down.
ATATAAGTGCTGCGGAAAGAAATTGTGAAATAGTGGTAGCCCAAGCTACGCCATCGACACTCATATTGAATTGAATAATAAAAATAAGGTTTAGTATTACATTTACAATTCCAGCTATAACAAGGTAATACATTGGACGACGGCTGTCTCCTATAGCTCGAAGGATAGCCGCACCAAAATTATATACCATGGCGGCTGGAAGACCAAGAAAATATATTCTCATATACAAAATAGAAAGATGAATAATATCATCTGGTGTACCCATCATTTCAAGCAAGGGTTTACATAGGAGAATACCGATTATCATAGCTATAAACCCACCTATAATGCTGATTGACAAGGAAGTATGAACAGATTTATTTACATCTGCTTCCCTATTTGCACCATAGCCCTGGGCTATTACTACACTAGTTCCTACTGACAATCCCAATAGGAGATTGATAATAAGGTTGATAAGAGAACCAGTTGCTCCAACGGCAGCTAATGCCTCCTTACCTGAAAAGCGCCCTACAACAACCATATCAGCAGCATTAAATAATAGCTGTAATATGTTCATAGCCATAATAGGCAAGGCAAACATAATTATATTTCCAAACAATGGCCCACTGGTCATATCGCTATCTCGATTTTTATTAAACATTTAGGTGCTCGCTTTCTATACTTTCAATTAACCGATCCAAAATTTGAGTAACATAAAAAGACTCAGGCACAGTCAAATGGCCGAGTCCTCCCTTTTTCAAGGATTTGTCTACTTCAATTGTATATTAACAGAGCTTGTTTGTAAAGTATACAAGTTTTGTTATACAAGTCTTGGTACGTATAAATAAATGCATATAAAACTCATTGCAGCTGTTTGTATTCAGCGTGTTTGGAATGTGTAGAATATGAATAGTAATTGTGAAATTCATATTTTTCTTAAATAATTTATTTACATCATGTTTTTATTTTCACAACATGTGGTAATATTAAGTATAGGGTTAGATTTACATATATACACCTAACAAAAGACAAGCTATTGATTAAGGAGGAAAACATGCATGGATGAAGTTAAAACGCCTAAAAGGCCGTTAATTTTTTATTATGGTATTGCCCTGCTAATTATTTTATTATTAAATACATTTGCAGTGCCATGGCTCATGGAGAGACAAGTCAAGGAAACAGACTATGGAACCTTCATGAGGATGACAGAAAACAAGGAAATAGGAAGGGTCCAAATACAACACAACCAAATAGTATTCACAAATAAAGATGATACCCAAATTTTTAAAACAGGTGTTGTTGAAGACCCTAACCGCACTGAACGTCTCTACGATGCTGGAGTTACCTTTTCTCAGGAGATTATAAAAGAAGCATCACCCTTAATGACTTTACTATTTACATGGATTCTACCCATGGCAATAATGATCGGAATCGGCCGTTACATGACAAGAAAATTAACAGAAAGAGCAAGCGGTGGCGGAAATTCCATGATGTTTGGTATGGGAAAGAGCAACGCTAAGGTTTATGTCAAATCTACATCAGATGGTATTAGATTTTCTGATGTTGCTGGTGTCGATGAAGCAAAGGAAAGCTTAACTGAAATTGTCGACTACTTACATGATCCTTCTATCTTTCAGGAGATTGGTGCAAAAATGCCTAAAGGAATCTTGCTAGTTGGTCCCCCAGGAACAGGTAAGACTATGCTGGCTAAAGCTGTTGCAGGGGAAGCGAATGTTCCTTTCTTCTCCATCTCAGGTTCAGAGTTCGTGGAGATGTTCGTTGGAATGGGCGCTTCAAAAGTACGTGACCTGTTTAAGCAAGCGAAAGAAAAGGCTCCTTGTATTGTATTTATCGATGAAATAGATGCAATTGGACAAAAGCGTGACGGGCGGATTGGTGGAAATGATGAGAGAGAACAGACGCTAAATCAATTACTAACAGAGATGGATGGCTTCGAAGAAAATACAGGTGTCATTATTCTAGCAGCTACAAACCGCCCAGAATCACTAGATCCGGCACTGTTGCGTCCGGGACGTTTTGACCGACGAGTGCCAGTAGAACTTCCTGATCTAAAGGGCCGTGAAGAAATTCTAAAGGTTCATGCCAAAAAGGTAAGAACTGACCATAACATCGATTACAATAGGGTTGCTCGTATAGCTTCAGGAGCTTCTGGTGCTGATCTGGCTAACATCATTAATGAAGGTGCTCTACGCGCTGTCCGTGATGGTCGAAAATTTGCCACTCAAGAAGATCTTGAAGCAAGTATTGAAGTGGTTATTGCAGGCTATGAGAAGAAAAATGCTATCCTTTCGGATAAAGAAAAACTTATTGTTGCTTATCACGAGGTAGGTCACGCGCTGGTAGCTGCAAAACAAACCCATTCTGCACCGGTAGAGAAAATCACTATAGTTCCCCGTACATCTGGCGCTTTAGGCTATACCATGCAGGTTGATGAAGGAAACCGATATCTATTGAGTCAGGAAGAAATAGAAAACAAAATAGCCACCTATACAGGAGGCCGCGCAGCTGAAGAAATTGTTTTCGGTTCTGTAACAACAGGTGCATCTAACGATATAGAGCAGGCTACTAAAATAGCTCGAGCCATGGTAACTCGATATGGAATGAGCAAAAGCTTCGGAATGGTCGCCATGGAAACCGTTAATAACCAATACTTGGGTGGAGACACTTCCCTGGCTTGTTCAGCTGAAACCCAAGCTCTAATTGATAGGGAAGTTGTGGAACTAGTAAAAGCTCAATATGATAGAGCAACCCAAATCTTGCTTGAGAACCGCAGTAAATTAGATGAACTGTCTAAACATTTGTATGAAACAGAAACCATCAATGGAGAAGAATTCATGCGTATTTTGGAATCGTAAGTAGCATAAGCTTTACTTTGCTTCTTCCGATGAGACTGATAGTAAAATTAATAAAAAGACAAAAAGTCGCTTGGTACAAAACCAAGTGACTTTTTAATTGTAGATCTTAGACCATATTATAACATTTTTGTTAAGATAGAGTATCATTTTTGTTCTAAGGAGGAAAAAACTTTTTTTCATCGAATATAATGATTTAGGTGTCAAAACTACTTTATCTTGAAAACTATACAGCATATAG
>CAYFSR010000147.1:0-4545 GCA_964345785.1 uncultured Eubacteriales bacterium | reverse complement strand
GATATTAAGCTATTACGCTTCTCCTGTCCCTGTAATCAGGAAATTTTGAATGATTACTAAGTAATATGCAAGATGAAAAACATAGGTCTTGTACTAGAAGTGGAAAGCGAAGCTGAAAAGAATATCTAGTAGAAGTGATTGAGAAGGTAAATTAAATAAGTACACATAATAATATAGTAATAATCAATAAAAAATGTAATTATTCAAGTACATATTTTATAAAATATACCAGTTGACTTAGAACCATATATGTCCTATATTTATCTTATATTACAAAACAATTCATTAATATGAATTGTTAACAAAATTATAAGGAGGCTTTGCTCATGTCTGGTATTCCTTTAATTATTGCATTTGTAATTGCAATCGCACTTATGATCTACTCGATTTCCAAACTAAAGATTCATCCATTTCTATCAATTATGGCAATTTCCCTAATTTTCGGCATTGTCGCAGGAATTCCATTAGTCGATCTTCCCAATATTATCGGTACAGGTTTCAGTAATACCTTTAAGAGCATCGGAATAGTTATTATCTTTGGTGCACTCATTGGTACTTTGCTTGAGAAAACAGGTGCCGCACTAAAAATGGCTGATGTGGTAGTTCGTTTGGTAGGAAAAAAAAGGCCAGAGCTAGCAATGCTCCTTATGGGCTGGATCGTATCCATCCCTGTATTCTGTGATAGCGGGTTCGTTATTTTGAATCCAATTAGGAGAGCATTGGTCAAGCGTACTGCAAGGTCATCAGTAGCCAGTACTGTTGCACTTTCCATGGGGCTTTATATTGCCCATTGCTTTATCCCTCCTACACCTGGTCCTATTGCTGCAGCTAATACTCTTTATGAAGGTGTTGGGCAGGGAACAAATTTACTTCTTGTAATTATTGTGGGTTTACTAGCATCTATTTTGCCCCTCATAGCATCATACTTCTTTTCGCTATATATCGGAAAGAAAGTAAAATCCAAGGATGAAATGAATGCAGATGATGGTGAGGTTGTTCAAACATATGAAGAGTTGGTTGCCAGCTACGGTGAATTGCCAAATGCTTGGTTATCCTTCGCTCCGATCATTGTTCCCATCATCCTAATGGGTGTTTCCTCTGCTTTTGCTATGGCTAAAATCTCCGTACCCATTATTACTTTCCTTGGAACACCTATTATAGCTATTGCATCAGGTGTATTATTCGCATTATACATTTTGATTGTTCAAAAGCGTACTGAAGATTTCTATGAACTTACTAATGAGACTCTAAAAATAACCGGACCTATCCTATTTATCACAGCTGCAGGTGGTGTTCTTGGTACCGTTATTGCTAACACTACGATGGTAGACTTCATCAAGGAAAATTCTACTACATTGGCCGCTCTTGGGCTTATGTTCCCATTTCTATTATCTGCTATCTTGAAAACAGCTCAAGGTTCCTCAACTGTTGCATTGACTACCACAGCAGGTATTATTGCACCTATGCTGTCAAGCATTGGATTAGATACTCCCATACTAATCGCTTTAACCGTTATCGCTATTGGCGCAGGTGCTATGACCGTTTCTCATGCAAACGACAGTTACTTCTGGGTTGTTACTAACTTTGGTAATATGCGAGTAGAAGATGGCTACAAAACTCAAACACTGGGTACTTTGGTAGTAGGTATTGCAGGCTTAATTAATGCCTACATTATTTACTTCATTGTCAGATAATTACTGTCGACAATGGATTGAGAAGAGAACTTTTTAGTTAAAGTTTAATCTGTTATAATGTATTAAAGCGCTAAGGCTTATGCTTTAGCGCTTTTTATAAATTGGATATCTTAGAGTATAATAGGAGATACATAAAACAGAAGAGAGAGGTGTGATTTTATGAGCTTGAGAAGCGATGCCAATCAGATTATCGAATCTGCTATAACAGCAGCACTTCCGGATACTGCTGTTAAAAAAGCTCTACAGGAGCTGGATTTTTCCGGTGGTAAATTGCTTTTAGTATCTATAGGTAAGGCAGCGTGGTCTATGGCAAAGGCTGCTTCTGATATTTTAGGTAAGCAAATTGACGATGGTATTGTAATCACCAAGTATGAACATTCCAAAGGAGAATTACCTAATATTCGAATCTATGAGGCAGGTCATCCTGTTCCCGATGACAATTCCTTTGCAGCAACAGATCAGGCGATTCAGCTTGTTTCTGGCCTTTCGTCGGAGGATAAAGTGCTGTTTCTAATTTCTGGTGGTGGATCTGCACTATTTGAGAAACCCCTAATTTCTAAAGAGATGCTTGAGGAAGTGACTAAGCAGCTTCTGGCATCAGGTGCAGATATTATAGAAATGAACACTATTCGGAAGCGGTTATCAGCAGTGAAGGGCGGAAAATTTGCCAAGCTATGTGAGCCTGCTCAAGTTTACTCAGTAGTATTATCCGACATTATTGGCGATCCACTTGATATGATAGCATCAGGCCCTGCATATCCAGACAGTTCCACGAATGAACAGGCCTTTGAGATTATACGAAAATATAACATTAATGTATCAGAAGAGGTAGAAAAACTATTAAATATCGAAACACCTGATACCATTACCAATGTTAAAACTATGATTACAGGCAGTGTTACACAGTTATGTGTTGCAGCTGAGAAGACATGCATGGAGCTTGGTTATGAACCTGTTGTCCTTACGGCCAGCCTAAGTTGTGAAGCACGGGAGGCAGGAAGTTTTCTGGCTTCAATTGCACAGTACTATAACAATACTAAGAATTCCCTGGCGTTTATAGCAGGCGGCGAAACCATTGTGCATTTGAAGGGCTCTGGAAAAGGCGGTAGAAATCAAGAGCTAGCCTTGGCAGCAGCTACAGGTATCTCCGAGCTTAATAATGTAGCTGTTTTTTCAATTGGTTCTGATGGAACAGATGGACCTACTGATGCTGCTGGTGGCTATGTAGATACCTATACCACAAAGACTCTTAGCGATAAGGGTATTTCTATATTTGATGTATTGGAAAACAATGATGCTTATAATGGGCTTAAAGAGTGTAAAGGCTTAATTATTACTGGTCCTACCGGTACCAACGTAAATGATTTATCCGTTTTGTTGATAAAAAGATAGATAGTGTGTGAAACTATTTATTTGAGTTATCGTCTGAATTATTGGAACGAAATTCAAGGAGGGTTCAAGGTGTCAATTAAAAGTAAGCTTATAATTGCATTAATGTTGGTTATCACCCTTTCATTAGGGATTTTTACCGGCACCCTTATGAAAGGAGAAGAAAAGGTCTTGGCTACAACTATTGAAAATAGCGATAGAAAAACTGTATCAGCTTCAGGGGAAGGTGTAGTTCGTGTGACACCTGATATAGCTATTGTATCTCTGGGAGTTGAGACAAATGACAAGGAAATGACTAAAGCTCAGTCAGCAAACAAGGAACAGATGAATGAAATAATGGCAGAGCTTAAGAATCTTGGGATTCAGGACAAGGATATTCAAACAGATAATTACAGTGTTTACCCTGAATATGATTGGAACAACAACACTCAAATTTTCAGAGGCTATAAGGTTGTAAATACAGTAAGTGTTAAGGTAAGGAATATAGACGATACCGGCAAGGTTCTAGATGCTGTTGCAGCAAAGGGTGCTAATAGGCTAAATGGCATACGATTTGCTGTAGAAGAGACCGAAAAGCTTTATGAACAGGCACTAAAGCTTGCTGTTAAGAATGCTGAAGAGAAAGCAAAGGTCATGACAGGTGAATTTGGTATAAGCAAGCTTACGCCTGTAAAAATAGCAGAAAGATCTCAAGGATATTCCCCCTTATACGATAGTGGGATTTATGAAATGGAAATGGCAGCAGGGCGCTCAACACCAATAAGCACCGGTCAGATGGAAATCAGAGCATCTGTCGATGTTAGCTTTGAGTATTAAGTTCTTCTACCATTTTACTCAACCTGGCCAGTGGTAAACCTACTACATTGGAATAGCATCCGTCTATTCCTTCTACTAATAGAGCGCCAAAGCCCTGTATTGCATATGCCCCGGCTTTTCCCATGGGCTCTTGGGTAGTTAAGTATGAATCTATCATTTTGATTGTTAATTCTCTAAACTTAACAGAGGTTGTTTCATGGCTTAGAACTTCAATGTTCTTACTGGTGTCAATTAAAACAACCCCTGTTATCACTTTGTGTTCTTTACCACTTAACTTGATGAGCATATGTTTGGCATCATCCAGATCTGTTGGCTTACCAAGTATTTCGTTTCCTATAACCACGATTGTATCTGCTCCAAGAACCACGCAATCATTACACGTATCAGCAACATCCCTAGCTTTAAGGTACGCCAGCTTCTCGGCTTTCTCAGCTGGCGTACCTTTTATATCTTCAATATGCTCTTCAACACTACTGGGAATCACTTCATATTGTACGCCTACTTGATCCAAGAGCTCTTTTCTTCTTGGTGATGCAGATGCGAGTATGAACTTTTTATTGTTCAGAGTCTCTACCATTGGGTCTGTTCTCCTTATTCCTTAATCCAGCTGCTTCCATAGCTTTTGAAATATCTCATGCTCCATTTT
>CAYFSR010000146.1:0-4754 GCA_964345785.1 uncultured Eubacteriales bacterium | reverse complement strand
GGAAGTGGCTCAGTTCTGGTGGCCGAAATTGGCCTACTTTATATTACCACTCACAGATTCCAGTCGATTGTTCTCAAGTTTGGTTATAACCCATACTTCATCTACTCAATGGGGAATAAAATCAAAGAACTGGCAGAGGGTGTTGCCTCGGGTTCTACGTTCCTTGAAATCTCTGGGAAGATGCTTGGCAACCTTGTTGTTACTGTACCGTCAACGACAGAGCAGAACAAAATAGCAAGCTATTTTCAAACCCTTGACGACCTTATCACCCTTCATCAGCGTAAGCTGGATAAATTTAAGAATATTAAGAAGTCGCTTTTAAAAAAATGTTTGTGTAGGTGATTTACTGTAATGAAGTTTGCATTGAAATAGAAAATGTGAAAGGAGGACGGGATGACATTTACAAGCGAACGGGAATTTGAAGATGCATTGATCAAGTTGCTTGTCACTCAGAAAGGGTGGAATGGCGGGGTGCTGGACAACCCGACAGAGCAGGATCTGCTTGAAAGCTGGGCCAATACGCTGTTCCGCATGAATAACAGCAAGGATCGTCTGAACAATGTGCCCTTGAACCAGGCGGAGATAAATCAGCTCATCCGGCAGATCAACAATCTGAGATCGCCGCTTCTGAAAAATGACTTTATCAACGGGTCCTCAGTTACGATCAAGCGGGAAAATCCGAATGATCAACTGCACTTTGGCAAAGACGTCAGCCTGAAACTGTTTGACCGCAAGGAGATCGCCGGAGGGGACAGCAACTACCAGATCGCCCGTCAGCCAAAGTTTCCGGGGAAGGATCCTGTGAAAGGTGATTACCGTGGCGATTTTGTCCTGATCATCAACGGGCTCCCGGTCATCCATGTGGAACTGAAGAAAAGTGGGGTACCCGTCAGCAATGCGGTGAACCAGATCCAACGATATATCCATGATGGCCTGTTCAATAGCGGGATCTTTTCACTGATCCAAGTGTATGTTGCCCTGACCCCGAATGAGATGCGCTATTTTGCTAACCCCGGGTCGGATCCCTCTTCAGAGATCAATGAGAATTATGTCTTTCAGTGGGCGGATTTCAACAATCTGCCGATCAAGGACTGGCGTCAGAATGCCGACTCCTTTCTGTCGATCCCAATGGCTCATCAGCTCATCGGCTATTCTTCGGTAGCAGATAAGGCGGATGACACGTTGAAGGTGCTTCGGAGCTATCAGGTCTATGCGGTAAAGGAGATCTTTGACCGGATCCAGCAGATCAACTGGCACCAACAGAACCAGCTGGGTGGTTACATCTGGCATACTACGGGGAAACGTGTCATAATAGTGATGGGTGCAGTTTGTGTTATTAAATCAAGGGTTTCAGGAACTTTAGATAAATATATTTCATGCATTGCTTAGAGTAATTAGGTATAATTGTTGTAAGCAATGCATGAGGAACAAGGATTTTAGTCCTTTAATAGTTAATTATTATTTAGTATAATTATATTTAAGATGGTAATCAGTTGAGTATATGTAGTATTAAGTGCATTAACTTTTTTGATATGTCACTGTTATTATTATATTCGATGAGGTGCTGGTTCTCATTATCTAGAACCATAAAAACTTGACAGATCTATCATAATAGATTATGATGTATATTGGTTTTATAATTAAGGTAGGTGAGGCTACCGCTAGAATTAAGATTGCCACCGTAAAAGGATGGAGACATTCTGCACTGGTAAACAGTTGTTATCGATTCAAGGTTTCAACTAGAGCAAGTTCATGTCTAGCGAAGCTAAAGCTTGAACGTTAAAAACGTAATAAGAGATTAAATATTAGAAAACATCTACCATTTTTGTCTAAAGCTATCTTGTCTTAGGCTATTTTTATGTAGATGTTTTTATTTTATCAAGAAAGGAGCAAGAAGTGATGGATGATCTCCCTAGTTGTAAAAACAAAATAAAAAACACCCTAAAGGGAAATACTGTAAGAGTCATAATTTTTTACTTAGGTAGATTAATGATTTAAAAATCAATCTCACTTCATGCACTTGTTGGGATGATTTTTCAGGTTCATTCTGCCTAAGGCTTGGCTGGACAGTTTTAGAAAGGATGAAGTATCATGAAAAAAATCAACACACCCAACAATGAGACTACAAGAAACAATTCAAACATTTCCAAGTATGCAACAATGGATATTACAGCAGTAATTGATATCTTTAAAACTAAAATTAATGGGCTTACTACAAAAGATGCTGATAGCAGATTAGAGGAATTTGGTCCTAACCAAATTTCGGAAGCTTATAAAGATACGCTCTGTTCTAGACTATTTGAAGCAATTATTAACCCGTTTAACATTATTCTAATGGTGATTGCAATGATTACCTTTGTTACGGACGTTGTAATTCCTGCCCAAAAAGATTATTTTACTTTTATTATTATTATCTTACTTGTTTTTGTATCTAGTATGATTTCTTTTATACAGAGTCAATCTTCAAGCAGGGCAGTTGCTGAGCTAACTAATCAAATTAAGAATACATGTCACGTTTACAGAAACGGAAAATTAATTGAAATTCCACAGGACCAAGTTGTACCTGGTGATATTATTCAGCTAGGAGCTGGTGATATGCTACCAGCAGATATAAGATTTATTCAAACCAAGGACACCTTTGTCGCACAATCAGCTTTGACTGGGGAATCAACTCCAGTAGAAAAATTCTCTCATGCCATAGACGGGGAGGATATAAGTTTAACAGATTTAAAAAACATAGGTTTTATGGGCTCAAACATAATCAGTGGTAGTTCCCGTGGTGTAGTACTTGCAACAGGAGATTCTACTTACTTTGGATCCATGGCAGGTACACTGACAGGGGACCGTGCAAGGAATAGCTTTGAGCGTGGTTTAGAAGATATTAGTGGAATGCTAATTCGCATGATGCTAATTATAGTTCCCCTTGTTTTTGCTATCAATGTCTTTAGTAAGGGAAACTGGGGAGCTTCGCTTGTGTTTGCTGTGAGTATTGCTGTTGGTCTGACACCGGAGATGCTTCCGGTTATAACTAACTCCACTCTTGCTGTTGGGGCACAAAAAATGGCTAAAGAAAAGGTTATTGTTCGCAACAGTAGTGCCATCCAATCTTTTGGTGAAATGGATATTTTATGTACCGATAAGACAGGGACTTTAACTGAAGATAAAATCATTGTAGAACGCTATATGAATCTATATGGTGATGATGACGGGCGAGTTCTTAGACATGCATATTTAAACTCATACTTTCAAACAGGTATGAAAAATCTGATTGATGTGGCTATTATAAATCGAGCAGAGGAATATAAATTCGATAGTATACTTGATAGCTATGAGGTTGTTGATGAGGTACCTTTTGACTTTAACCGTCGCCGTATGAGTGTGGTACTTGAAGACAAGACAGGTAAACGTCAGTTAATTACTAAAGGGGCAGTAGAAGAGATGGTTTCTATTTCTTCTTTCATTGAACTAGATGGTAAGGTTTATCCTTTAGATGATGAAAAAATAGCAATTGCTAAAGAAACATATGAAACCCATAATCATCAAGGCTTACGAATGATTGCTGTTGCTCAAAAGAACAATATACCTGATAGTGATCATTTTAATATCGCTGATGAAAGTGATATGGTTTTAATTGGATTTATGGGATTCTTAGACCCACCAAAAAAGAGTGCAACCCCTGCTATTAAGGCATTAGAAGAACATAAGATTCGTACAGTTGTGTTAACAGGGGATAGTGAAGGCGTTGCAATTAATGTTTGTAATGAGGTTGGCATAGATACTAGTCTTTTATTTACCGGTAGTGATGTTGAGCTTATGACTGATTCAGAACTATCTGAGGCTGTAGAGAAATGTAGTCTTTTTGCCAAATTATCACCGCATCAAAAGACACGAGTTATATCTGCCTTCCAATCTAATGGACATACAGTTGGTTTCTTAGGAGATGGTATTAATGATGCTCCAGCTTTAAGGCAAGCAGATGTAGGGATTTCTGTTGATACTGCGGTGGATATCGCTAAAGAAACAGCCGATATAGTATTACTTGAAAAGGACTTAATGGTATTAGAGCGTGGGGTTTTAGAAGGACGGAAGACCTTTGGTAATATAATGAAGTATATTAAACTGGCTACCAGTGGTAACTTTGGGAATATTATTTCAATTATATTTGCTAGCTTGTTTTTACCCTTCTTACCTATGTTACCTGTACAGCTTTTAACACAAAATCTATTAAATGATTTTTCGCAGATAGGTATGCCTTTTGACAATGTTGATGAGGAATACTTAATAGAACCGAAATCATGGGATACAGGGAGTGTTAAGAACTTCATGTATTGGTTAGGTCCGATAAGTTCAATATTTGACATCCTTTGTTTCCTGATACTTTGGTTTATTATGGGTGCAAACACTATGGAGAAGAGTCTTCTATTTCAAGCAGGCTGGTTCATATTTGGTACTCTTTCACAAATACTTATCATTCACATGATTCGAACTTCAAAGACACCATTTATAGAAAGCATGTCATCTAAAGGATTGGCTATATCTACATTTGTGGTTGGGGTTGTTGCTATTATTATTGCATTTTCTGACTTAGCCATTGGTTTAGACATGTTACCACTACCAATTCAATTTTTACCATGGCTTGCATTACTTTTGATAGGCTATATGCTGGCTGTACAACTTATTAAGAAAATATATATCAAAAGATATGATGAATGGATTTAAAATTTTGTGATATTATTTTTCTGTAGACAAATAAA
>CAYFSR010000145.1:0-4864 GCA_964345785.1 uncultured Eubacteriales bacterium | reverse complement strand
GCACTATAGATATAATCCATTATAAGGAAAATACTTATGTTAGTACTAATGCCAAGTTATTTACCTTAGATAATGAACCATTTACAAACAGCTATCAACAGGTTTATTCACAACGACAGGAATTAGCAGACCAGCTTCAGATCCTTATGTCTTATATGGAGGCCCCATTTGTTTTAGCTGAGAATAAGGGAATTGTCAGCCAAGTACTAATTTCAGATGGTGATACAACAGCTAGTGCTGGTGCAGGGAATTCTACCGGCATGGGAAGTACCACAGTAAGTGATAGTGGCAAATCTACAGCCTTCGTAATCAACAAAAGCGGGGCACTTCAGATGAACATTGCTGTAGATGAATTGGATATAAGCTCAATAAAGCTAAATCAAGTTGCAGAGATCACCTTGGATGCTATATCTTCTGAAACCTTTGATGCTACCGTTACAAGAATATCTTATCTTGGCATTGCAAATGGCAACATAACCACTTACAATGTAGAGCTGACCCTAGAAAGTGATGAGCGTTTTTTGGCAGGTATGAATGGAAATGCAACTATTATGATAGATAAGGCAGAAGATGTTTTGCTGGTACCAATAGAAGCTATTAATGAGGATGCTGCAGGTATTTATGTGTATGTATCTGAAAGTGGTGCAACAGACGGATCTGATCGTCAGCGGAGAGAGATTACCACAGGCTTGTCTGATGGCGAGTTTGCTGAGGTTATTGCTGGGATTTCAAAAGGAGATATTGTCCAGTATGTTAAAGCGGTCTCTTTTGAATCTTTGTACCCGATGATGCCAGGACGGCAAAGACCAGGAGGAACCCGTAGTGAATAAAGCACCTATTATCTCTATGAAAGACATCTCAAAAATATATAATGTTGGTGGAGAGGAAGTACGTGCGCTGTATAAGGCATGCTTTTCTATTTCAGAAGGGGAGTATGTCAGCATCGTTGGGCCTTCCGGCAGCGGGAAATCAACGCTTATGAATATTATAGGCTGCCTTGATGTAGCTGATGAAGGTGAATATATCCTAGACGGGCAGGCAATAGAGCAATATTCGGAAAAAGAACTGGCGCGTATAAGAAATAAGAAAATTGGTTTTATATTTCAAGGTTTTAATTTACTATCAAGAATGACTGCTGAAGAAAATGTAGAGTTACCGCTAATTTACCAAGGGGTACGATCTAGTGAGCGTAAAAAGCTGGTGCAGGAAGCCCTTGAACGTGTGGGATTATCCGGCCGCAAAAGTCACAAGCCAACAGAACTTTCAGGCGGGCAGCAACAACGAGTCGCAATTGCCAGGGCACTAGTAACTCATCCAGCTATCCTTCTAGCAGATGAGCCGACAGGGAACTTGGATACCAAAACAGGTAATGATATCATTCAGCTTTTTCATGAGCTTAATGAGAGTGGCAATACTATGATTCTCATTACGCATAATGATGATATTGCAGCACTGGCAGATAGAAGAATCCGTATTATAGACGGCCGTGTAGAGGAGGCTGGATAATGATACTACAATCTATAAAAATGGCTTGGAGTGCTATTATATCCAGCAAAATGCGTTCCTTTCTTACTATGCTGGGCATTATCATCGGGGTTATGGCATTGGTAGTAATGGTTTCTTTGGTGGATGGAGCTGCTTCATCAGTAACTGACGAAATTGAGAAGCTGGGTAACGACATGCTGTCTGTAACTATCAGGGACAGCAAGGGAAACCCCTTGTATTTGAATGACTTAAGCAAACTTGCAGCCGAAGATACAATAGGTCAAGTTGCGCCTGTTGGCACCTTGAATGCGACAGGTAAGTATGCCTATACGGATACTTTCTTAACGGTTTATGGAACCACCGCTGCATACCACGACATACAGGGATTGAATCTTGCATCTGGTCGTTTTCTCAAAACCACGGATGTTGATAATAGTTCCTATGTGGTTGTACTGAGTTATGATGCAGCAATTGAACTGTTTGGGCGTGAGGATATCATTGGGGAAAACATGTCTATTAATGGGCGATCTTTTCTCGTGGTTGGATTATTAAAAGAGGATGATTCCATTATGGCCAGTATGATATCTGGACTTACTGCCTATGTTCCATACACTGTCCAATCGCGGATGGCTGGACAGCCTCATGTGACATCATTTTCTGTATCCGCTGCTGATCCGAGCAATATTAATTCTACAGAAGAAACCTTGAACCGTTCTATGATGAAGCGCTTTGATCAAGACAAAGATGCATTCTCTATTATTAATATGTCCAGCATCGCTGATGCAATGAATTCAGTTACAGGTACGTTGACATTGCTGCTTGGAGGCATAGCTGCAATTTCCCTTTTGGTAGGGGGTATTGGTATTATGAACATTATGCTGGTGTCCGTGACTGAACGTACTCGTGAAATTGGTATCCGAAAGGCTATCGGTGCAGGGCGGGGCAGTATCATGATGCAATTTCTAATAGAGGCTTTGGTTATTAGTATATTAGGCTGTATATTTGGTCTACTGCTATCATGGATAATATTGCAGGTAGTATCTATCGTTGCAGGAGATTTGATGAGCTTTAACATATCAATAGAAATAGTTATTTTAGCAGTAGGCTTTTCCAGCGCAATTGGTTTGATCTTTGGGCTGTATCCAGCTAATAAAGCTGCAAAAAAACATCCCATTGAAGCGTTACGCTATGAAGGATAGCGCTTGGCCTCAATGAGATTATTTTAGAAGCATATATCCTGTAAATATCTGCGATGGAGAGTGAAGATCACTTTATATAGTGAAGAATCCCCGCCTGAGCAAATAAAGAAACAAAAACTACTGATATGTCTATAATAACTCCTGCAATCATCGGCTTTATACCAACACCTGCCACTTCTTTGAGGCTTGTCTTCAGCCCAATAGCAGCCAAAGCCATTGATAAGAAGAATTTTGACAGAAATGATATTCCAGTAACAATATTATCTGGTACAAATCCTATGCTTCTTATGCCGACCACAGCGAGAAATCCAAGAATAAACCAGGGAAATATTTTACCTATGTTAACCTTGGTAGTATGTTCCGACTGTGGTTCTTTTTTTGCATAAATCCATGAGAAGACAAGCACAATAGGCACTATAAAAAGTGTCCTTGTAAGCTTAACAATTGTTGCTAGGGAACCCGCGGCATCGGAAAATGCATACCCTGCAGCAACAACCGATGATGTATCGTTAACTGACGTACCGATCCAAAGCCCGTATCCAGTATCACCAAGGCCTAAAAGTCGACCTATCCAGGGGAAGGCAATTACGGTTATAAGGTCAAAAATAAATGTAGCAGATATTGCATAGGCGATATCCCGATTTTTTGCCCGAATGGTAGGCCCCAGGGTTGCCACAGCGGTCCCGCCGCAAATCGCTGTGCTTACTGAAAGAAGACTGGACAGCTTCCAATTTATTTTGAAAACCTTACTACACAAATAACCCATTCCAAAGGATGTCGTAAGGGTGAATAACATTAATATCAAAGCATATTTACCTGCTTGTAGTACTTGCGTAAAGCTTAATGTAATTCCTGCCATGATAATTCCAGCTCGCAGAATGTTTTTTGAGGTCCAGTTGATACCAGACTCAAAGCTCTCATATCTGCTAAGCAATGGATTTAAAAGCATCCCCAGAATCAGCGCTATCAATGTTCCTCCGAGAATGCCGGCGGGAACAACCAAGCTTATTAAGTATGCTATTGCAGCTATCCCTCCAGATAAAATTATTCCTGATAAGTTCTTATTAACTTGACTCATATTGATATATCCTTTCGCCTAAATTTAATTATTTTTATATATTGATACTAGCAGATTTCCATGATAAAATAAAATTATACTTTATAATGATTGTATTAGATAGACTTATAGTTAGGAGATTATTATGCTTGATTTTAGACATGAAACATTTCTAACCCTATGCAATAGCAATAGTTTTACAGAAGCGGCAAAGCTTTTGAATATTACTCAGCCTGCAGTATCCCAGCATATAAAATACCTTGAGGAGTTCTATGAATGTAAGCTAATCGATACAGCCAATAGAAAGATAAAGCTTACCCATCAAGGAGAACTATTAAAAGAGTTTGCTACAACTGTTTTTTCGGATTCAAAACATTTTAGGGAAAATATCTCTTCTGTTCAAACGGCTACAATGGAATTTACCTTCGGAGCAACCTTATCTATTGGTGAATATGTAATGCCTGAGATTCTATCTCGTCTGCTAATTAGGTACCCCGAAATGAAGATTCATATGTCTGTTGCGAACACCCGGGTTCTTCTTAAGCGACTGAACAACGGCGATTTGGATTTTATTGTTGCGGAAGGGTTATTTGATAAATCGGAATACGATTCAACTCTTTTTAGCATTGAGAATTACATTCCAGTCTGCTCGCCGAAATCGGGATTTGCAAATCAAGAAATGAGCTTTGAGGATATTACAAAAAGCCGACTGATACTTCGAGAACGAGGATCGGGTACCCGTGAAATTTTTGAGAACATCTTGCATAAAAAGAATTATTCACTCCACTCTTTTGAAAAACTGATCGAAATAGGAAATATGGCAGCAATAAAGAAAATGGTTTCAAATGACTTAGGCATAACTTTTCTGTTTGAAGTTGCGGCGAAGAAAGAAATTGAAGATGGAAGTCTGTCCCTTATTAATATACCTGGATATTCTGAGCAGCGTGAATTTAACTTTGTTATGTTAAAGAATAGTTTTTTTCGTGAGCGATATATGATAGTATATGAGCTCTTGAAACAAACTGCAAAAACAATTCTTTGTTAAATTATTTACATACTTTATATTTTATCCTCCGTTTGACAGCCTAAAAGAGAAAAAAGCCCCAGACTCATTGTAAACAGC
>CAYFSR010000144.1:301-4938 GCA_964345785.1 uncultured Eubacteriales bacterium | reverse complement strand
CAATAGTGATATCACGTATTTAACTAAATTTCCAGGTGTTGGTAAAAAAACAGCTGAACGAATTATACTAGAGCTTCAAGACAAGATTGACAAGGATGCCATACAACTCCCTGATTCCAAGGCTCCTATATCAAGCCGTTGGACAAGTGAGCGGATGGAAGCACTTGAGGCGCTACAGGCACTAGGTTATTCATCAACAGAAGCGGAGAGGGCCTTGGCGGGCTTGGAAGAAAAAGATTCTTCCAGCTTAATCCGTATGGCCTTGAAGAATTTGAGTAATCAAAGAAAATAGGAGGAATCCATTTTGCAGGATCAGGATGATCGCATTATTGCATCCCATAAGATGATAGAAGATCAAGATATCGACATGAGCCTAAGGCCTAGAAGAATGCTTGACTATATAGGCCAGGAAAAAATCAAGGATAAAATGTCGATTTACATACAGGCTACCCAGCAAAGAGGGGAGGCACTAGACCATGTGCTCCTATATGGGCCTCCCGGGCTTGGGAAAACCACCTTGGCTAACATCATTGCCAATGAACTGGGTGTCAGCATTCGTATTACTTCCGGTCCAGCTATTGAAAAGGCTGGAGATTTGGCTGCGATTTTAACGAATCTAGGGGATATGGATGTGCTCTTTATTGATGAAATTCACCGCTTGAACCGTAGTGTAGAGGAAATTCTTTATCCAGCTATGGAAGACTATGCTTTGGATATAATAATAGGGAAGGGTCCCAGTGCCAGGTCGATTCGTTTGGATTTACCAAGGTTCACATTGATTGGAGCCACTACCCGGGCTGGCATGCTGACCTCCCCGTTAAGGGATCGATTTGGGGTTTTAAGCCGCTTGGAGTTATACTCTCCGGAAGAATTAAAGCAAATTGTGGTACGTTCTGCAGGAATTCTGGGCATTGAAATAGATGAGAAAGGTGCTTATGAAATTGCAAGACGTTCCAGAGGAACCCCTAGGATTACAAATAGGCTGCTAAGACGTGTAAGAGATTTTGCTCAAATAAGGGCGGATGGTGCTATCACCTTGGATGTGGCAAGAGAAGCGCTTAACATGCTGGAAGTAGATGATATGGGGTTGGATGATGTAGATAGAAGGCTATTGGAAGCTATAGCTATTAAGTTCGACGGAGGTCCCGTTGGCTTAGATACTTTAGCGGCTTCTACAGGCGAAGAAAGCGGCACCATAGAGGATGTCTGTGAACCCTATCTATTGCAGTTAGGATTTATTGCGCGCACACCTCGTGGTAGAATTATGACCCCTTTGGGGTATAAACATATGAAGATACCTATGAATGAGCAGGAGAGCATGTTATAGAAATGGAAAGACAAGAGACGAATTTGAAGGTTTCCGACTTTGATTATGAGCTGCCCGAGGAGTTGATTGCTCAAATACCTCTGGAAAAGCGGGATACATCCCGAATGCTGGTTTATCACAAAGAATCAAAAACAATAGAGCATAGAAGCTTTCATGATATATTAGATTATCTGGTTACAGGAGATTGCCTTGTTATAAATGATACCAAGGTAATACCTGCCAGGCTGCTGGGTAATAGGGAAGATACAGGAGGAAAGATGGAGTTTGTCCTCCTGAAGCGAGAAGCTGATGATACATGGCGAGTCTTAGTAAAACCTGGTAAGAGAGCCCATATTGGTTCACGTTTTGTCTTTGGAGATGGCTTGTTAAAGGCAGAAATCTTAGAAACCACAGAAGAAGGGGGACGCATTGTCCGCTTTTTTTATGACGGCATATTTGAGGAAGTCTTGGACAAAATTGGTATCATGCCGTTACCACCGTACATTCATGAAAAACTTCAAGACAAGGATCGTTATCAAACGATTTACGCAAAATATAATGGGTCAGCAGCCGCACCAACAGCAGGCTTGCATTTTACACCAGAACTACTAAAACAAGTGGAAGATAGAGGCGTATCTATTGCTCGTGTCACTCTTCATATTGGCTTGGGAACATTTCGGCCAGTAAAAGTGGATGACATAAAAGATCATGCAATGCACAGCGAAGTATACGAGGTATCCCAGCAAGCTGCTGATATAATCAACGAAGCCAAGAAGTCTGGTAATCGGGTTATTTCCGTTGGTACAACCTCATTACGAACCCTTGAATCTGTAACAGACGAAGAAGGACTGGTGCAACCTGGCAATGGAGAAACGGATATCTTTATTTATCCCGGATATCAATTTAAGATAGTCAATTGCCTTATTACCAATTTTCATCTTCCAAAATCCACTTTACTAATGCTTGTCAGTGCGTTGACAAGCAGGGAAGAAATGCTTAAAGTATATAGCGAAGCCATCGCTCTAAAATATCGATTTTTTAGTTTCGGCGACGCAATGTTTATAATATGATACTGGATACTAGTAGAGAACCTTGGGGACAGTTCTCAATTATCTCAATTATTGATACAAGATACGGGATTCGAATATTTTAGAAGCGTCCCCAAAGTACGATTGAGTATATTTGAGAAGTGTCCCCAAAGCATAGCTAGTAAACCGTAACTACCAATATCAAACATCCAGTATCCAGTAACACAACACTATGGAGGAAATATGTTTGAATTTGAATTGATTAAAGAAGATCCTAGGACCAAGGCGAGACTGGGAAGATTTCATACACCACATGGCAGCTTTGATACTCCAATATTCATGCCGGTGGGAACCCAGGCCACTGTAAAGGCTATTACGCCCAGAGACCTGGAAGAAATGCAGGCGGAGATTATCTTGGCCAATACCTATCATCTATATATGAGACCTGGGCATGAGCTGGTTAAAGAAGCAGGCGGCTTGCATAAATTCATGAATTGGGATCACCCTATCCTTACTGATAGTGGTGGGTTTCAGGTGTTTAGCCTGGCTGACCTTCGCAATATAAAAGAAGAAGGGGTAACCTTTCAATCGCATCTTGATGGGTCTCGTCATTTTTTATCCCCAGAAAAGGCTATTGAAATTGAAAATGCATTAGGGGCGGATATTATCATGGCATTTGATGAGTGCGTATCTTACCCTGCAGAATATGACTATGTAGAGCAATCCGTTGATAGGACAACTCGGTGGCTCCACCGCTGTATAGAGGCTCATAAAAGGGAGGACCAGGCGTTGTTCGGTATTATTCAAGGTGGAATGTATGCCGATCTTCGAAAAAAGAGTGCTGAGGACGTAGTGGCTAATGACTTGCCTGGCTATGCTATCGGTGGTCTGAGTGTTGGTGAACCAAAACCTATAATGTATGAAATGCTTGATTGTACTGTACCCCTTATGCCCAAAAATAAGCCCAGATATTTGATGGGAGTAGGTTCTCCCGATTGTCTGGTGGAAGGCGCAATACGAGGTGTCGACATGTTCGACTGTGTTCTGCCAACACGAATTGCCAGAAACGGCACTGCTTTTACCAGTCAGGGCAAGGTGGTAGTCAGGAATGCAGCTTACGAAAGAGATTTCACTCCATTGGATCCAGAATGCGACTGCTATGCTTGCCACAACTTTACTAGAGCATATATTCGTCATCTGGTTAAAGCCAATGAGATTTTAGCTTCTATATTACTTTCTATTCATAACCTTAGATTTTTGATTCACCTTATGGAACAGGTTCGAGAGGCTATTCAAGAAGAGCGGTTAATTGAATTCCGTAATGAGTTTTTTAGAAATTTTGGTTATGAATAAAAATTTGTTCAATATAAACCTTGAATAAATTGGACAAAGAGTTTAATATAGGAATGTACATAATTCATGGAAAGAGGAGGGAAATGAATGTTATTTTTAGCGCAGACAGCACCCGCAGGGGAGCCAGGCGGCATAGCAGCAATTATAGCAAGCTTAGCTCCATTTATACTGATGATCGTAGTAATGTATTTCTTGTTAATTCGTCCCCAAAGAAAGAAAGATAAGGAAAACAAGCAAATGCTTGCCTCACTGACAGTTGGAGACAATATCACCACCATAGGCGGAATTTGTGGCAAGATAGTAGCCGTCAGAGACGATGTTCTCACTGTTGAAGTGGGAGCAGACAAGGTAAAATTGGTCTTTGAACGTTGGGCTATTCGTGACGTAGATAGACCTATATCTGACTAATATAGAAGAAGCTGTGTTTCTGCCGGGAACCAGCTTTTTTTATTTAACCTGTATTTAATTTCCTGTAATCCCTCGATGCTTTGTCATATCAGCTTTATTTTCTGCATATGTTTGAAATAAGATGCATAGAGGGAGTTGGGGAGAGGATGAAAAAAGCTAGAAAGATAACTGCGAAGCAGGAAGAGAACTCCTTGTTGCAGGATGTGATGTTGGTTTCCAAAGGGTCTGTTTTTGCAGTGATTATCACTTTGCTGTTTATCATCCTGTTTGCGTTTGTGATGCAACTGTCCAGCTTATCGGAAACCATTATCAGACCCGTTGTACAGGTAGTGAGAATTTTAAGTATAGCAATAGGTGGGGCCTATGCAGCTAGAAAGACTACAAACAAAGGATGGCTAAAGGGAGCGGTAACTGGAATAGGATATGTGATACTGGTTTCCGTGATAGGTGTAATCTCAGGAGGTCAATTTGCATTTGACCGGATACTCCTATCCGATGCGCTTATGGCATTGATAGTAGGAGCAGCAGGCGGTGCAATCGGA
>CAYFSR010000144.1:0-291 GCA_964345785.1 uncultured Eubacteriales bacterium | reverse complement strand
TCTATGATATACTGTATACATATTTATTTTGAATCTTTTATAGTTAAGAGAGGGAGAGTTGGGAATGAAACATATTAAAACCATGCACAAGGGGAATATAAAGCAAAGTATTGCCAAAGGCGGTTGCGGCGAATGTCAAACATCCTGCCAGTCAGCATGCAAGACATCTTGCACTGTCGGTAATCAGAGCTGTCAGAAATAATCCGGTTGGGGTCTTACATAAAGAGTAACTGATAGCAGTAGCTTAGCTACTGCTATATTTATTGTAGTATATACCAAATTGAAGTATAT
>CAYFSR010000143.1:394-4966 GCA_964345785.1 uncultured Eubacteriales bacterium | reverse complement strand
AGGCCAAAAATTATGAGATTTCCTGGGGGATCTAACAATACTATTAGCAAAAAGTGTGGTTCAGAAAATTTAATGAAAAAATTATCTGAAAGCATGAAAAATATGGGATATCAATATTTTGATTGGAATGTAGATGAATATTCCGACACGTTAGTGCATGCTTTTCGGAAATTTAGTGCAGCCCTATCCGGATAAACAGAGCACTGCTTTCCGGATAGAGTGCAGCCACTTTATTAAATCGATATCCGATATCGATATCAATCAGTGACTTCCTTGTTTGATGATTTCAGGCCATGGCGTTCACGCATAGAAACACGACCATCAATCATCACTTCATATGAATTATGAATGATACGATCGATAATAGATTCTGATACTGTAGCATCACTTTCGGTGCCAATGCGGCCATACCAGTCACCCGGTTCAAACTGGGTGCAGAAGATAACTGACCCTCGTACTGTCCTGGCTTCAATAATTTCAAGTAGTTCTCTTGCCTGATCGCTTGCAAGCGGTGTAAGAAGAAATTCATCCAATATCAGCAAGTCAACCCGCTGAAAGGCTTTGATCACTTTTTCGAAGGTTCCTTCTCCATGAGCCACGGCAAATTCGTTCAGAAGATCGGGCAGGCGTATGTAGCGTACCTTGATGAAGTTCCTGCAGGCGGCAATGCCAAGTGCGCATGCGATATATGTCTTCCCGTTACCGGAGGCACCCTTCAGAATGATATGATGGTTTTCGCTGATGTACCTGCAGGTTGAGAATTCTAGCATCTGGGCCTTGTCCAACTTTCGGTCTGCATGATATTCAATATCTTCCATGCAGGCATTCGGGTATCGGAAATCTGCAGTACGGATTAACTTTTGCAACTTTGAATTTTTACGCTTGTCCCACTCCTTGTCGACCAACATGCCAAAGCGATCTTCAAAGCTAAAACCATCATAGGACTGGTCATTACATTGTGCCTCAAAAGCATCTGCCATTGCAGAGAGCCGCATATCATGCAACTTATCAATTGTTACCTGACGTACCATTAGCGATCACCCCCTTTGAAATAAGCGGCACCACGGGTAATCCCGCGCGATGCACCAGCATTAGACGGAGGATTTGTCACTGCAACTTTATCCTGACCATTCTTTAGGATGGTAGATATATTTTTAAGACTTGGACTCGGAGTGTAGCTGAGCGCCTTCTCACAGGCTTTTTCCAGACGCTCCATAGAATAACGGTCCGCCAGTTTCATAAGGGATGCACAGGTCTTGTATCCTTGCTGCTCCACTTTATGCATATGTAAAAAGTTCTTTACGACAAGGAATGTAGAAGGACCAGTTTTTCCAGCCCAATCAAGAAAGGAATCTGCATTATACGCCAGATACTTTCTGTGGCTTTCAGGCATGTGCTCTGGAATGTAGAATGGTTCTGGAGAGTAAGCCCTACGCACATGCGAGGCAACACGGTTGTTGTGGTAGAATATTTCGATACTCTTTTCCGTAGTACGGATTTCAACTTTTTTGCCGATAAATTCATATGGCACAGAATACTTGCAATTCCCAACAGTTATGAGATAATCGGGTTGTATGGTGGCTTTAGACCAGATAGCAGTTTCATACGGGGAAGCAGGTAATGGTATGAGGAAGGACTTCTCTTCCTCCTCAAATGCAGTGAGTCTGCTTCCTTTCTTTTTCTGAAAGGATTTCGCATTGAACTCCTGGAGTTTCTCACGAATTGCCCTATTCAGTTCTTCGAAGGAAAAGAACTTACGGTTCCTGAGTGCTGCAAGGATCCAGATCTCAATAACACGAACTGTGCCTTCCGCATTCGGTTTATCTTTGGGCGAGACGGGTCTTGCGGGGATGATGGCAGTCCCATAATACTCAGCCATCTCATGATATGAACGGTTGAGAACCAGCTCATTACGGGTATTCTTGATTACACCGGGTTTTAAATTGTCCGGTACAAGAATCCGTGTAACGCCTTCAAAAAAAGCATAAGCATGTACATGCGCTTCAATCCAGTGGTTGGATTTCATATCAGGAAAGGCCTCAGCATAGCTGTAAAGGCTGCATGGAAGACATGCCACAAAGATATATGCCTTGACAGGTTCCCCGGCTGCCTCATCATAAACTGAGAGGGTATCACCAACCCAATCTACTTCCATTAATTCTCCTGGTTTACGCTTGATTCGCAGGGTAGCTTTCTTAGAAGCAGCATAAGCATGATACTTTTCATTGAACTGGGTGTGTTGATAAGGAATGGTATGCTCCTGAGCACACTGTGTGCAGTATTCTGCCCAAAGAAGCGACAGGGTAACACCGGGTTTCGCTAGTTCATTGTAGATGTATTCGAAGTCAGGGAGTTTCCTGCCTTCATTTACTCCACGTTCTGGATAAAGCAGCTGTTGGATGTCCTCATTTGTGAGAGTATCCGGTATTGGCCAGTTAAGGTTTTTAGCTTGTGTCAGCTTCCATACCTCAGCGACAGTATTCCTAGAGCTGCCACAGCTACTAGCAACGCTTACGTTGCTGTAGTTCAGACTCTTAAGCCTGATAATCTCTCGATAATTCACCACGATTATCGACCTCCATAATAGAATTTACACATTAAAATGTGCATGAAACTAATTATAGAGGAGTGCATTAGCGAACGAAACCGCCTGCACTAATTTATCGGAAATGGGTGCACTAAAAAAGCGAAAAGCATGCACTATTTAAACGGAGTATTCATCTTTTCTTTCGTTCTTCTTGGCTTATAGCTCGTTTGATTTTCTTCTCTTGGTTTTTTAGTTGCTCAAGTTGAAGTTCATATTTTTCTTTTTCATCTAATAATTTTTCTATCTCATCCTTGACTTCATATATTCTTTTTCGTCTTTCCATTATTTACCTCCTTCTAAAAACAATAAAAAAAACGACTAGAATTTTCTAATCGTTAATATATCTATATATCAAAAGCTTTTATCTATTACCCTTTGCCCTGTTGTGTGTTTTACATAACATTTCACAATTACTTATATCTGTACTTCCACCCTTACTCCATGCAGTTACATGGTCAGCATCCATCTCATTTAATTTATATATTCTGTTTTTGTTATTGTTATTTGATGATGCACAGATAGGACAGTTAGATATGTCTTTTCTTATAGCTTCATCTGTTTGCTTCTTATATACCGTTTTCTTTGTTAAATCATCAAACACACGAATATTAATCAATCTATAATCTTTTTCTCCATCAAGAATAAATTCATAAATTCCTTTTTTATCTTGTACTTGAGGATCACCTAACAGATATTGTACTCGCTCTGATATTTTGTTAGAAACGTATGCATTTAGGTGAAATTTTTCATATAACCTTCCCCACTCTCTACCTCTCATACTTGGTTCAACATCAATAAACACCGTTGAAACCCATTCTATTACTGAATCAAAATATGTTGATAATTCATTTATATTATTATCATAGCGATGTTTGCTCATATAAGTATCTGGTTCACCTTTACTAACCCAA
The DNA here is from genome assembly GCA_964345785.1 of uncultured Eubacteriales bacterium. Taxonomy (GTDB): domain Bacteria; phylum Bacillota; class Clostridia; order Caldicoprobacterales; family DTU083; genus UBA5454. Next base: position 1,468 of record CAYFSR010000143.1, on the reverse strand, counting down.
TCAAGAGCCGTTTTTAAAATTTCTTGTCTATTTACATCACCTAAAATATAAGCTGACCATTTTTGTACATTTGCATTCTGACTATTGCTAAACTTTTCTTTAGATTTAGTTACAAAAGGTCCAGAATAAATTGCATTTAATAGTTCTTGGTCATTTAAAGGTACTCCTACTATATTTATTGTTCTAAACCACTCTTTAATCTCACTTTCCTCACCCTTACAAATATAAATAGTTAAAGGTGTTTTCATTATTTTATCCTGTAGATTACTAGCTAAACCACTAAAATATTGTTGCATACCAGTTTTATCTTTAATAGCAAATTTGTTTGTAACGAAACGTCCAAAACTAGTAATACGTTGCTGTCCATCTAACACCTCATATTTATTGTCTTCAACTTCTACAAAATAAATTAAACCTAAAGGATATCCCTTAAGTATTGATTCAATAACAGCCACATCCTTTTTACCATCATTGTATATATAATTTCTTTGAAACTCTGGTTGTATCGTAAGCTTTCCGTTTAATCCATACAAACCCTTGCCTTCATATTCGTTATATATAAAACCTTGACAAATATCTCCTATTGTAATATCTGTTCTAAGAATTGTATCCATATTTACCTCCTATGTCTTATTAGGATTCTCGGGAATTGTGCTACTAAATATCCATCTATATCATCAGTAACATAATATACACTATTAGTTGGTTGTTCCCGTAAAACTATAACTGATCCATCATTAACCTTATTTCCCGAGCTTTTAACTCCAGTCTTGCTAAACTGAGTTACATCTTTGTATTGTTTAACTCTTTTTATGTTCTTTTCGTTATCATAACAAATAGGTGTTTTAGTCATTCCTAAAATCTCAAACTGTTTTGGCTTATACTTCGCTAAAAATGTTATAGGAACTCCCATAACTCCATTACATTCTTTTCTTAATGAGAACTCTTGCGTAGATTTCTTGTCCATCAATCGTGAATCTATGTCCATATCTTGGATTATCTGGGACGTATCTATCAAGTCCAATGATTTCAAACTGTTCTGGATTGTACTTTGCGATGAATGTAATTGGCACT
>CAYFSR010000143.1:0-357 GCA_964345785.1 uncultured Eubacteriales bacterium | reverse complement strand
GTCTGTCTGTCTGTCTGTCTGTCTGTCTGTCTAAATCGTCTTCTGTTTTGCTAATCTTTGTCAAGTCTTTTTCAAAAGAAATTGCAGCATCTTTATCTTTTATTAACCCATGTGCTTTTTCTGGTGTATCTTCATTTGTCCTAATATCATTTGCATCAACAATTTCAAATTGTTCTGGATTGTATTTACCAATATAAGTAATTGGCACTGCCATATCTTCAAAATAATCACTAGGAATTGCATCTACAAACGGAACCTCAATAGCATCATAATTATCATATTTAGGATAATCATTGGTATTGTAATCTTTTCTTAATTTGTTAATTAGTTTTTTGTTATATCTAAGATTATCTTCTC
>CAYFSR010000142.1:0-5111 GCA_964345785.1 uncultured Eubacteriales bacterium | reverse complement strand
CAAGCATTTTATTCAAAATAAACCTTTGACTTCTTATATATATTTATTTGGTTTGTTCCACATTATACGTGATACATAAATACTATTATCACTGCCATACTTTTCGCACCCAATAGGTTGCATCCACTCACTAACGGTTACCCATGTTTCATTGGGTGTTACATTGACCACTTGGAAGTTTCCAAGACGCGCGCCTCGTTCAGGAACCAAAATCTGTTCCGTCTCTTTTATTATAGTTAAACTATCTGGATCAACCTGTGCCATAAATAAAGGAGCTCTATGTCTAAAGACATGGTGATTGTTTTCCGCTATGCGGGTATACACTAAATATAATCCATCACTATGGGTTACCCAATGCTGTTGTGTGTTATAGGTGGGCAAAATGCTTCCGTCATCCCATCGCCATAGCTGGGGCTCATCAAAATGAAGTCCATCTTTGCTCTTGCACACATATGCATATTCATCTGCACGTAAAGCTAGGTAAAAACAATCTTTATATCGTGTTAAAGAAGGTTCTAAGTATCCCCTGTTCTTGTTTAGCTTATGTTCTGAACCATGTTCCATGTATTTCAAAATTTCACCATCAAAAGAACAACGCATAACTGTAAAGCTTCTAGGATCATTTGTCTTACTATCCATAAAATTTATAGGTATAAGTATATCCCCATTCTCTAAATCAAATCTCTGAGAGCACCCTGCTCCAGCGTTTGAAAACTTGTCATCATCGGGCATCTGTACAACATCCCATGGTGACCATGTATCACTTTCTAAATCATATACAGAATAGGCTGTTTCCCTTGTTCGATAAGGCTTGATTTCATTCCCAATATATCGAACTGTGTGCCCTATACCCAACAATTTTTGGCTGGCAGCATGCCATGAAGGGGTAAAATCACAAACACCTACTCTGGAGCCACCTGATTCATCACGCATATCAAAGGCTGCATGAGCTCTTGGACCATCCCAGAACTTTCCCATATCAAAAGTACGCATAGTTTGAAGTGGATCAAAAATGTCTGACCCACTTAATAACAGCTTTTGCATAGTCATTACAACTACCGGTGGGTTACCTGGAATCGCACCAGCTTTAGGATGAACCCAACAATGAGTTGGGGTGAATCCAGAATGTACTACATCTAAATTAATTTGGTAATCTAAATCCATATTAAACTTCCTTATTCGTTAGTATTAGATTCTTCGTTGCACTCTGAATGGACACAAAAGGGATAGATTCTTCGTTACACTCAGAATGACAGTTATTTTTTATTCAGGCGCTCTCCAACTGCTCCACCTGGATGTATCAATGCAAATTGTTCACTTTGATAATCGGTTTCTTCGATTAATGCAGTCTGCAAGGTGTGAAATATTACAATTAATGATGTAGAGGATGTAGTTCCCTGAGCATTATACTTATCAGTTTCTCTATTTACATACTGCTTTAATACAATATCAGCATTTAGTGCCAAGGGAGATTCTAAGTTTTCTGTTACGGTAATAATCGTTATGCCCTTTGCTTTGCATATATCGATTATTGGAAGTAATTCTTTGGTTTTGCCGCCTCGTGATGCAAAAACCATAACATCACCTTCCTGTAAAAACCCGGTAGCACCGTGAACCGCTTCCGCAGGCGAAATAAACCTTGCAGGACGTTCAATGCAGCATAATAAATGTGCTAAATGTTGACACATGATACCAGAATGACCGCTTCCACATGTTCCGATTCTTTCAGCTTTTGCCAATGCTTCTACCGCTTTAGCAAAGGGTTCTTCGTCAAAGTATTTCTCCATTTCTTGAATACATTCTGACTCGATGGTGTATACTGCCTTTACACTCTCTAATGTTTCTTTCTTCATAGCTCCTCCTAATATTTAAATAATTATTTGCTTACAATTCTTCTAACATGCTATAAATCTAGAGTTTATTAGCTTGCTCTAAGATCCTTCACTATGTTCAGGATGATAAGATTATCTGTTGCTAACTTTTAACTTTTTTCTGTAACTCTGACTTAAATTGAATCGTATTTATTTCAATCGGTATTCCAGGATATTTACCGGTTTTGATACTCCAGTGACTTCTTTGATAAGTTCTATTGTTCCATCCCTATCAGATACTTGGTACACCACTATATTATCAGAATCTCGGTTAGCACATAGTAGTAGAGATCCTGCTAGTATAAAATCTCTGGGATGTTGGCCTCCAGAGCTCGTATTTGATATTCGTTCTAATAAACCTGTATCTTCATTAATGTGGAAAAGCGCTATGCTGTCTTCTCCACGATTAGATGTATACAAGAATCTATTGTCGGAACTAATACGAATAGCTGCTGCATCGGATGCGATATCATCCTGTTCCAAGGCATTTATAGTTTGTAGCACAGTAAAACCTTCATCAGCATTATATAACAGTACAAAAACCTGAGAAGATAATTCCGATAGCACGTATGCTAATTGTCCATTGCTATGAAATATCATATGCCTTGGGCCGCAACCATCTGGCAACTTTAAACATTTATCTTCATCTAGTTCCAATTTCCCTGAGTTACTGTCAAATTGGTAAACCATTACTTTATCTATGCCTAGATCACATGCACAGAGGTATTTTTGATCTGGTGTAAGGAGAACATGATGAGCATGTGCCTTATCCTGTCTAGCCTTATTAACACCTTTACCAACATGTCCCTTAACACATATGACTTCGCCTATGCTACAATCTTCAAGTATGGGCTAAACTTGAACTGTAGCATCAGGATAAGAAGCTGCAAACAAAAATTTCTCTGTGGGGTCTATTGATATATGACATAAACCTAATCCTGGTGCAAACACTTCATTTATTTTATTGAGCTTGCCAGTTGAAGGCTCAATTGAGTAAGCGGTAACCTTACCCCGGGTTCTATCGAGAGTTTCAGAAACAGAATATAAAATTGTGCCATTATTATTAGATACCATATATGTAGGAGAAGGCAATTCTGCAAAAAGCTCGGGCTGGGAAAATTCTTGGGTCTCTAAATTCAGGTAAATACCATAAATTCCTTTACTTGTTTCAGACGTGTATGTACCGATGTAATAAAGGATTTTGCTCATAAATATCCCACCAATCTTCTTATATCACTTTAGTTATAGTAAGAGCTAACTCTCTTTCAACAGTATTCTATCATAGCTTCCTTGGAAATTAAAGGACTATACATGATCTATATTGGGAATGTGAATCGGTACAGGCAAAAGCTTACCAAAGAGTCCAAGGTTGGTTGCAGCGTAAGGACCGCCAAAAAGGGTCGCAACAAGCTGAGGTTCATCCAACTCTATGTACTGTTCCGTTTCTTTTCCCGAGCAAGTTGTAAACCTTGAACCATCCCAAGACAAAGTGGCTATTTGCTTGCTTCCTTTCCAAGCACAACTTATAGCAAGTTCAAATGCAGGGAAATCTTTTGCTTCTTGTGCGAAGTAAGGAGATAATGCTTCACAAAGATCAGGCCAGTTAACAATCCTGAACATTCCCTGGGGTACAATTCTCCAACTATTCGTCGCTGCCAAGAGCTGTTTTTGGGAAGGAGTTGTAATTAGCTCCATCTCTAACGATGATTTCTCTGCAAAGGCCCAATCCATTGCGCCTAAAATCAATTCAGCTTCTTTTGCTACTGGTGAAACCACTTCTTGTAATATAAGATCGCCTTTGTATTCATTTACAGATATTAGATAACCTTCCTCGCCCATAAACACCCTAACCTTTGGCTTAGACAGAAGTAAATCCAAAGCATGGCGTGCCACTCGATAATTTAAGGTAGCGTGTAGCTCTCTTATCTTCTCTATTACAGCTTCATCACAGGGATCTACCTCTTCTACATCCGATGGTTCTATCCCTGCTCTTGGCATAGATCTGCGATCAAACTCCAATTGATACTTTTGACCACAGACTTCATAACCAAAATGCATATAACGTTGCCTATTTCCCCAGAGTACTGATAAAGGAATCTTCCTCTCTTCCATGATTTGTATAGAACGTTCCATTAGATTGGACATATAACCTCGCCCACGAGCCCTAGGGTCCACCCCTACTGCACCAATGCCACCTGCAGTAATAGTAGAAGGCCCAACTACAAGCTCCAAAGGATAGATACCTACATGACCTACTATTTTGTCCTGACTTCTTAAAATCAGTGAACTTTCCTCTGCCTCAACTCGCAGTCTAGGTGAACTTCTTACAAAAAAGCCTCGTCCATGACCATAAGCTCGCTCTAAAAAGCGCATCAACTCCTGGTATTCATCTGCTCTTAAAAACTTCATCTCTTCACTCAAATCTATACCCTCTTTTAATTTATTCCTATGAAAGGTTGTTTAAATCATTTATATCTATAACTTTTTGTTTACCTACTAAGCCTACCAATGCATATACTTTGGAAATTGGATCATAATAATATTCCTTAATCAATCTAAAATTTTCCTATTTTAGTCGAGTAACAATAATTTTCTCACCTAGCTTATTTGTTCTTTAAGCCCAAAAGTTAATTAGAAAAAGCAAAGGGTCTGGCATGAACTTGTAAAACTTTTTGATACTTGCTGCAGTTCTTTTAATTGTTCCAGGAGTAGACCACATGCACTTGCGAATGAAAAACTCTCCCAGGAAATCGTTTATTCTATCTTCACAGAACTCATCTAGATAAGCTACATTTCTTTCACGGATTTCATCGTATTTTTGCTCGTATTCTTCGTATATCATACATTTTCACGCCTTGTATATTATTGATACTATTTGCATTTATTCCAATGAATGAAAATATTCGACATCAGATTAAAATATCCTTTTCTAAGTGGTTTTTGCATTATAGGCCATATACCGCTATCACGGAAGATGCCTTCATTATGGACCGTCGCAATATATATTTTTAATTACAATCACATATATTAATATTAATGGCAAAATGCCCGACACTACTGCATCAGGCATTTATACACTAATATAACGAACTACATTTTTATCTTGTAATATAAGATTCTCTTTTTGAATTCCTTTCTCTTTCAAGGACTCTATACATAGCGTCCCCAGTTATCTTCCATGTAAATTCAGGATTTCTTGCCCGATAATCATTAGCATCAGAGCCACGATAACCCCACGCA
>CAYFSR010000141.1:0-5172 GCA_964345785.1 uncultured Eubacteriales bacterium | reverse complement strand
CTATTATTTCTATCTGGCATACCTTCATAGCATTTATTGCGTTGTCATGGGATTCTGGAGTAACACCTGCACAGCATGCTTCATCAACAACAATAGGTACTTCAGGGAAATAAGCTTTAATAGCTAAGGCATTTGATATCACACAGATATCAGTGCAAAGTCCTATTAGCTGGATCTCCTCTATTCTATCTATTTTATTAAGCTCTATTAGGTATTCAATCAATTCCTTTGATCCGAAAGTATCCTTGTTAAAGATATTACTTTCATCCTTCATAGCTAATGCTTGAACTTCATCTATAATTTGCCAACCATTGGTGTTCTCAATACAATGTGGCACCGGAAGATGCTTCCCTTCCTGGGTTGATAAGTATTCTGGCTGATGAGTGTCCCGTGTATAAACTACTATTCCATCATGTTCTTTTATCTTTGAAACTACATTTGGCACTATAGCAACTGCCTCTTTTGTACCAAGGGCACCATCTACAAAGTCGTTTTGCATGTCTACTACTATCAGTATTTTACTCATTTTGATACCTCCAATTATATTTCGTTAGATCCATTAAGTATTTATCGTTCCGTTACTGTAACGTAAACACTGTCACCCGGCTGTTTACCGATTTTAGCTCGAATATCCTTACGCAGACCTATGATGTAACAAATAGTTCCATCGGCATTTTTTACACCCATGTTAACAATGCTCCCGTCATATGGTTCTCCGTTAAAAGATGCATGTACTTTTACCCTACCCTTGCCAAACTCCACTCTAATGTCATAGGGGAATTCCACATATGCACCGTCTATATCTGGCACTTTCTTAATTATAGCTTTATATTCATAAACCTTTGGAATCATATTAGCCTCCTATCACAAACAATCCCATTGAAATTCTCTCAGGTTAACATGCGTGTCATCTTTCATTCCTACTCCTTCATCTTGCAATAGATATTTTTGCTCTGTCCAACCTGGCACCAGTCTTCCTGAATGATTCACAACTCTATGACATGGATATTCACCGTAGTACTCAGCCATGCCCAGGACTTTGCCGATTAACCGGGTATTCTTCTCTCTTCCAATTAATCTTGCTATCTGTCCATATGTTGCTACATTACCTCTAGGTATTTCTTCGATTACTGATAATATTTCGTAAATCAAATCTTCTGTCATAACCTTCTTCATCAATATCACTCAATCCAACCTATTTAAACTTATAATACTAAATTCATACTCATATATCCTTGACCTAAATCAATATTTAATATTTTCTAATATACTACTTTTCATTTTTGTAGAACTGTAATCTCAAAAATTTCAACTGAAAAACGCTTAGACTGGATCATAGTGTATCACCATATGAATATTATCTTTTTCAAAGAACTCTTTCTCGAATTTATCAAGGACATCGTGACTTACCAAAGGATCAATATCTCTGGATAATTCTACATGAGCACTGGCATACTGTCTTCCTGGTCCATAATCATGGACGATTAAATCATGAATTCCTATAACACATTCATGGGACTCTATTTTTTTAGTAATATAATTGACTAGCTCATCTGATGGCGATTCCCCTAATATGGGACTAATGGTTTCCTTTATTAAAATGATTCCGTTGTAAATAATGAAAATTGCCACACCAAGACTTGCCCATCCATCTAAATTGATATTAGCAAATTGCGTAATAAATGCAGATACTAATACAGCTGTTGTGGCAATAGCATCATTTCTACTATCTATTGAAACAGCAATTATTGCAGTAGAAATAATTCTCGCACCAAGGTTCTTTGAAAACAAACTCATCCAGAGTTTCAGGAGCACCGATACCACAAGAATGATTAATGTTAACCACCCAAAATCAACACTTGTAGGATTCATAATTTTATCTATGCTTGTTTTACCAAGTTCAATTCCCACAAGTAAAACTAACACAGCAACCGCTAAACCGGCAATGTATTCGTATCGCCCATGTCCAAATGGATGTTCCTTGTCAGCTTTCTTATTAGAAAGCTTAAATCCGATTAATGTTATTACAGAACCAATTGCATCCATTAAGTTGTTCAAGCCATCAGCAATTACAGATACACTTCCCGAGAAAATCCCTGCAAGAACTTTTACTGCAACAAGTACTATGTTTAGTAAAATTCCTGACCAACTAGCTAAGTTTCCAATTTGACTACGAACATCTTGATCATTATATTCTTCATGATTCTTGATAAACGTTCTAAGCAAAAAATCTGTCACAATTAACACCTCTTTTTACTTTCCTATAGCTTTATCTTTGTGAATTGATTTTATCATGGTTTTAATTCAGATTGTTTGATTTGTCTCAATGTTTATGATTTTATGATTGAACTTTGATATATTACTATTAGTATATCGATGAATACAAGAAATGATTAAATAAAAACGAGATAGATTTTACTCTATCCCGCTTTACTGTTTGATCTTTAATTAAGCTACACGAACATTTACTGCTCTAAGCTTGCGACTATCTTTCGGATCTGTCTCGGTATCGAATGTGACCTTTTGCCCTTCATCCAAAGACTTGAATCCTTCAGATTGTATGGCAGAAAAATGCACAAACACATCATCTCCACCATCGTCGTTGGAAATAAAGCCAAAGCCTTTTTCCGAATTAAACCATTTAACTGTACCGTAATTCATTTGGGTACCTCCATAAAATATATTTTTGTACCCAAAATAATAAAACTCACATAGTTTTGCAAACTATCAAACAACAATAATCCGCAACCATGTGAGGATAAAGCAATTTTCTTGAATACTAGATATTATAATATCATGAGCACTTCTATTTGTCAAAATTTTTACAACAAACGATTTTTTTACAGCAAACGACTTTCTCGCTAATTGCAAGTGCTAAATGCTAGAGAGGTTCTCCTACAGTAGAGAATTTTTCACTATTTCCTTTAATACTGGTAAAACATCATTTTCAAACCACGGGTTTCGTTTAAACCATCCAATGTTTAAAGGTGAAGGGTGAACCAATGGAAAATATTCTGGAAGATAATTTTTGTAATTTCTTACTGTTTCAGTTAGGTTTTTCTCCCGACCTTTATCTAGATAGTATTTTTGTGCATAACCTCCAATAGTAATCACCGTTTCTATATTTTGCATTTCTTTTATTAACCTTGGATGCCATTTTTCTGCGAATCCTTTTCGTGGTGGCAAATCCCCGGACTTACCCTTACCTGGATAATAGAAATCCATAGGTAACTGAGCTATGCGGTTACTCTCATAAAATACTTTACGGGATACTCCCATCCAATCTCGTAGACGGTCACCACTTAAATCATTCCAAAACAACCGGGTTTCTTCCGCTTTTCGTCCAGGCGCTTGCCCAACTATGACAATACGAGCATCCTTAGACGCTTTGAATAAAGGTAAGATTCCTTGTCTTGTATAGGAATCATTCATTTTATCAGCTATTATTTCTTGTTTTATCTCTTCAAATATTGTCATGCTATACACTTCCATTAAATATTTTTCTCCCTCGAGTAGCATTTTTCAGGTATGAAGAAGCTGCTTGATAGTCAGATGCTTGAAGGGATTAAGTAGGACGATACATCCATCCATTATCCCCTGTGTATATCATTAGCTTGGACATGCCTCCATCAATGGTTATATTTTCCCCATTTATAAAGCTGTTCTGCTCATCACATAAAAACATAACTGCACGTGCAATGTCCATTGGATCCCCTACCCTGTTTGATGGATGCTGAGTAATATCTCCTTCAGTGTATTGTGGAACATAATTATCGTCATGGTATTTTCCTGTATCTATCCATCCAGGAGAAATAGAATTTACCCGAACTAGTCCGGACAAGCTGACCGCCAGTGAATGGGTAAGAGCTGTAATACCACCTTTTGCTGCAGTATAGCTTTCTGTATTCCCTTGTGACATAAATGCACGGCTAGAGCTGATATTTACAATAGAAGCACCTTTGTTGAAGTAAGGTAAAAACAATTGTGTTAGCATATATGGAGCTGTCACACCAATTCTTAAAACCATATTAAAATCTTCATAGCTGCATGGCGTGTGAATTCCTCCCATACTAAAGCAAGCATTGTTGATGAGATAATCTACCTTTCCATATTCTTTGATTACCATATCAGCAAATTGACGCAATATCTGTTCATCAGAAATATCACCATGCAGAAATACTACGTGATTACCATCCTTCTTTAAGTCCTCCTCATTTTCCTTGCCTGCCTGCTCATTTTTATCAATAAAAGCAATTTTAGAGCCAGCCTTGGCAAACTCTCTAGTCACGCACCTACCAATGCCGAGAGCGCCTCCAGTAATCACACATACTTTATTTCGAAACATAGCCTAGTCTCCTCCTTGGATGGGATTTAAATATTATCGTAAAGACAGGGTGTTATGAAAGTGTGTAGCCACTATTTCGATAACGTAGCCTGATTTAGTATCCTTCTATTTTTAAAACTGTACATTTGCGCATCCGCATTTTTTACGGCAGTATCGAAATTTATTGCTGCACAATTAAAAACAGCATAGCCTGTAGAAACTACTGGCAATTCATGCTGCAAATTCTTGCTTTTCCTTTTCTCGTCTATATTTTTGTGAAACAACTTTAGTGTATCCTCTACCTGTTGCTCATTAGTGTTTTTACAAATCACACAAAATTCGTCGCCTCCTATTCGATAGCAATAACCAATTTTATAGAAGCAATCTTTGATTAAGCTTCCAATGATTTCAAGGCAGATATCGCCCCAGTGGTGACCGTATTTGTCATTTATCTGTTTAAAACCATCCAAATCAAAAACGATAACCACACCTTTATCATTAACATAAAGATTCTTGGTATACCGGTCATAAACGTTACGGTTTAACAATCCGGTTAAAGTATCCTGGGTCTCCGTTAGGACACAAAAATAAGCATAAAAAAGAATAAGGCTCAAGGTAACACATAACCAGGAAACATGTACATGGGGCAAAGTACCTGTCATGTTAGCACCTTGAACTTATTACACTGTAATATCTATATATGAAAATGTATGGGGCTAAATTCTACTACACGAGAATCCAGTTTAACTATTCTTTCTTGTAGCGGGATAAAAACTGCTTGGTTCTTTCTTCCTTAGGGTTGCCAAACACTTCCTCAGGGGTGCCCTGTTCGATAATCACACCATCAT
>CAYFSR010000140.1:0-5332 GCA_964345785.1 uncultured Eubacteriales bacterium | reverse complement strand
CTCTTATCATCCGTTTTTATTGACTAATATATCCGTTCATACCCTTTACTAAGATTTGCCACTAAAAATACTAATCTTATAGTACCACATGAGTAATAATTGTTCCAATAGTACCACTTGGATTTTTGTTAGACGATACCTATTCTAGCTACTGTTTACTGAGTGAAGTAAAGTAAAAAATATATTCCAGTCGCTGTTGCATTCACGAATCAATCTAGAGCTCATATCAGTTGAATAATAAAACATCAAAAAGCACTTAACGATAATAACTCGCTAAGTGCTTTTTTAAATACATCTTATATAGTAGATTTCTGATACGAAGTAGTGGTATTGAAAATAATTTGCTCAAAGAGCTGTCTCGTTTTTTCCTCTCCCAACGCTTTCTTAAATGTATCTGTGGAAGGTCCACCATTTTGAAATAAGCCTTCTACATAGTCTGAAACCCCTGTATTCCCATGAACGGCTGGAGAAGCTATAGCACACAATTCAATATAAATCCTAAGATAATCAATAGCTGATTGTTCAAGCTGTGGTATATGTGCCTTTTTCGTGCGTTTAGCTAAGCTCGGTGTCATCTTTATGTTATCATACCAATGCTGACCCAAATTATAATCAGTCAATTCTGATAAGCTAGATTTTATAGCCGATAGCTTTAAAAGCGAATCTGTAAGTTGTTCATTATCACCTTGCATAGTATCATATAATTCCAGAAGCAGGGTATGATTGCCCATAGCTGAAATATAATCAAAGGAGAATAACGGTGCATCCTTCTCCATGGGATGGATAACTAATGTGTTCATCTTCATCAGTCCCAAAGGAGCACTTGCTCTTAATGCACATATATTTCCAAGGCCTTGTGCATAGCACCAATCAATGCTAACCTTCATGGGACCACATCGAAAATTATTATAAGCACCAGCATCCTTTACAGTCAGAAGAAAATGCTCTCTAAAAATATCAAACGCTTGCTTCGGGAAGCTCAATATCATATTTCAACGCATCCTTTCTAGGCAAACCTGCTCTATGTAAGATAAGTACACCACCCAATAGTGCTCCCTGGGAAACTATATTGACACTTTGTGCAAGCCAGTGCATGGAGGATGTGTCGTCGAACTGAGAGGATAGGTAACCCATACCGAGCATAAATATAAAAGATATAACGAACAAAGTAGCCGCGACTTTTTTCTTCATGCGTAAAGCCATGGCAAACAGGCACCACTGTGTTCCAGCACATCCTACCACCTGCATAATAACAAATGGCATGTTACAGATATAAATCGGTATAGGAGCAACGCTCAGCAATACTGTCTTATCTTTTCGCGCTTCCCGATTATATTTAGTAAACATACCTAGAAGGGCAAGAAATACCAATAGGAATCCAGGAGCTTGCATCGGAAAAAACGAAATATCCAATGCCTGGAAATCACAAAGACCCAAAGCATATAATATTTTCCAACCAGCCTTATAGATGCCACTTATTAGGACAAGAATGGATCCTGAAGCCAGCAAAGCATAAGCCCCTTTAACCATTTTATTGTATAGGTCACGCTGCAAGATAACTGCTGCTATAAAGAATAACGCAACTGGAATAAAATCCACCAGAGCCATGCTTACGGTAATCCCGTTCATATCTTTTCCTCCTTACACGATCAAATTAAATTGATCCTTGATTATTGCATGAACTCATCCATTAAAGCTATCTTAAAATCTGATAAATTTATAACTATTTGATGAACTCATATTTTTGTAGTGAATACAAGGGGATGAGCGGCAACAATAGAGGTGTCTTCTTAACATAAGCCTGATACTCTGGGTCTTCACCATAATTTTTGTTTTGGCGGTTCTCCAGTCTTTTGGCACCGCTAAACATAACATAGATCAGTAAGAAATAACCCAAAATAGCGATTAGCCACTGCATTACGCCTTGCAGAACACCAAACCCCGAGATGATTACACCCGTCCAAAACAATATTTCCCCCAGGTAATTAGGACAGCGAACTATCTTATACAGACCAGTGTCACAGAAACGATTGGGATTTTGTTTTTTTGCATTGGATTTTTGTCGGTCAGCAATGGATTCAATAGTAAGTGCAACTGCCATAATGATAACTCCTAAAATAGGCATGAATCCGTTATAGGCCCCAGCTTCCAGTCGATATAGTACAGGAGATACTTGGGTAGTATACATGATAGAGCAGGCTACCCATATAACTGCTTTAACAAAAATCGGCATGGTCTTGTCTCCGCCAGTAGCTTCCTTAAGGGTCTTTCGATAGCTTGCATTCTTAATCTCACGTACTAGTAGAAAACCACTGAGACGTACTCCGTATACAATAAAAAGGCAACATAAAAGTATACATGGAATATTCATTTCACCGCCATACATAAATAGCATTGCTACGCCACTTCCTGCGATAGCGAAACCATATCCTACAGACAAGAAATATACGAACTTATAAAACCCTACAGCAGATAATAGGGCACTTACTATAAAAATCACTAGCATGGATTGGGGAAAGGCAATGGTCCAGGCTTGAGAAAAGGTCATATCTCAGCACCTCCTTTATAGAGCTTGTTGACGTACTCTTTAAAGCTGAGCTTTCCGTATTGGTTTTCTCCCACCAAATCATTGGTCAATGTCCACCTAGAGAAACGAATGATAGCTTCCTTGCCATTCTTTTTTAGCTTATTGACGAATGCAAGAACAGAGAATAGCCATTCAGGAACTCGCTTGATAACTGGAGTTTTACCTGCCGCTTCAAAGAACATGGTAGCCATTTCTTCATAGCTGTATGTTTCAGTCCCACCTATATCCAAGGTTTTGTTTTCGTCGTTCAAGTGCAAAATAATGAAATCCGCTAGATCTGTAGTATCAATAACATTGGCATGTACTGCCTTTTTCCCCAGTAAGCTTACCTCGCCTTTTTCAATCATAGGCATGAAAACCTTGGCAATGTCATAGAAGTAACCTGTGGGTCGATAAATCATATAAGGAATACCACTTTTCTTCAATTCTTCTTCAAACATGGCCTTTGCGTGAAGCATAGGTACATTTTTGTCACTATCTGCCTTAATTACGGAGATATAGGCAAACTTGCTTACACCAGCGCGTTTTGCTTCTTCCAGCAGGTTCAGATTCCCCTGGTAATCTATTTGATAGTTGGTAAGGGTAGCTGAGGTTGCGGTGAGGCCAATTGTTGTGATAACCGCATCCATACCATCACATATACCGGAAAGGGAGGCCGGGTCCCTTGCATCAATTTCTTTTGTGGTGTATTTCCCCTCTATTTCAGGAATAGAACGTATCATCATGTCTGCTGCCACTACAGTGTGCCCGGCATTTACCAGTGCTCTCAATATATCGCTACCTAGCTTCCCAAAGGCACCAGCAAGTAAAATCTTCAAATCCATCTCCTCCTTTTTTTATCTTTAATTTATATATATTTCTTAATTTCATTTTTATTTTTCTTACTTGTTTTTCTCCTTGGAACGTTTGTCATTGATGATATCCATGTGTTCTGCATCAATGGATTCCACTCCATTTTCCCTTGCCCAGGTAACACATCCCTTTAGTGCTGTGTTTAGAAAAATACGTGGTACTTTCACAAGCTTGGCACATGCTTCATCGGTAAAAGTAATTTTATCATCGATACGGTCTGCAGCGTAGCGAACAGATTGGAGGCTACCTTGTCGAACTGGGAGAAGTTCGGAGATAGGTCTTCTAAATCGGGTATACCAAAAGTTTTTTGAATCCCGATAACCATAATCAACTGGTACACGAGGAAATCCCTTTGCTGACACACCATTGATGATAGTATCACGATATTTGGACTTCATTAGAATTTTATCAATGCGCAAAATGAAATGGGCACCAAACTCTGAGGTAATACCGTTGAAATCATGATAGGGAGGTGGATATCCATCCAATTCACCTGGTGAATCATCTTGAGCATTGTCTAAATCCCGCATCCAGGTACACTCCATAACTTGAAAAGATTCTGCTACCACTTGGGGATAGTTGCCAGTGGGTTCACTCTTAGCCATCAAACCATCTTCCAATGTAAACAAGCAATCTTTCATTTTCTCCTCTGGTGTATCACCAGGAAAGCCCATACGTACCGCTTCCTTAAAATATTTTTTGTTATCGGGAATGAAGTTAATGCTACATTTGCCGTTGCGTAAAATATTTTGAGCAGTATTAGATGAATTTCGGCAGCTCAATAGCATTGCATAATAATCCTTCCCAGCTATATAGTAAGGCTGCACCAGGGAATAAGGACCGAGAGTAGTTATACCACTTTCGGCTATAGTACCGATCATAACAGTGGGCATTGGGAAAAAGGCTGATGTTTGATAAAAATTGTCTACTATTCGCAGATCTTCAAAACTGCTCATGTAATCTCCTCCTGAATCATGATTTGATTTATGGGTATAAGCGGCCAGTCATTTCAGCTAGCATGGAATATGGAATATCTTTTTGCATTGCACAAGCCAAAACGGTTTCGGCAAGCAAAGGAACCGGCTCTGTATCATCTTCATAACCAAAGCGTTCCAGTAATTCAACCAGTAAATTAGACAATTGGCTACGTAGCATTATGTGACGCTGTCCAAAACCGTTTGGCATTCCTTTGTATTCCGTCCAAATAGGCTCATACTTGTTTGCATATTCTCTTATGGCATCATAAATGGCTCTAACACCCTGTTCTACTGTTGGGGCTGTCACACAGGCATTTTGCATAGCATTAAGGGACACTAGCCAATCCTCTGCCATTATGGAGGCAACGAGTATATCCTTACTTGGGAAATAATTGTATATAGTACCTACCGCTATGTCGCATTGAGCAGCTACCTGTCGTAGAGTAAGCCCTTTATAACCTTTTTCAAATAAATATTTTTTGCTAATAGAATAGATTTTCTCTTTGGCATTTGGAATCTGTTTTGCCATGATAATTTGCCCCCTACCTGTATATGAACATGTTCATATACAGAGTATAAATCATCGTTAAATAAATGTCAATGATTAAAATAATTTAATGATTAAAATAATTTAATTTAGTTTAGTTTAGTTTATTATTTTTAGCTTCTAAGATTTTAAAATGAATTCTGCATCAATTTTAGAAATATCAGCAGGCAGGTTCCAGTTGACAATGTTAATCAGGAATAGGGCAGATTATACGTACTCACTTGCAGATTATCAGAAATGAATTCTGTATCATTTTTACAAATATTTAAAAGAAAAAGCACTAAATATCTTTAATAGATAATGAGTGCTTTTTCTTTGATCCGGCAACGACCTACTCTCCCAGGCGGTCTCCCACCAAGTACCATCGGC
>CAYFSR010000139.1:363-5453 GCA_964345785.1 uncultured Eubacteriales bacterium | reverse complement strand
AAGTATCACTTGGTAATACCGAAAATATTACAATAGAAACCACAAGACAAAGTATTCATATACTTAAAACAGATGGTGATAAGATTAAGGTCAGCCAGTATGGTAGCTTGGATATAAATGACGAAGAATTGTTTCAGGTCTCAACCTCAAGTGATGGTATTCATATTTATATAAAAAAAGATATTCAATTAAGAGTATTCAATTTCTTTGGAGTATATGATGAAAGGCTGGTAGTAGAAATACCCGAATACTTCATTGGTAATCTAGATTTAGCTGCATCATCATTGCAATTCAACTTAACCGCTCAGACTGCTTCAGGAGGGATTAGGACGAATTTTGCTACCCAAAAGAACGAAAGAGGCAACCAGGCAATTGCAAATATAGGTGATAACCCTACGGTAAGTATTACTGCCAAGGCAAGCTCTGGAGGAATTAGAATAGAAAATTAAGAATTAATATAAGACAATAGTCTTTCTATATCACTTGCTGCCATAGGCTTATAAAAATAGTAGCCCTGCATAATACCACACCCATTATCCTTGAGATATTCATACTGTTCTTCTGTTTCAACTCCTTCAGCAAGTACATCAATTTTTAGATTTTCAGAAATCTGAATTAAACTCTTAATTATAGCCATATCCTTTTCTGAGCCAGAGGATATTCCTCTAACAAAGTCAATATCAATTTTTAACAAGTCAATAGGGAAGGTCTTGAGCCTAGACAAGGATGAAAACCCTGTACCAAAGTCATCAATCGATACTGAAATACCAAGTTCCTTAAGTTCCTTAACCCGTTCTAGTACATGAGTATCCTCATTAAATGCTATGCTTTCAGTAATCTCAACCTGTATGTTATTAATATTAACACCAGTATCCTTAATTATTTTACTGAATTTATCAACAATATCATTATCTCTCAATTGCTCCAGCGATAAATTCACTGACATTGTAAGGTTTTTATTATAGAGTCTCTGAAAGCTTTGAAGCTGTTCACATGCAGTTTGCAAAACCCATAAACCAATAGGCATAATCATACCTGTCTGTTCGGCCATCGGAATAAATACATTTGGTGTAACAATCCCATATTCATCATTATTCCATCTTAGAAGTGCCTCAAATCCGATGATTTCCTTTGTATCTGCTTTTACCTGCGGTTGAAAATGTAGAAATAATTCATTTTTTTCAAGTGCCCTATATAAATTATTAGTTAATTTCATTTTCATAATAGTATCATTCTTTATATCAGTTGAACAATAAATGCACTTATTCTTTCCTTGATTCTTTGCCAGATACATAGCAATATCCGCATTCTTAATCAAGGTCTCACTATCTAAACCATCAGTTGGATAGACAGATACGCCAAGACTGGTGGTTACAAAATGTTCTTTTTCTTGAACTAAAACAGGATTTTTGAATTTATTCATTATTTTGTCGGTTATTTCATATAGCTCCTCAATACTATTTAGATTTGATATCATAATCAAAAACTCATCTCCACCAAATCTTGCAATAGCATCCCCTGGCCTTATACATGAAGAGAGCCTACTAGAAATTTGTTGCAATACTATATCCCCAGCCGAGTGTCCCATTGTATCATTTACCGCCTTAAATGAATCGATATCAGCAAATATAATACCTAACATTTTATTATTATTTGCAATTTCTATTGTTCTCTTCAGGTTATCTATAAACCAATCTTTATTATGAATGCCAGTAAGCGAATCATAATAAGCCATATAATATAATTTCTTCTCTGATTCCTCTAGATTTAATCTTTGATTATCAATCTTTAGAATATTAGCGGCTGTTTTCTTTTTATAGTCATTAATAAGAATAGCAATCAAAATCGTGGCTATATAAGATATTGTTCCCGGTAATGGTGATGTTGTTCCAGTTCTAATAATAGCGCTTATCGAACTAATTATACTCACAATATTAAGTAGTATAGCTGCAATATATCCCAGAATGTTCTCTTTTAATACCAGATATATGACAATGATCATTTGAAGCTGTGTAATTATCCCCAAAGCTGTTGACTGCTGTATTACCTGTGAGCTTGCTGTAATTCTCCCAGTTGATAAAACAATCTGAGAAAACATAAAAAGCACATATATAATTACACATAAAAATATACGAGTATAACTGCCCATTTTGCCGATAGGTTTAGATATGATAAAGCTATGGTTTTTTATAATCCGATAAATTGTAACTATCGGAATAATTAATATGATTGGTGCAATTTGAGGAAGCCTTGCAAATGTGTTTCCTAATAGCATATCTGTCAATGATGCGATAACTAATGCGGCTGTAAAAGATAAAAATAGTGACCTTGACTGTTTTTTGATATTTCTGTCAGATGA
This sequence comes from uncultured Eubacteriales bacterium, assembly GCA_964345785.1. Classification (GTDB taxonomy): domain Bacteria; phylum Bacillota; class Clostridia; order Caldicoprobacterales; family DTU083; genus UBA5454. The sequence continues at coordinate 3,094 of CAYFSR010000139.1, read as the reverse complement.
CTTTATACCCCATATCAGGATAAGCACTAGGCCAATAACCGTATACCCGACATAGTAAAATAAAAATATCCAATCCCATATATTATAATCAGCAATACCGGCCACATTAACCCAGCCGAAATCAGTCTGAATCAACTGATAAGTGTTTGGGTTAAGGCCATTGGGAATAGCGAAAGCCAGCACTGTTATAACCGCAGGAAGATATAGAATTATGTATAGCCATCTCTTTTTCAACAGAGTTATATAGCCTGTAAATATTAATATGAAATGTAGAATAATGGCATATGCTGTTCCCCATCCCACTGCTGAAACACGTCTCCATAATTCGCATGTCTCTACATCCGGTGCAATATTGGCAATGCCTAGTCCAGCCGACCAAAAATTTATAGATATAATCAAAGCTAAGAAGCATCGGCTAACCGATGCTTTAAAATTGCTTTTTATTACTAATATCGCTATAATCAACGATATTATACATACAGAAATGAATAATATAGAAAATAATGCTGAATACATCATTTTTATATGCTCCTTTATCATAATAATATCACTTTTATTATAAAAAGCAAATACAAAATAGTACCTTATAACTACGTAAGCGAAGAAATCTCCAATTCGTTCTCAGAAAAAAGCAAAGAAAAAATAAGTAATAACACATGAAAAACCTCAGAAAGATTCAAGCCTTAGAAAAAGCTGTTAGCTGAAGGGGGGATTGATCCTGAGGTTTTCTTTTGTTTGAACACTTGTCGACATGATGCTTGTAGCATCACAAACAAGGCCATGAAGAAAGCATACTTTTCGCTTTCTTCCAGTGTGAAACTTAGATTTTCTTTGGTGGCGTCTTTTGACAGCTTAGAAATTCTTTTCGCATATCTACTTTGTCTTGATTCTTTTCTGCGTTCTTGTATTTTCTAAATTATTTGGACTTGACGAGGTGTTTACGATCTCACTCGTTCCGAAGTCAGTAACAACAGCAATCGGAATTGAGATTTCTGCAACCTTAGGTGGGGTACAGACAGTTACTATGATCGCAATTATGATATCAGGAATTGGCGGAGCGATTATTATGCCAACGATTTTAAAGGCGTGCAACATTGATGATAGTATCGCAAAGGGAATTGCAATGGGAAGAGCATCTCATACCATTGGTACCTCAAGAGCACTAGAGATGGGCAAAACAGAGGGTGCTATGAGTGGTCTTGCCATTGGAGTTGCAGGACTAATTACAGTTGTTCTAAGTTTGTTTATACCTATGATTTATTCTATTTACTCATTCCGGCTCTATTTTATTTTCACCTTAACAACGTCACTGTATGCTCCATAGATACGTTTTCCATCAACTTCTACATAACCACGGGAACGCACGTAATAGGTTGCACCACTTTTCAAACCTGATTGACTAAAATAACCCCAGTCATCACACTTTTTCACATTGCTCTTGAAGTTTTTACTGGTAGAATATTGCCACTGGAATCCCTCTTCACCGCAATCATTGTTGATCTCTGCTTTCAGTACTCCCTTTGATTTGCTCTTGATAGAAGAAATGACTGGCTCGGAAGGCTTCACCGTAATTGTTAGCTTCTTGCTTCCAGTATACCGGCCCCTTCCTGTCACAACTACCTTCCATTCCCCTGCATAATAAGGATACTTTAAAAAGCAAATGCTATAGTCCACATTCTTCACAAGTATCTTTGAGCCATCTTTGATGGTAAAATCAAGCGTTTTTCCCAGCTCTGAATATGTTTTGGTTTTTACGCTTTTAAAGGTAAGGTCTTTTAATTTTTTCTGTGTCACATAGCTACTGAGCTTCAAGCTATGGACTTGTAAGCTAGTACTCATATCATCTGATGGATTGGTTGTCCATACAAGGGTGCCTCCACGGTAGAGAACATCTTCATCCGAATCCAATCGAACTCCACCTAAGCTTGTTGCCTCCTGAATGACCGTTCCATCACTAGCAAGAATCATAATATAAGAATCGATGATACTATCATCTGAATACTGAAGCTTTTCCCATAGTACAACAATCTCATCGTCCTCAGTCACAACAACTTTGGGACTTGCACAGTAGTATTCATCAGAATAATCTGTGAGCCATATGACCCCATAATCCACTGTGTTTTCATCTAGAAATAATTTGGTCTTTGGTTGGTTTTGATCCTGTTGCTTTACGTGTGGTACCTGATACAGCATAACAATCTGAATCTTCATACAAATTAAAATCCTTTTTCAGAATCTGTAGGAATAGATTCCTTGCTTCGCTATGTCCACGATATTCATTATTCGTAGGAGCGACCTCTACCGATAATGTCTTCTCTGAACTTCCTACAAGCACATAACCAGTAGAACACTCTGCGATTCCCCCTAACTGAGCATAGGTCTCATTATAACCATGATCTCGATTGGATCCTTCCCGAAAATGAAACGATACGAGTTCTTCATTGGACCAAATATCGTTGGAGGTTGCTGATATCTTTGTTATATTAAACCCTCTCCCATATGCATCTCCATGATCAGCAAACAAATAAGAACCATCCTGAGTGGCAATGACTCTTTGGTCAAAAGAGTGGCTGGTATAACTTGGAGCTGTGGATATTTTTTTCATCTGATTGATATCAACATAAAGCACATGGTTTGACTGATGTTTCGAATACATTTGTCTTGCGTAACTACATACAAGGTCTCCTTCTTGAATGGTAATGCTACAGTTACCACTTCGAAATGGAAGCTT
>CAYFSR010000139.1:0-353 GCA_964345785.1 uncultured Eubacteriales bacterium | reverse complement strand
CTCTGTAACATAAGCACCGTTACTATCATATTTCGCAACACTCATAACTACTTTACTGGTGTCATCGGTTGTGTTCTCATTTCCATATACCACATAATAATAGCCATCTGCATAAGCCACTCCACCTAAAAGTGGATATCGCTTCTGAATTGGTATTGTTTGGCTTACTTCTCCCTTGGAATTTAAAATTGTTATGTAAAAAGAGGTCTCACCGTCATAAGCTATATTCAAATTGCCGTCCTTGTCATAGAATTGAGAAATTGGTGATACGTTAGCTGAGTATCCCCCAGAATTATAATTCGTACTGTCAACCTCTTCCTTTGTTGGAACTATGATGGTTTCTACCTCTGCAA
>CAYFSR010000138.1:0-5455 GCA_964345785.1 uncultured Eubacteriales bacterium | reverse complement strand
AAGCCACAATAGAAGCCCTTCCTATTATCATAGAAACTCTTCAAGAAGAAGGGTATCGATTTGTAAGCCTCAGATGAATTCAGTTGTAATTCAGGAGAAAGGCTCGTTACATGTAATTTATTATTGTCACCTTTGAATAGCAGCATTAAGAAGCATAATTTTTATGTAATATAGAATTCATATGGAAAATAGATCCTTGTAATGATAGAATGAAGCCAACAGCAAAGAAAAGACTTAGGGGGTTAAAGGATTTTGTCCAATATCGAAACAGAGCTTAAGTATTTACTAAGCAAGCAAGATTTTCGGTCTCTATATCATTACATAATGAAGCAATCAAGCAAACCTTCCTTAACAAGACAGGTTAATTATTATTTTGCCTCATCAGAATCACCATTAGAGATATCCCCTATCAACATTCGCATTAGGTTAAAGGGCGAGAAATCAGAAATCACCTGCAAGATACCCATTTCAGACACAACAACTGATACCGTACAGAACAGTTATGAGTATAATGAAAATATTAGCAGTGAAGAAGCTTTTCACTATATTAAAAATGGTTTATCCGCCAGTACCATGTCAGAGATCTTCGCTGATATGGTAAATAAGCACAAGCTTCAACCAATGGACTTGACTTGCTATGGCCACCTGCGTACAGCTAGATTTTCGTTTGTGGTAAATGAGAATTTGCCTCCATTACTTTTAGATGTCAATGCATACTTAGGCATCTTTGATTATGAGTTGGAATGGGAGCTTGAGCAGGTTAAAGAAGCAGATACCATATTGCAAAGTATGTTTAAAAATCTAAACATTTCACCAATTGGAGAATTGAAGGCAAAAAGAAGGCGTTTTTTTGAAAAGCTCTTAGTGTAATCCTCAATATTAACTCATATTAAAAATATTAAAAATAAAAATTGAATCATATGCAATATTTAGCCATTTCAGATTGTATTACTAGTGAGGGGGTGTTTTGATGGATGAATCGTTGCGTACGAACGATTCGCTTGCCCAGACAGTCACCAAGTATGCTGATATGTTGGTTCGGGTTTGCTTTACCTACATGAAAAATATCCATGATGCAGAGGAAATTGCTCAAGAAGCCTTCATTAAACTCATGGAAAAGCAACCATCATTCCAAAGCGAAGAACACCAGAAAGCCTGGTTACTGCGTGTTGCTATTAACCTATGTAAAAACCGGCTTAGATCCTCTTGGTTTCCTAGAACACAGCCTTTGGCTTTGGATGGAAGTGAACTCCCCTCATTCACTTCTGAAGAAAGCAATGTGTTAAATGCTGTACAAGAACTTCCTGTCAAATATAGGAGTGTAATTCACCTATATTATTACGAAGGCTACAATGTATCAGAAATAAGTGCTCTATTAGGGATTAAGGAATCAACCATAGCATCACAACTCCATCGAGCACGAGGAATCTTGAAAAAAACTCTTAAGGAGGATTATGATGAATAAGGAAACATATCGGTCCGCCATGAATAAGATTAAAGCCGGAGAAGACTTCCAAGCAAAACTTGATTCTTCTATAAATAACAGGCATGCTAAGAGAAACTTCTATTTAGTGCGTTTAGTGTCAGCTTTAATAGTATTGAGTCTGGTTGGATATATTGGAGTCACCCAGCTTCCTACCTTATGGAATAAGCAGGATATTCTCAACCCACCAGATCTAGTTAGTAATAAAACGGAAAAGCCTCAGGTAATTAATGATGAAACTGAAGAATTTGAAGTTATTGAAGGAGAGAGCCAATCAGAGGCGAGCTATATATCAGTTGTTTACATGGATGGTTATGCATATGAACCTAGTGAATGGTATGAATATTCTATGGGATTATCTGATAGTACAGATTATAAAGCACTGAAGGGTGAAAAGCTGGGTGAAGTAACCCTTGATCTTAAGGGTAAAAAGTATACAGGTTTGCCTCCAGACTTCTCCAGCACTTACGATGTCGGTACAGAAATCTTTGAAATAAGGAATGTTGATCCCAGCAGCGCAATCCTGGTTTATTTCCACAACAGATATCAAGTATTCCATCGCCAGCGTAAACTGGTATTAAGCATAGATGAACCACTAAATTTGTCACTATCAGATGTCTTTAACATGCGGTCTGGTGACCCTCAAATAGTTTCAGTTGAACTTAGGGACACGGAAAATGGATCATGGATGGCTGATTCAACTGATGAAAACTTGTTAGCTGTTCTTAATGAAGAGCTGCCTGGCTTGTCCTTACTGAATTATGGCGAGCGAAATTACGAGTACTATAGTGCCATAAATCGGATACCAATTAACTTGATTTTTGCAGATGGCAGAGCTCTTCACATGCAAGTATATCCATTATTGGAGGGTCCAGGATGGGCATATACATTTGGCGGTTTTGTTCCTATATCTAAAGAACTGGAAGCTGCAGTTCAAACTCTATATGACCAAGGGAGCCCTTATCCCCGTTTAGTTGACTTAATTCCTTATAACGAAGAAGAAATCACCTATCTGTATCTGAAAGATCATGTCAAAGGTGATGAGGTTGTATGCGAAGAACCCGCCTGGTCCAGAGGCGCCTTGCTCCAGATTCTTTCATACTACCGATCAGAGAAAACAGAGGCTGGAAACAGTAATTTGGTCTTGACAGCAATACTTGGCAGATCTGGAGATGATAATATAACTGTAAATTTATATGAAACATCCGAACAGCAGATATTAACCGAGATCAATGGTGAATATTACAAGCCGGTCCGCGGACAATTATTGTCTAAGAATTTAGATAACTATCTGACCAATTATACTGAGCTGGGGTTAAAGTAATATGTCAAAGGTGGGTTTTCAATTCCGCTGGAAGAATACAAAGAACTGCCAGAAGCAGTTGGTGGCTATGAGTAAACCTCCCCCATCTTGACTATCATTTATATGAGGTTAGTTCCCGGTATTATAATTCTCATATCTGGGAGTGCTTTGTTAGCTCATCTATTGATCGACTGAAACAGCCTCTCAGTCCGTTCGTTATACCCTTCTACCATATCGTTAATCTGCTGTCGTAGAGCTATAGCGTCTGCGTTGTCAAACCGGGTTAATTCTGCTAAATCAGGTCTGTCCATGATATTTCGGCTGAGTTCCATTAATTCTTCATTGATTTCCTTCAGCAACTGATGCAGCTGCTCTTTCTCCTCAGCATTAGCCTTGGATTCTCCCCAAGTCAACTCCCTGTATATCAAATCATAGCTCCATATTAGTAAATCATACATTTTCGTATTAAGTCGGTCTTTATTTGGGTATCTATAGCAGGTTTGGTTTACATAAAGCCCAAATCCCCAATTCCCTGTCATATCTTCTTCGGAATCAAAGTAACGCTTCTGTACATGATCGGTCATCCTATATAAACCATACCATTCCTGCATGGCAACAGCACTAGTATCCATACGAAGGTTTTCCAAGCTATTGAAGCTTCGAATCGACACAAAAATTCCTATTATAAGGCTGCAGATCAGCACCAGTGAGGTATATCGAAAACCTATCAAACTGGCTGCAGCTACCCCGTCTTCACCTTGTTTCTTATTTTTGCTGGTCATTTTAATTAGTGTGTAGACAGTAACTACTATCAACAATGCAAACAGGGGAATCAATAACATCCTCCAGCCAAGTATATCTTGATAGGCCGGAATATATCCTAGGTAATATGTATTTCTCCATAGTAATAGTCCTAGGATGATTGACAAACCAATAGAGATAGCAAAAAGTATCCTTGTGTTCCTGATTTTCTTTTTATTCTTTTCAATATGATCCAAGGACAATTGTTTATAATAGCTTTCTACTTCCTTGTCCATTTCCTCCCTGGTCAGCCCGTCAATTCTATAAAACTGCAGCTCCGTATCTGCTACCGGTAAATCTCTGTCTGTGGCAGACTCCATTAGCTGGCTGGCTAAATCCTCTATAGAACGGATTGACTGATAATCAACTTGGTTCAACTGTTCCAGTACTTTTGATTTGAATTGCTGGTCATTTTCCGTTTTTTCTTGATATTCCGCAAGTATTTCAGGAATTCTTTCCGGCTCATCCCGCATCACAATAATATCAGCAACCCCAAAGTCCAGTTTTCTGAGCGCTGCTATCATATTTAAGGTATCCACATCCTTTTCAGAATAGGATCGAAAGTTCCTTCCGTTAATTTCCGTAGCAGCTGGAAAAATCAACTGCCTTTCTTCATAATAGCGAATTGTCTTTTCCGTTAGCCCTGTAATTTCTGATACTTCCTTGATTTTCATATCATACCAACCCCCGTGATCGCTCATATTAGACAATCGAACTTCGTCGCAAGTCAAATCTAACATATGCCCCGAGGGTATATGCAAGTGCTTTTAATAAAATATTAAACATTTTTCAGTTTAAAAAACAACAAGGATTTTACTGGGATCCTCGTTGTTTATCTGCATCAGATAGAAATAACCAAATCACATTTTTCCTTAATACCCAACTCTTTAAAGTATTTCTCCTCTAAAGGAATCCACACATTAATAAATCTTTCATACATCTCTGGACCGTTCCTAGCCAGGATTCTCTTTTTCTGTTCGGATTCATTTAGTTCTAGAAATATTTTTAAGTCATAATGATTAATCAATTGAGGATGCATACTATATGAGCCTTCTACTATATTGAGTTTCTTTGGCTTCACCGGACCTGCGGGGATAAACTCTAGAAGCTGACAATCGAACTTTCGGTATGAGAACTCATTCCCTGATTCTAAACCCTTTATAACCTCATCATAGAACCGCACATAATCTACGTTTCCTCCAGCCTCATATAACCTTTCTTCTGTTCTTAGATCTGGAGTAAGAAAGAAGTCATCCATGTGAAATAGGTTGCAATTATAGACATTCTCCAGCAGATTTGCTAGAGAGCTTTTACCTGATCCGCTATTTCCATCGATAGCAACAGTTAGCTGCTCTGATTCTGACCTCATAAGCTCATCTATAGCGGTAAAGACACTATAATACTTTGCATACTCTTCTTTCACAATCCTATAAGCAGGCTGATAATTAATTCGATAGGTTTCACTATGGCTAACTGCCGGGTAACCTTTTTCTTTGTAATCTTCTAGATAATCATCCAGCTCTCTATCTGTAAAGGGTAAAAGTCCACCACTACAACAACCCCTTAATATCTCAAGTTTTTTCTCAAATTCTTCTGTGCTTCCCTTAGAGACATTAGCCGTGTTAACAAAGAATTTATTTATTGTCGAGGAATCCAGCCCTATACTATTCGCCTTAATTATATCTAATCGGCAAAGCCCATTACCTATTCTAGTGAATAAATCAGTATGGTGTGCCTCATTTACTTTCCTCATTATATTCGTTAACTCAGCTGATAAACGTTTCAGGCTCTCCTTCTCATCAGAAATGAAATGCCCGCCGCCAAACTCATTCTGATAAATAAGCTTAACCATATCCTGTATCTGCATT
>CAYFSR010000137.1:0-5465 GCA_964345785.1 uncultured Eubacteriales bacterium | reverse complement strand
GGAAGCTGCAAGGAGAGCCAATATCCACGACTTTATCAGCACCTTACCAGATGGATATGATACTCAGGTGGGGGAACGTGGTCTTCGCCTTTCTGGAGGACAAAAACAACGTATTTCTATTGCGCGGGTCTTCTTGAAGAATCCTCCGATACTACTATTGGATGAAGCTACTTCAGCATTGTATAATGAGACTGAAATCAAGATTCAACGCTCCCTAGAGCAATTATCTCATGGTCGAACTTCTTTGATCATAGCTCATAGGCTGTCTACTATAAAAAATGCAGACCGCATTTTGGTGCTTACAGAAGAGGGCATAGTGGAAGAAGGATCTCATGAAGAGCTGATGGAAATAGGCGGAGTCTACTCCGGATTATATAAATCTCAGTTTAAGACCCTTAATTCTGATGACAAAATCTTAGGCTGGGGCGAAGATGGTGATTAAGCTTGCTTATCGAGTTTTTAGAAGCAAGTTTGTAAGCAGATAGTGAGGAGGTCAGTTGATGGAATATCTGTCTATAGGGAAGAATGTAGAGCAGGAAGTGGTCATACAGAAATCCAGGTTTATTGGACTGACCTATTCTCTGACTTCGGAAGAGGAAATTACCTTGTGTGTAGACGATGCTAGAGAAAAGTATCCCAATGCATCTCATTATTGTTATGGTGCAGTAATTGGTTTGGATGGCTTGCTTCAACGTTTTTCAGATGATGGAGAACCAGGGGGTACAGCCGGAATGCCCATTTTACAGGTGTTACTGCAAAAAGAACTGAAAAACGTGTTAGTTGTAGTAGTAAGGTATTTTGGGGGCATCAAGTTGGGAGCCGGGGGCTTGGTTCGAGCATACACTCGAACAACTGTAGAGGCGATTAATGAAGCCAGTGTAGTGAAGATGGAGCTCAGCAGCCGGGGTATAATTACTATAAACTATAACCAATTGGGTAGTGTAGAGCATTTTCTAAGGCAACCAGGAATTGAAATCGAAGATATGACCTATGGAGCAATGGTTGACATTCGGCTGCTAACAAACCTAGATTGGGATGGTTTGACAGGAAAACTAAGGGATATATGCAGCGGGAATTTGGAGATTGAAAAGCGGGATAGTATTTACCGCAATTGGGGCATGTAATTTAATTGAACAGGATAAGATCCTTCGTTGGGGGAAGCAGGGGGACGGTTCTCTTGCTTCCATGAGAGTAAGATCCTTCGTTGCACTCAGGATGACAAACAAATGTCATTCAGAACGCAGTGAAGAATCTATTTTGTGTCATTCAGAGCGTAGCGAAGAATCTGTTTCACCAGAGAAATACTAATCATCTAAAAGGATGTGTGAAGATGAATTCAGAACGACTTATATTATTTACCGGCCATTTTGGCAGTGGGAAAACTGAAATCGCCGTCAATTATGCAATTAACAGCGCAAAATCCGGTAATAAAACCATATTGGTAGATTTAGATATAGTAAATCCTTTTTTTCGATCAACAGAGGTAAAAGATCAGTTAGAAGCTCAAGGTGTTAAGTTAATCTCACCGAACTTTGCTGCAACTACTGTAGATGTTCCTTCTTTGCCAGCTGAGCTTTATTCTGTATTTGCTGATAAATCTGCAAAGGTAATATTTGATGTGGGTGGAGATGAAGTTGGTGCTAGGGCTTTAGGTCAATATTTTCCTCACTTTCAGAAAGAGCCCTACAGAATGTATTATGTAATAAATACGAAAAGGCCGATGTCTGCCACAAGAGAAGATATATTGGATATGATGCAGGAAATCCAGGTTAAGTCCAGGCTAAAGGTTACTGATTTAATAAACAATACAAATTTGTCCTATGAAACGACAATATATGATATAATAGAAGGAAATACCTTAATAAAGGATATTTCACAGTCTGTAGATATACCTATCTCATACATTACCGGCCTGAAAGAATTGTTGGATCAGCTACCGGACAACCTGGAAGGGGAACTGTATCCCATATCTATATATATGAAGCCTCCCTGGTAATGTATGGAAAAGATCCTTCACTGCGTTCTGGATGACATTTAGATATATATGGATGGCATTGAAAGATAGATTACATTGAAAGATATGTATATACACAATAAAAAGATTATCAGTATGCTTAGCAAAGGAGGGTTTCTAGTATGGCAAGAGTCACGTTTGACGAAGATCGTTGCAAGGGCTGTGAGCTTTGTGTTTCCGTTTGTCCGAAAAACATAGTGCTTATGGCTAAAGATAGAATTAATAAAAAAGGTTATCACCCTGCAACGGTGGAGGAAATGGATAAATGCATCGGCTGCGCTTTTTGTGCGATGATGTGTCCAGATGTTGTTATAGAAGTTGAGAAGTAAGGAGAGTGAGGGAGTTAAATGTCAAAAGTATTAATGAAGGGGAACGAAGCCATTGCTGAGGCTGCTGTTCAAGCAGGCTGCAAATATTTCTTTGGATACCCCATTACACCACAGAATGAAATCCCGGCCTATATGGCAAAAAGATTGCCCCAGGTAGGCGGTTCTTTTATACAATCAGAAAGTGAAGTAGCAGCTATTAACATGGTATACGGTGCAGCAGGTGCCGGTGCTCGTGTTATGACATCTTCTTCCAGCCCGGGCATCAGCCTGAAGCAGGAAGGTATTTCTTATATAGTAGGGGCTGAGCTACCCTGTCTAATAGTCAACATGGTTCGAAGTGGTCCTGGTCTAGGTGGCATTCAAGCGGCTCAATCAGACTATTTTCAGTCTGTTAAGGGAGGCGGCCATGGAGACTACCATTTAGTTGTTTTTGCACCTGCTACAATTCAGGAAATGGTTGACTTGGTTCAAGAAGGCTTCGATATTGCGGACCAATACCGTAATCCTGTTATGATTCTAGGAGACGGTATGCTGGGACAGATGATGGAACCTGTTGAATTCCGTGAACGAAAGGGTAGAGAACTACCAGCTAAAGACTGGGCTACTACTGGCTGGAAGGGAGATAGACCTCGAGCTATAATCAACTCTTTGTTTATTGATCCCCAGGAACTGGAAGATCATGTTCACAAGATGTATAAGAAATATGAAGCAATTCAGGCCAATGAAACTATGGTTGAATGCTACAATTGTGAAGATGCAGAGGTTATTATTTGTGCTTACGGAACTACTTCCCGTGTTGTTCGAAGCGTAATCGACAAGGCAAAGCAGGTAGGTATTAAACTTGGTTTAATAAGACCGATTACCCTATGGCCTTTTCCAACTGATACTATCCGTAATTATGCGGAAAAAGATCATGTAAAAGCATTTTTGACAGTAGAGATGAGTATGGGTCAGATGGTTGAGGATGTAACCTTGGCAATTGGTGGTAAGAAGCCATCACATTTCTATGGCAGAACCGGTGGTATGATGCCAGATCCAGATGATATCCTGTCAGGGATACAAAAAATTAGAGGAGGGGTAGGGTAATGAAGAACAGACAAGCCAATGCATTACTGCCCTGGCTGTACCCATGGTATTGTTCATCGTTTAGTTGCTGAAGCAATGGACGAATTAAATATCAGAGAAGATACCATAGGTATCGCTCCAGTAGGCTGTGCTGTATTTGCTTACGACTATTTCAACTGTGATATGCAAGAAGCCGCTCATGGCCGTGCACCGGCAGTTGCAACAGGGGTAAAAAGAGTTCATCCTGACAAGGTTGTATTTACCTATCAGGGAGATGGAGATTTAACTTCCATAGGTGCCGCTGAAATCGTTCATGCAGCTAACCGTGGCGAGAAAATAACCACAATATTTATCAATAATGCCATTTATGGAATGACTGGTGGTCAGATGGCCCCGACATCTTTGTTGGGCCAGGTTACAACCACCTCACCTTATGGCAGAAAAGCAGAAACAGAAGGCTATCCAATTCGAATGAGCGAAATGCTAGCTACTTTAGAAGGCGTTGCTTATATCGAAAGGGTATCCGTTCATGATATCAAGCATATTAGACAGGCTAAAAAGGCTATTAAGAAAGCTTTTGAATACCAACTTGCAGGTAAGGGATTTGCCATGGTAGAAGTCTTGTCTACTTGCCCAACCAACTGGGGATTGTCACCTAAGGAAAGCTTGGACTGGGTAGTAGATAACATGATTCCCTATTATCCTTTAGGCGTTAAGAAGGAGGCAGAGTGATATGTTGCAAGAAATCATTATCGCGGGTTTTGGTGGGCAGGGAGTAATGTCCATGGGCCAGCAACTTACTTATGCGGGCATGCTAGAAGGAAGGAACGTTTCCTGGTTGCCATCATATGGCCCTGAAATGAGAGGCGGAACTGCAAACTGCAATGTCATCATTTCTGATGAACAGGTTGGATCTCCTATAGTCACTCAAGCCTCTACAGTTATTGCACTAAACAGCCCTTCATTGGATAAGTTTGAAGATGCAGTAGTACCTGGCGGCTTACTGTTTATAAACAGCTCACTGATACCTAGAAAATCTACTCGGGATGACATTCAGGTTTTTTATATTCCTGCGAATGAAATTGCTGAAGAACTAGGTAACAAGAGAGTTGCAAACTCAGTCATGTTAGGTGCTTATCTGGCGAAGGTAGGCGGAGGAGTTTCACCAGAATCCATTATTGAGGCATTGAAAAACGTACTGGGACCCTCCAAACAGAATTTGATTTCCATCAATGAGAAAGCTTTGAAGCGGGGAGCAGAACTAGTTTAATTTATTTACTTGTTGAAAATATTACAGCAGACAGCTAAATCAAATGGATGACGGCTGCCTGCTGTTTTGCTAATGAGGTGAATGGTTCTATTGTCTGATAAATCGAATGATTTTAAGAAAAATTTGGGAATCTATTATAGTTTGTTTGATCAGTTTAAGTTTTTTACACCACTAGCTCTGACATCGGTGCTTGTATCACTTACACACACTCTATTTAACGCTGCACTGGCAAGGCTGCCACATCAGGATATTTATATAGCTGCATTCAACGTTGGGAAAAGCTTCATGAACTTATTTCAGAGTGCTGTTTTCATGATCCCTCAGACTGTAGTCACCTTTGTAAAAAGCTCTAAAACCTATAAAAAAGTATTGCGTTTCGTAACAATTGATGCTCTAATAATCACCATCTTAATGGGCTTAGCTGTTATTTCAGGCATGGCTCGCTGGGTCTTGTCGGCATTGATGGGGCTGCAGGGCCAGGTGCTGGATCAGACTGTTGTAATTTTAGGCGTACTCACCTTTTTCCCTGCAGCTGTGACATATCGAAATTTCTTTCAGGGTATTGCCATACGATTTAGAGTTACATCCGTAGTTACGTTGGCGTCTATAATGCGAATGATTTATGTATTTATTTTTATTTTCATTATAGACTATCTTACTTTTATACCTGCAGGCATATTGGTTGGTCTTATGTTTCTAGGAGCTGGTCTAATAGAATCTTTAGTTCTTGCTGTGGCAACCAAGCTTTCAATAGGTGATATTAAGGGGAAGCTTGATATAAGCAACA